>NZ_CP045649.1:3676734-3977760 GCF_009557055.1 Nocardioides sp. dk884 | reverse complement strand
TCCGGACGTTGACCCCGGCCTTCGCGGTCGCGGCCAGCACGTTGATCGCCGGGCTGGCCGACAGCGTGGTCACCGCGAACGTGGTGCGCGCGAGGGCGGCGGGCTCGGGCCCAGCGGCGAGCAGCACCCGGGCGAGCACCGGGCGCACCTTGGCCGCGTTGGCCATCACCGGCCGCAGCGGGCCGGGCGCGTGGGCGGCGAGACGGCGGAACAGCTCGATGGTCGGCTCCGGGACCCGGGCCGGCATCGGCGAGCGCTCGAGGCGGGTGATGGCGCGGGCCAGCCGGGCGGTCGGCCCGAGCCGGGAGGGGGTGGACGCGTGGCCGCCGGGGCCCTCGACGCGCAGCGCGAAGGAGGTCACCCCCTTCTCCGCGACCCCGACGACGCCCACCGGCGCGCCGACGCCGGGAAAGGCCTCGCTGGCGACCGCGCCGCCCTCGTCGAGCACCATCCAGGGGCGTACGCCGCGGCGGCGCAGCTCCTCGACGGCCAGCGGGGCGGCGACGCCGAAGACCTCCTCGTCGCACCCGAAGCTGAGCCAGACGTCCTGCGCCGGGACGTGGCCGCGCTCGAGCAGGGTCTCGACGGCCTCGCAGATCGCGACCAGCGAGCCCTTGTCGTCGAGGGTGCCGCGGCCCCAGATCTGGCCGTCGACCACGGCGCCGGAGAACGGCGGGTGGGTCCACTCGCCCTCGACCGGCACCACGTCGAGGTGGGCCATCAGCACGAGGGGCCGGTCGTCGCTGACCCCCGGCCAGCGGAAGAGCAGCCCGTGGGTGTGGATCCGGGTCAGCTCGAGGTGATCGTGAACCAGCGGGAACTGCCCGGCCAGCTCGGCGAGGAACGCGTCGAAGGACGCGGTGTCGATGTCGGCAGGATCCGGGTGGCTGACCGTCGGGATCCGGACGAGTGCCTGCAGCTTGGCGACCGCGCGCTCGCGCGAGCCGTCCTCGGGGGCGACCATGCCCGCAGGCTAGGGGGCACGGTCGCCTGCGTGGCGGCTTCCGGCTCAGATGGTGGCCGGCGGGTCGACGTCGCGGCGCTGCTCGCTGACGCTCTGGCGGCCGTCGGGGTGGGTGGTGCGCGACACGGAGGTCGCGCTGCGGCGGGCGTTGAGCTGGATCGCGGTCAGCACGATGATCAGCGCGCCGGCGCCGGCGAGGATGTAGCCGACCATCGTGAGGTCGATGTTGTTGATGGCGTCGGTGACGGCGAAGGCGAGGATCAGCCCGATCGCCAGCAGGAAGACGCCGAGTCCGTAACCCATGGTGGTGCCTCTCGATCGCGGCTCCCCGGCGTTCCCGGGAGCGACTGGCGCCCTCGGTGCCCGAAGGGGTGCGCAGGCAAACGAGCAGGCCACGGCGGCTGGACGCTGTCGGGACGGGGCGGTGCCGTTGACCTCGACGCCCCCGGGACGCTGGACTGACGCGGTGACCTCAGCCCGACGCGCCCCAGCTGCCGCGGTGGACCACCTCTGCGAGCGGCCGGCGCCGGCGCCGGGCGGGGGAGCCCGCGGTGCCGGGCTCGGCCGCGGGGTGCCCGAGCGTGACCACGCCGATCGGGTCGTGGTCGTCGGGGATGGCGAACTCCGCGCGCAGCCGGTCCAGCCGGTGCGGCGGGATGCCGAAGAAGCAGCCGCCGAGGCCTTCGTCGACAGCGGTCAGCAGAACCAGCAGGCTGGCCATGGCGGTGTCCATGTGCCAGTAGGGCACCGGCCAGCGGGCCTCCTCGCGGTCGGTCCAGCCCTTGTCCGGCTCGGCGTAGCGGCCGAGGTAGGCCGCCTTGCTGCTGCACGGCACGATCACCACCGGCGCCGTCATCATGCCGGCCAGCCAGGTGTCCGGGGAGCCGGTGTCCTCGGCGGTGGCGGCCCAGAACCGGCCCACGTCGGCGGGGGTGTCCAGCACCAGGAAGCCCCAGCCCTGGGTGAAGCCCGCGCTGGGGGCCCGGGTCGCGTGGGCCAGCGCGCGGTCGACGACCGCGGGGTCGACGGGCGTCGGGTCGTAGCGGCGGACCATGCGGCGGCGTCGTACGACGTCCTCGAACTCCATGAGAGGAATTGTGCGTGAGCGCCACGGCGTACCTCCTGGAGCGGGCCTGGGTGGACGGCGCGACGCGCGACGACGTGCTGGTCGAGGTCGCCGACGGGCGGTTCGCCGCGGTGCTGCCGCAGGCGCCGGCCGCGCGCACCGGGGGTGCGGTGCGGCTGCCCGGGCTGACCCTGCCCGGCCTGGCGAACACCCACAGCCACGCCTTCCACCGGGCGCTGCGCGGGCGCACCCAGGTCCCCGAGCAGCGCGGCGGCGGGAGCTTCTGGAGCTGGCGCGAGCGGATGTACGCCGTGGCGGCGGTGCTCGACCCCGACTCGCTGCGGCGCCTCGCGCGGGCGGCGTACCGGGAGATGGCGGCGGCCGGGATCACCGGCGTGGGGGAGTTCCACTACCTGCACCACCAGCTCGACGGGACGGCGTACGACGAGCCGAACGTGATGGGGCTCGCGCTGCTCGAGGCCGGCCGGGATGCCGGGGTGCGGGTGACGCTGCTGGACGCCTGCTACCTCTCCAGCGGGTTCGGGGCGCCTCCGGAGGGGGTGCAGCGGCGCTTCAGCGACGGTGACATCGACGCCTGGGCGGCCCGGGTCGCGGCGCTGCCCGCGCCCGCGCACGGTCGGGTCGGGGCGGCGCTGCACTCGGTGCGCGCGGTGCCGCCCGAGCAGCTGGCGCGGTGGGCGGGGCCGCTGGTCCACGTGCACCTCTCCGAGCAGCGCGTGGAGAACGAGGAGTGCCTGGCCCGCCTCGGCGCCACCCCGACGCAGGTGCTGGCCGGCGCCGGGCAGCTGCACGCCGGCACCACCGTCGTGCACGCCACCCATCTGACCGACGGCGACGTCGGGGCCCTCGGGGTCGCCGGGGTGACGGCCTGCCTGTGCCCGACCACCGAGCGCGACCTCGGTGACGGCATCGGCCCGGGCCGGGCGCTGCACGAGGCCGGGGCGCGGCTCAGCGTGGGCAGCGACAGCCACGCGGTGGTCGACCTCTTCGAGGAGATACGCGGCCTCGAGCTGCACGAGCGCCTGGCCACCGAGCGGCGCGGGCACTGGCCGGCCGCCGAGCTGCTGGCGGCCGGGCTGCGTCACGACAGTCTCGGGGTGTCCGACGCGGGCCGGATCGAGGTGGGCGCCCGGGCCGACCTGGTCACCCTCGACACCGCCGGCCCTCGCACCGCCGGCACCGGCGCGGGCGTGCAGACCGCCGTCTGGGCGGCCACCGCCGCCGACGTCACCCACGTGGTCGCCGACGGCCGGGTCGTCCACACCGCCGCCGATCGCGAGGACGTCGGCCGCGAGCTCGCCGACGCCGTCGGCGCCGTGTGGGGCCTGGTCGAGGAGGCCGCGCGATGACCAGCACCCTGCTCACCGGGATCGCCGAGCTCGTCACCGGCGACCCCGCGCTCGGCCACGGGGTGCTCGGCGTCATCGAGCGTGCGGCGCTGGTCGTCGAGGGGAGCACGGTCGCCTGGGTCGGGCCGGTCGCCGAGGCTCCTGCCGCGGACACGGCGTACGACGTGGGCGGGCGGGCGGTGCTGCCCGGGTTCGTCGACAGCCACAGCCACCTGGTCTTCGCCGGGGACCGCGCGGCGGAGTTCAGCGCCCGGATGACCGGCACGCCGTACGCCGCCGGCGGGATCCGCACCACCGTGGCGGCGACCCGGGCGGCGAGCGACGAGCGGCTCACCGCGCAGGTCGCGCGGCACGTGGCGGAGATGCGGGCGCAGGGCACGACCACCGTGGAGATCAAGAGCGGCTACGGCCTCACCGTCCGCGACGAGGCCCGCAGCCTCGCGATCGCGCGGCAGTTCACCGACGAGACGACCTTCCTCGGCGCGCACGTGGTGCCCGAGGACAGCACGCCCGAGGAGTACGTCGCGCTGGTCACCGGCCCGATGCTCGAGGCGGCCGCGCCGTACGCCCGCTGGGTCGACGCCTTCTGCGAGGAGGGCGCCTTCGACGCCGACCAGGCGAGGGAGGTGCTCGCGGCCGGTGCGACGGCCGGGCTGCGGGGACGCCTGCACGCCAACCAGCTCGGCGCCGGCCCCGGGGTGCGGCTCGCCGCCGAGCTGGGGCTGGTCGCGGTCGACCACTGCACGTTCCTCACCGACGCGGACGTCGACGCGCTGCGCGACTCCGGCACGATCGCCACCCTGCTGCCCGGGGTCGAGTTCTCCACCCGGCAGCCCTGGTCCGACGCGCGCCGGCTGCTGGACGCCGGGGTCGAGGTGGCCCTGGCCAGCGACTGCAACCCGGGTTCGTCGTACACCTCGAGCCTGCCGTTCTGCGTCGCGCTGGCCGTGCGCGAGCTCGGCATGACGCCGGCGGAGGCGGTGCGGGCCGCGACAGTGGTGGGCGCCGCGGCCCTCGACCGCGACGACGTCGGAGTGCTGGCGCCCGGGCGCCGCGCGGACCTGCAGGTGCTGGACGCGCCCAGCCACGTCCATCTCGCCTACCGCCCCGGCGTACCGCTGGTGCGGAGCACCTGGATCGGTGGCCGACCGATCGGCTGATCGCCATCGGCGCCGACTCGCGCCACCATTGGCGCCGACTCGCGCCACCACTGGCGCCGACTCGGCGACTACCTCAGGGGTACCTCAGGCCGGGGTGGGGGAGGCCAGGGCGGTCGGGCATAGGGCAACTGCCCGATGCGGGGATCTCCCTCAGGCGCGCAGTGTCGGCGTCATCACCGAGAGCCGGTGAGGGCGAGCACGGGAGCAGAGATGTACGAGAGCACCAACCAGTTCTGGCGAGCCGAGATGGACTACCGCAACGAGCGGATCCGCGCCGGGGCCAGCAGCCGCCGCCGGGGCCGCCGCCGCGCCCGCGCGCGCCGGCCCGCCGAGGCCACCGACAACGCCCGTTGAGCAGCGTGCCGCCGGCGGCGCCGAACCACCGACCCGATCGATGACCGATACTCGCGAGCGATCGGGGCTCGAAACCGTCAAGATGGAGGACGTGCCTCACCCGAGCGGGACCCTCGTCGGCCGCGACGCCGAGCTCGCCGAGCTCGCCGCCCTGCTGGGCGTGCACGGGCGTCCGGGCGGGGCGAGCGGCGTCGTGCTGCTCGCCGGGGACGCCGGGGTCGGCAAGACCCGGCTGCTGATGGAGCTGCGCGACCTCGCGGTGGCCGCCGGCTGGCAGGTCGCGGCCGGGCACTGCCTGGACTTCGGCGACAGCGCGCTGCCGTACCTGCCGTTCTCGGAGGTGCTCGGGCACCTCGCCGTCACCCGTCCCGAGGTCGTCGAGACCGTCGCGCGCAGCCACCCGGCGCTCGCGCGGCTCCAGCCCGGGCGCCGCGTGCTGGCCGCGCAGCCCAGCGACATCGACGCGGCGACCCTCGACCGCGGGGACCTGTTCGAGGCCGTGCACGTGCTGCTCGAGCGAGTCGCCGCGGAGGCGCCGCTGCTGCTCGTCGTCGAGGACGCCCACTGGGCCGACCGCTCGACCCGCGACCTGCTGAGCTTCCTGTTCTCCCGTGCCTTCGTGGGGCCGGTGGTGATGGTCGTGTCCTACCGCTCCGACGACCTCTTCCGCCGCCACCCGCTGCGTCGCCAGGTGGCGGAATGGTCGCGCGTGCGAGGCGTCGCCCGCCTCGCGCTCGGCCCGCTGGACGACGACGCGGTACGCCGGCTGGTCGCGGAGCTGGCCCCGCCCGGGCTCGGCGGGGCGGAGCTCGACGCGCTCAGCGACAGCGTGGTGGTGCGCGCCGAGGGCAACGCGTTCTTCGTCGAGGAGCTCACCAGCGCCGCCGCCGGTCCCGAGCGCTGGCTGCCCGCCGACCTCGCCGACGTGCTGCTGCTGCGTCTGGATCGCCTCGACGACCTCGCCCGGCAGGTGGTGCGCACCGCCAGCGTGGGTGGTCGCTCCGTCGCCCACGAGATGGTCGAGGCCGTCTCCGGGCTCGACCCGATCGCGCTCGACGCCGGCCTGCGCGGCGCGGTGGAGATGAACGTGCTGATCCCCGAGCGCGGCACCTACTCCTTCCGCCACGCCCTTCTCGGCGAGGCGGTGTACGACGACCTGCTGCCCGGCGAGCGGGTCCGCCTGCACGCGGCGTACGGCGCGGCGCTGCAGAAGGGCGCGGCCCGGGGCACGGCCGCGGAGCTGGCCCGCCACGCCCGGCTGGCCAACGACCTCGACACCGCACTGAGCGCGAGCATCCAGGCCGGCGAGGAGGCGACACGGGTCGGTGGCCCCGACGAGGCGGCGTACCACTACGAGCAGGCGCTCGAGCTGATCGCGGACCCCGAGCGCTGCCTGGCCTGCCGCGACGTCGAGCCCTCCCGTCTGGTCGTGCGGGCCGCCGAGGCGCGGACCGCGAGCGGCGACCCCGAGCGGGCAGTCGCCCTGATCGCCGACCACCTGCGCCGGATGCCCGATGCGACCGACGCCCAGCGCGCCCGGATGCTGGCCGCCCAGGCCAACGCGCTCTACATCACCGAGACCGACACCGACCCCTCGCTGATCTCCGCCGAGGCGGTCGCGCTCGCCCCGGAGGGCGACAGCGCGCTGCGCGCCCGGACGCTGGCGATCCACGCGCGGATCCTGGCCTCGGTCGACCGTTACGACGAGGCCGAGGCGGTGGGCATGGATGCGCTCGCCCTCGCCGAGCGCCTCAACCTCCACGAGCACGTCTCCGATGCCGTCACCACCCTCTCCGGGTTGAAGAAGGCCGGCCCGGTGCAGGGCCTGCGCGCGGCGCTGCGCGACGCGATCTCGCAGGCGGAGGAGGCCGGCGTGGTCAGTGCCGAGCTGCGCGGCCGGTTCCTGCTGGCCCGCTCCCATGCGGACTGGGCGGAGCTCGACGTCGCGGCCGAGGGGTTCCGGCGCGGTGTCGAGCGTGCCGCCGAGACCGGGCTGCAGTGGGGGCCGTACGGCTTCGAGGCGCGCTGGCAGCTGGCGTGGATCGAGTACGTCCGAGGGCGGTGGGACGAGGTGCTGGCCCTCACCGACTGTGGTGAGCACGCCCCGCCGATCCCGGCCGCGATCCTGACCGCGACGCGCCTGCTCGTCGAGCAGGCGCGCGGCGCCGACGTGAGCGCCGCGCTGCGGCCGCTGCGCGCCCTGTGGCACCGCGAGGGCGCGATCGTGATCCACGCCGGTGGCCTGCAGATCATCGAGGCGGGGCGCTCGGGGGACCCCGCCGCCGTCGGCACGGCGTACGACGAGGCGGTGGGCGTGCTCGGCAGCATCTGGCACGAGTGGTTCAGCGCGCGGATCCGGCTCGCGGCCGTGGCGGCGGGGCAGCTCGCGGCACTGGTGCCGCGGGCGAGCACGGCGGAGCGGGCGCTCATCGGTGAGCGGGTGGCGCGGCTGCACGCGGACGGCCGCACGGTGCGTGAGCAGTACACCGACCCCTCGGGCCACTGGGGTCCGGAGGGACGGGCCTGGGAGCACCGCCTGGACGCGGAGGTGCTGCGCGCGCGGTGGCTGTGCGGGGAGCCGACGCCGGTGGACACGCTCGTGGCCGCCTGGCACGCGACCGAGGCGGCGTTCGGCGAGTTCGGCCACGTCCACGAGCTGGCGGTCGTGCGCACGCGTCTCGCCGGGATCCTGCGCGCGAGCGGGGACCTCGCCGGTGCCCGGGTCAGCGCCGACCTGGCCCGCGAGGCCGCGCGCGCCCTCGGTGCGCGCCCGCTGCTCGAGGAGCTGCGCGCCCTCGGCTCGACGCCGGTGCGTGCCGAGACCGAGCCCGACGCGCTGACCCCCCGGGAGGCGGAGATCCTGGCGCTGGTCGCCGAGGGCCGCTCCAACGGCGAGATCGCACGCCAGCTCTTCATCAGCGCCAAGACGGTGTCGGTGCACGTGTCGCGGATCCTGGCCAAGCTCGGCGCTGCCGGCCGCACCGAGGCGGCCGCGATCGCGCGGCGCCGGGGCCTGGTCGACTGACGCGAGTCGGCGCCAATGGCGGCGCGAGTCGGCGCCAATGGCGCCCGGGTCCGCGGTGCGCACGCGCGAGAAGCCCGCGCCGGACCGGCGCGGGCTTCTCACAGGTGGATCTGGGCGGCGCGCTCCGTGGGGGTGGGGCGCGGTCGCCGGGTCAGCGCTTGCTGGTGACGCTCTCCGCGACACCGATCAGCAGCACCGCCGCGACGATGGCGACGATCGAGCCGAGGATGTTGAGCTCCCACATGTCGCCGGTGCCGAGCGCCGAGGCGATCAGGCCGCCGATGACGGAGCCCACGACACCGAGGCCGAGCGTGGCGAGGATCGAGAGGTTCTGCTTGCCGGGCTTGATCAGGCGCGCCAGCGCGCCGACGACGAGACCGAAGACGAGGAAACCGATGATTGACATGCTGACCGAGTACCCCGTTCGGCCCGGCATGCCACATGTGTGTCGTGACGCGCTCAGCCGAAGGCGCGGGCGACGTGCCCTGGGAGGTCGGGGTAGCGCATCAGATGGGCCCCGCCGTTGAGGTCGAGGTTCTCCCCGGTGAGCCATCCCGCGCGGAGCAGGTAGGCGATCGCCTCGGCGACGTCCTCGGGCGTGCCGGCCCGCCCGAGGGGGGTGTTCGCGAGGTAGTCGGCCTCGATCCCGTCGATGTCCAGGGCCGGCGCGGTGAGCGGTGTCGGCACCAGGCCGGGGGAGACCGCGTTGACCCGGATCCCGCGAGGTCCGAGCTCCAGGGCGGCGACCTCGGTCAGCATCGTCAGACCCGCCTTGGAGGCGCAGTACGCCGCCATCCCGGCGCCGGGCTGCCGGGCGTTGAGCGAGGCCACGGAGACGATCGCGCCGCCGGGGCCGAGCACCCGCGCGGCGTGCTTGAGCACGGTCATGGCGCCGGTGAGGTTGACGTCGAGCACCCGGCGGAAGTCGGCGACGTCGTGGTCGGCCACCGCCGCGAGGGTGCTGGTGCCGGCGGTGTTGACCACCGCGTCGAGGCGCCCGTGGGCCGCCACCACCCCGTCGAGGAAGTCCGCCACGCTGGCCTCGTCGGTCACGTCCACGCCCGGGGAGGTCGTGAGGTCGCCGATCGCGACGTCGTAGCCCGTCGCGTCGAGCAGGAAGGCGGTGGCCGCCCCGATCCCGGAGCCACCCCCGATCACCGCGGCCGTCTGCTGAGTGCTCATCGTGTGGGTCCCCCCCGGTCGGCCGTGCGTGTCTGGTCGGCGTTGACGCGTGTCAAGTGCGCCCCTACTGTGCCTCAGGTCACATCCTTGCACCAGGGGTGGACATCCGCGCTCCCCTTTGGAGGACACGTGCCCGGTCCCACCACCGCCGTCATCGGCGCCGGCATCAGCGGCCTCACCGCCGGCAAGATGCTCGGCGACTACGGCGTGCCGTACACCTGCTTCGAGGCCTCCGACCGGATCGGCGGCAACTGGGCCTTCGGCAACCCCAACGGGCACAGCAGCGCCTACCGCTCGCTGCACATCGACACCTCCAAGCACCGGCTGTCCTTCAAGGACTTCCCGATGCCCGAGGACTACCCCGACTTCCCGCACCACACCCAGATCAAGGCCTACCTCGACTCCTACGCCGAGGCGTTCGGGCTGCTGGACCGCATCGAGTTCGAGAACGGCGTCGAGCACGCCGAGCGCCTCGACGGCGGCGGCTGGGAGATCACCGACCAGGCCGGCGCGACGCGGCACTTCGACCTGCTCGTGGTCGCCAACGGCCACCACTGGGACCCGCGCTACGCCGACTTCCCCGGCGAGTTCACCGGGGAGTCGATCCACTCCCACCACTACATCGACCCCGGCGACCCGCTGGACTTCCACGGCAAGCGGATCCTGGTGGTCGGCATCGGCAACAGCGCCGCCGACATCGCCGTCGAGCTCTCCAGCCGCTCGCTGAGCAACGAGGTCACGCTCTCGACGCGCTCCAGCGCCTGGATCGTGCCGAAGTACACCTACGGCCTGCCGGCCGACAAGTACTACGCGACCACGCCGTACCTGCCGCTGAAGTGGCAGCGCTGGGCGATGCAGAAGATGCAGTTCATGACCGGCTCGAACCCCGAGCTCTACGGCCTGCCGGCGCCCAACCACAAGTTCTTCGAGGCCCACCCGACGCAGTCGGTCGAGCTGCCGCTGCGGCTCGGCTCGGGCGACATCACCCCGAAGGGCAACGTCGCGCGCCTCGACGGCTCCACCGTGCACTTCGAGGACGGCACCTGCGACGACTTCGACGTGATCGTCTACGCGACCGGCTACAACATCACCTTCCCGTTCTTCGACCCCGAGTTCCTGAGCGCGCCGGAGAACCGGATCCGGCTGTTCAAGCGGATGTTCAAGCCCGGTCTGGAGGACCTCGCCTTCGTCGGCCTGGCCCAGGCCACGCCGACGCTGTTCCCGTTCGTGGAGTCCCAGACCCGGCTGCTCGCGGCGTACGCCGTGGGGCGCTACCGGCTGCCGGACCCCGCGGCGATGGAGCGGGCGATCGATGAGGACCAGGCCAAGTACACCGGCCACGTGCTGGACCGCCCGCGCCACACCCAGCAGCTGGACTACTTCATCTACGAGCACGACCTGCGGGCCAAGGAGATCCCCGCCGGGGTCGAGCGGGCGCGGGTGCAGGGCCCGCCGCCGCTGCTCACCCGGGTCGCTCAGCAGGCCCAGGCGGCCGGGGCGGCGCTGGCGTGATCGCGAGCCGCGGCGACCGGCGCCGCAGCGCCCTGCTGGAGGCGCTCGACGAGCACCTGCGCGACGCCGGGCCCGACGCCCGCCTGGATGACATCAACGTCGCTGACCTGTCGCGGCGTGCCGGCGTGACCCGTTCGGCGTTCTACTTCTACTTCGACAACAAGGCCGACGCGGTCGCGGGCCTGCTGGAGGAGATGCACGACGACGGCCTGAGCGCCGCCGAGCTGCTCGCCGGGGACGGCGCGGTCCGTGACCAGGTCGCGGCGGCGATCCGCACCGTGCTCTCGGGCTGGGAACGACGCCGCCACGTCTACCGCGCGATGCTCGAGGCCCGGGCGACCAGCCCGGGGGTGCGGGAGCGCTGGGACAGCGCCCAGGAGGGCTTCGTGCGGATCGCCGCCGACGTCATCGACGCCGAGCGGCGCGCCGGCCTGGCGCCGCCCGGGCCGGACGCCCACGCAGTCGCCACCGTGCTCCTCGACGTCAACGACCGGGCGCTGGCCCGGCTCGTCCAGGACGCCGCCGAGCTCGACTGGGAGCGCCACGTCGATGCGGTCGTCCATGTCTGGCTGAGCACGATCTACGGGAGGAACGCATGAGCACGTCACAGGGGACACAGGCGCACCCCACCTCGGGGCGGTACGCCGAGACGTGGTTCCGCGGCCCCGACGGGGTCCGGCTGCACGCCTGGCACTTCCCCGGGGACGGCGAGGCGCTCGCCACCCCGGCCGGGCGCCCGGTCGTGGTGATGGCCCACGGCCTCGGCGGGACCAAGGACAGCGGGCTGGCGCCGTTCGCCGAGCGGCTGGCCGCGGCCGGGCTCGACGTGCTCGCCTTCGACTACCGCGGCTTCGGCGCCAGCGAGGGCGAGCCGCGCCAGACGGTCTCGATGGCCGCCCAGCTCGCCGACTACCGCTCCGCGATGACGGCTGCGGCCGGACTGCCGGGCGTCGACCCGCAGCGCCTCGTGCTCTGGGGCGTCTCGCTGGCCGGCGGCCACGTGCTCGCCGCGGGGGCGCGGCGCGACGACGTCGCGGCCGTGATCTCGATGGTGCCGCTCGTCGACGGGCTCGCCGCCGCGCGGCTGGCGGTGCGCCACCACAAGCCCACCGCCCTGCTGCGCTCCTCGGCCGCCGGCGTACGCAGCCGGGTCGGACGGCGGGTGACGATCCCGGTCGTGGCCCGGCCGGGTGAGGTCGGTGCGCTCACGCTCCCGGGTCTCTACGAGGACTACCTGTCCGTCGCCGGCCCGACGTGGCGAAACGAGGTGGACGCGGCCGTCGGCCTCGAGCTCGGCAACCACCGGCCCGGCAAGGAGGCGCGGCACCTGCGCTGCCCGCTGCTGGTGCAGATCGCCGACTTCGACCGCAGCGCGCCGCCGCACGCCGCGGCCAAGGCGGCGGTCGCCGGGCGCGCCGAGGTGCGTCACTACCCGGCCGACCACTTCGACCTGTTCGAGGGCAAGGAGTGCTTCGAGCCCGCGGTGCGGCACCAGGTCGACTTCCTGGTGCGGCACCTGCGGGTGGGGTGAGGGCTGGAGGCGTTCAGTCGATGCACTGGCTCCACTCGCCCGCGTGCCACCGGCCGTCGGTGCGCCAGACCTCGACCTGGGCGAGGCGCCGGCCGTTGCGGCTCACCAGATCGACCACGCGTACGGCGTCCTCGTCGCCGACCCCGACGTCCTCCCCGCGGTCCCGTGTTCGCAGGGACGCGACGCGACCACGCTCGTCGTCCTTCACCATCGCGTCCCGCAGGCCCTGCCAGGTCGCGGCCTCTGCGACCGGCTCGTAGCGGCTCACGCAGTCGTCGCCGGGGCTGGTTCCGGCCTGCGCGCACGCGCTGAACGACCCGCAAGCCAGCAAGGCGACACTCACGGGCACGAACGGCTTCATGCCCGTGGGACGCGATCTCCCGGCCGGCGGTTCCGGACGGCGGCTGAGCGGGCGGAACCACACGGCAACCGCTGACGTCCGAGGCATCATGACACCACGGTTGAAGGTCGCGTCCGTGCTGAGTGCGCTGCTCACGTTCGGCGCTACGTCCTGCGGTGAAGCACAGTCCACCCCCACAGAGCCTGCAAGTGCCGCAGAGGAATCTCAGCCCCGAGAGGTGACCGCAGCTGCGACAGGGGAACCTGGGGCAACGAAAGTGCTCGTGATGGCAGGAGGTCGGGATGCAATCGTCTCCGGTCCCCTGACCCGCGTGGGGGACTGCGCTGGCATCGGCGACGCAGTCGCGGCATGGCCTCTCGGAACGAAGGTCGTGAGCGAGTCGCCTCTGACCCTGCGCATACCGGGACTTGGTGCAGTGAGTGCTGGGGAGAGTCTCAAGGGAGCTGGGGGCGTCTTCGATGCCGCCATCGACCAGGTCGGCTTCAAGGTGCCTGCTTCGTGTGGCACCACTGAGGTGGTGACTTTCCGGATTGAGTGAGCGCACGGCCCTGCCGCGTGGCGTGCGCCCGCGGCGATCCGGCTCTGCCGCGGACCGGGCGTCGCCGTGCCAGTTGCGCGACGGCGGCTATCACACCTCAATTGCACAGGGGTGCAGGCGCGGAGTTTTCCACAGATTCAGTCTTTACCTTCCAGGCCATTTCGAACGCTTTCGAACATCGGTAGAATGGGGTCCACGGAACCACTTCTCCACTACGTCCTTCTCGGGAGGCGACGATGGCCGGCACGGCTCATCCCTACCTCGCCGATGTGGGGTGCGCGGAGGCGTTTCTCGACAAGATCGCCGACCGTGATCCGACTTTCCTGTCGATCTCGGAGAAGCGTCAGGCGTTGCGGATGACGGCCCATCTGGCCTCGCGGGCGCAGGCGATGCACGCGCGGGTGATCGCGTGCGCCGACGACGTGGCTGACGCCGATGGTTGTCGCGACGTGGCCGCGTGGGTCGCGCACCGCACCCACACCTCGGGCCCGTCCGCGCGGCGGTTGCAGCGGCTCGGGGTGGCGTGCGAGCGGCGCTGGCACCGCGTCGGCGCCGCGCTCGCGGGCGGGCATGTCAGCCTCGACCAGGGGCATGTGATGGTCGCTGCGCTCGACGACCTGACCGACGCGTTCTCGCTGGTCGAGGCGACCGCGGAGGAGTGGGCGGCGATGCTGGCCCGCGCGGAGACCTACCTGGTGGAGCAGGCCGCCGACTTCGGGCCGCGCGAGCTGGGCCGCCTGGCCGAGCGGCTGCTGGAGGTGGTCGCGCCGGAGTGGGCGGAGAAGGTCGAGGAGGAGCAACTGCGCGCCGCGGAACGCCGAGCCCGGCGGCGTACGACGCTGGGTGTGAAGCACCTCGGCGACGGCTCCGCGATCATCAGGGCGCAGGTGCCGGAGAGCATCGCGCTGCGACTGACCACGATGCTGGAGTCGTTCACCAACCCCCGCCGGGCAGCGGACGAGCCTGCGGCGGACGGGCGGCGGGTGCCCTACGAGCGGCGGTTGGGCGAGGCGTTCTGCTCGTTGCTCGAGACCATCGACCCGACCCGCCTCCCGCTGCACGGCGGCGACGCCACGACACTGGTGATCACGATGGACCTCAAGGCATTGGTCGAGGGGCTCGGGTCCGCCACGCTCGCGGACGGCTCGCGGATCACCGCCGGTGAGGCCCGCCGCCTGGCCTGCACGGCCAATCTCGTCCCCGCCGTCCTCGGCACCCGCTCGGTGCCGCTCGATCTCGGTCGCGCGAACCGGCTCTTCAGTCCGGGTCAGAGAAAGGCCTTGGCAATTCGAGACAAAGAATGCCGCGCCGACGGCTGCACGATTCCCTCGACCTGGTGCGAGGCGCATCATGTGGATCCGTGGTCAGCGGGCGGAAAGACCGATCTCGACAATGGACTGTTGTTCTGCTCGCACCATCACCATCTGATCCACGATGACCGTTATCTGCATCAACGGATGCCGAACGGCGATATTCGATTCGCCCGGCGGACGTGAGGACTGCAGCATGACTTCCTGTGGGATTGTCGCGGCGTGAAGATCTACGTCGCCGGGCCGTTGACGGACATCGCTGCGGTGCAGGCGGTCCAGGCCGCGGTGATGGCGGCCGGGCACGAGCTCGCCCTGGACTGGACACAAGGTCTAGACGCGACGTTCGTGGAGGACTACGGATCAGACCTTGCGCTGTCGGCCAGTCTGGCCGCCGACGACCTGGAGGCAGTGCTCACTGCCGACGCAGTGCTGGTCGTCATGTCCGACGAGGAAGGGAAGGGGATGTTCGTCGAGCTGGGCGCTGCGCTGGCCCGAGCGCACCGGGGGGAGCTTCAACACGTGGTGCTCCTGGGCCCGATCAGGCAGGAGAGCGTCTTCTACTTTCACCCTGCTGTGCAGCGGATGACGGCGGTCGACGAATGGCTCGCGAGCATCGCGTGACTCGCTGTCTGCTCAACGAGTCGCTCTCCGAACACGAGGGTGGCCCTCAGAGCAGAGTGCTGAGCTGACTCCATGCGACCGCTCCGAGCCTGGCGTCCGACGCGGGGGTGCCGCCGCGTCGCATCCGCATTCCTCCCGCGGCGACGGGTTCGCCGGGCAACACGGTGCGATGGCCAGCATCGGGATCGAGGACAAGGATCGTCTCCAGGCCCTGCGCGTCGCGCCGTGCCGTGATGGCTTCAGCCATCGTCTGAGAGGGCCATACCTGGTCGTCACCGCCGGCGACCAGGAGCACCTGATCGATGTGCTCGACCGGGATCGCGGCCGTGGAGAGCGCCTCGGGGAATCGGTCCCGGGACACCTCGTAGTGGCCGCGGAAGGCGGGTGGGTCGGTGTCGGGCTCCCAGTCGTCGACGAGGTCGACGTAGGGCAGTGGGGTGCCGCCGAGGGTCCAGTGCGACGTCAGGCTTCCGTCGGGTCGGACGCCCGCCCAGACCACGTCGGAGGGCGTGAATGCCGCAACGGCGCTGACGTGCGGGCTGTGAGCGCCGGTCAGGAGCGCGGCTTCAGCTCCGAACGAGGTGCCGAGGACCACGACTCGATCGGAGGTCCGGGCGAGGTCGTCCACGCGTGCGAGGAAGAGCTCCAGCGGGATCTCCCACGGCCCCTCGTTCTGGCCGGCTCCTCCGAACCAGCGGATCGACTCGGCGAGGACTCCGTGGCGTGCCAGCAGCTCGGCACGCGCCGAGTCGACGCGGCCGCTGGAGCCCGCGAGGACCAGGGCTGCGGTGCCCGAGGGCGAATCGGGGATCCAGCGCACGCCCTCGACGTCCACGAGCTGTACCGGCCGCACGCCTCAGAGCACCAGCGTGAAGAAGCTGCTGTTCCGGCTGGGGGAGTAGTCGCCGAAGGGCTCGCACGGGACGAAGCCCGCGGCGGCGTACAGCGTGCGGGCGGGCGCGAAGGCGTCCATCGATCCGGTCTCGAGGCTGACCCGGGTGGCGCCGCGCTCGCGGGCGAGGGCGAGCAGGTGGAGCAGCATCCGGCGGCCGTGGCCCTGGCCGCGGTGCTCGCTGGCGGTGTGCATCGACTTCAGCTCGAGGTGGCCGTCGCCGAGGTCGCGCAGCGCGCCGACCGCGACCAGCGTGCCGTCGACCCGGGCCGAGCGAAACGTGATCTCAGGTCCGAGCAGGCCGCCGACGTCGAGGGTGTGCACGTCCTCGGGCGGGCTGCGCTGGTGGCCGAAGGCGAGGTGGCGCGCCAGCAGGGCGCGGACGTCGTCGGCGCGCGGGTCGTCCGGGCCGAGCACGGGGGCAGCGGTCATGGGCAGATCCTTCCGGACGGCGGACAGGCGCGGCACCCCACCTCAGGACAGGTACGCCGCGACGCCGAGGCAGGCCACCGAGGCGGTCGAGGTGAGCGCGCGCACGACGTTCCAGCGCCGCCACGCGCGCTCGAAGCCGGCGCGCGCGACCGCCGGGTCGCCCGTGCCGCCGGCCTCCAGCGCGTCGTTGAGCGGGATGTTGCGGGCCACGGTGACCACGACGGTCGCGACCGCGAGGACGGCGCCGCCGATCGCCCACCAGCGCGCGGTGCCGTCGGCGAGGGCGGCAGCGGCCGCGGCAGTGAGCGGGGCCCCGACGAAGCTGGCCAGGAAGACCGGGTTCACGATCGCGAGGTTCACCTGCCGCATCACCTCGACGAACGCGTGGTCCTCGACCCGGGCCAGCCCGGGCATCACCCCGCTGGCCCAGGCGTAGTAGGTCCCGGCCTGGAGGCCGCCGAGGACCAGGGCCAGCACCAGGGCGACGGCGAGGACGGTGTCGGTCACGTCCGGCTACCCGCGGTCGAAGGCCGCGCGCACCTGGGCCTCGGTGAGCCCGTAGTCGTCGAGGGAGTAGTGGTGCGACGGCGCCGCCTTGCCCTCCTTGGACTCCCGGTCGATCTCCGCGGCCGCCGCGCGGGCCTCGTCGGTCCACTCGAGCCCGAACCGCTCGTGGATCAGCCCCACCGTGCCGAGCGGGTCGCGGCGCAGGTCGGCGAAGGCGATGTCGACGAACTGCTCGGGGGCGTAGCGGGCCCGGGCGTCGTGGAAGGCGTGGAAGGAGCGCGACCACAGGTCCAGCTGGGTGCGCCCGATCGTCTCCCCGACGTACGTCGTGGAGTGCCCGGCGGTGGTCTCGGCCGACAGCGAGCAGGACGAGGCGAGGCAGACGACCGGGTCGCGGTGGGTGTAGACGATCAGCGCGTCGGGATAGACGCTCATCAAGGCGTCGAGGGCGGTCATGTGTGAGGGGTTCTTGAGCACCCAGCGCTTCTCGGGGTCGTTCAGGCCGACCAGTTGGAGGTTCTGGCGGTGGCGCGCGTAGGCGTCGGTCCAGTCCTGCTCGGCCAGCCATGCGGTGTAGCGCGGGACCTGCGCGAGGGACTCATAGGAGTTGGACTTGCCGGTCTGGCGCAGCAGCCGCCAGCACTCCTCGACGGTGGTGGCATCCATGTAGTGGATCCCCATGTAGTCCGGGCTCTCCACGTGGTGTGCGGCGAAGCCCTGCTGCATGGCGGCGAAGATCGGGTCGGCCTCCCAGGTCTCGCGCGGGGGACGCGGCTGGGGGAACTGGGTCAGCCACATCTCCAGGCCCTGGGTGGTGGGGTCGGCGTGCAGCAGCCGGTGCAGCGCGGTGGTGCCGGTGCGGGGCAGGCCCATCAGGAAGATCGGGCGCTCGATCGCGACGTCGGCGTGCTCGGGGCGGGCCGCGAACTGCGCCTGGGTGAGCAGCCGTCCGACCAGGGCGCTCTTGACCTCCGAGCGCTGGAAGTAGTTGCCCAGCGGGGTCAGGCCCGCCTCGGGGGAGGCGAGGTCGTCGACCAGGATCCGCAGGCCCTCCTCGTGGGCGTCGCCGCCGAAGTCGCTCAGCCCGGTGGTGCGCATCGCGGCGGCGGCGATGTCGTCGTAGGAGCCGACGTCGGGGCGGGTGCGCGCCATGACGTTGAGGCCGCCCGTGTCCAGGTCCCCGGTGCTCATCGGTGGAACTCCCCGCAGTCGACGTTGAGGACCTGCCCGGTGACCGCCGAGCTCAGGTCGCTGGCCAGCATCAGCGCGGCCCGCGCGACCTCGGCGGGGCTGGCCAGCCGCTTGAGGTCGGTGGGGGCGGCCTTCTCGGCGTACACCTCGTCGTGGGTGCGGCCCGACTCCGAGGCCATCCAGTCGAAGTAGCCCTTGTTGACGTCCTCGTAGATGTAGGAC
Source organism: Nocardioides sp. dk884 (assembly GCF_009557055.1). NCBI lineage: Bacteria > Bacillati > Actinomycetota > Actinomycetes > Propionibacteriales > Nocardioidaceae > Nocardioides > Nocardioides sp. dk884. Next base: position 3,959,522 of record NZ_CP045649.1, on the reverse strand, counting down.
GGCGCGACGCTGTTGACCCGGATCCCGCGCGGGCCGAGCTCGGTGGCCAGCGAGGAGGACAGGTGCTCGAGTGCGCCCTTGGAGAGCTTGTAGCCGGCGTACTCCTCCTGGGACTGGTAGAGCACGCAGGAGTTCACCATCAGCACCGAGCCGCGGGTGGCGGCGAGCGCGTCGGCGAACAGCGCGGTGAGCCGCAGCGGCGCGAAGACGTTGGTCTCGTTGGCCGCGCGCAGCCCGTCGAGGTCGAGGGTGGTGAGCGGGTCCATCGGCGGGATGCCGAAGGCGTTGTTGAGCAGGCAGTCGACGCGTCCGAACTCCTCCAGCGAGCGCTCCACCAGCCGGCGCCGGGAGTCCTCGTCGGTGATGTCGGTGGGGACGACGAGCGCCCGGCGCCCGAGTCCACGGACCACCTCGGCCATCTTGTCCAGGCGGCGTTCGGTGCGGCTGGCCAGCACCAGGTCGGCGCCCATCTTGGCGGCCTCCTCGCCGAGCGCGCGGCCCAGGCCGGGGCCGACGCCGGAGAGCACCAGCACCTTGCCCTCCAGCAGCGGCAGGGGACGGTAGCGGGCCTCGACCTCGGCGTCGGTCTCGAGGTGGACGGCGGCGGTCTGCGGGCTCAACTGATCATCCTTCGGGCCACGGAGCGCTGGCGTGCGGCGATCCGCGCGGCGTACTCCTCGTCGGTGAGCGGTACGGCGTGGGGCAGGCGGGCCGCGACCTCGGCGAGCGGCACCACCTCGGTGCGGGGCCCGTCGTCGGCGCCCAGGTCGCGCTCCAGGCGCTGCCAGCGCAGCATCACCGCGCCGGTGCGGTGCCCGGTGGTCTCCAGCCAGTTCGCGGTCGGGCGCCCGTCCAGCGGCGGGTGCTCGGAGACGACGAAGCGGATCATCCCGTCGGGGTCGGTCACGGCCTGGGCCTTGGTGAGCGAGGTCTGGTGGGTCTCGTAGTCGGTCGAGGCGTACCAGTCCGAGCCGATCTGCGCGGCCTGGTAGGCGCAGTCCTCCCAGTGCGGCACCGTGATCACCAGCGCCTCGTCCTCGCCGATCGCGTAGTGCCCGATCGAGGAGCGCTGCGAGGAGAGCCCGCCGGGGGTGGACTGCGCCGGGGTGAGGGTGTTGACCGGCTGGGCGTACTGGAAGAAGTGCGGGAACGCGAACCAGGTGCGGATCGAGCTGATCAGCGAGCGCGCCGCCACCTCGTAGCGCCGGGCCAGCCCCTCGCGGGCCAGCGGGGCGCGCGGGCGCCCGATGGTGTCGGTGCGCTCGATGGTGAGGGTGCCGCGCTCCTCGGTGTCCCAGTCGTTGAAGACCTCGCGCACGATCAGGGTCTTCGCGCCCGGCTCGGCGACGTAGGTGAAGGAGAAGGTGCCGTCCTCGGCGATCTCCAGCTCGCGGTCGTCGAAGGCCATCAGCGACGGCGGTGCGGAGTCGGCCTGGTAGCCCCCGCCCATCACCTGGAAGGACAGGTCGGCGGTGGTGCCGCGGCGCCCGCGCACGACGTACTCCACGCCCTCGGAGAGGTAGGCGTGGAAGTAGATCGCGTCGGGGTTGTCCAGGCCCTGGCGGGAGAACTGGTGGGTGGGGTTGATGAACAGGGGCTGCTCGAGGTCGTAGTCGAACGCCGCCTGGACCGCCATCCGGATCCGGCCGGCCAGGTAGTCGTAGCCCTCCAGCAGGTCGGCCTCGGTGCGGATGAACGGCGCGCCGGCGATCAGCTGCTCGGCCTCGGTGATCGCCTCGGCCAGCGGCCGGGTGAGGTCGAGGTTCTCGCCCGCGCCGGGGCCGTCCTCCAGGCCCCAGTGCGCGTGGCCGCTCACGGGTTGACCTTCGCGATCACGCGCTCGGCGAACCGCTCCAGCGCCTCCACCTTCTTCTCGACCGGCTCGATGTCCGGGCCGAGGATGTAGGGCACCCGGAAGCCCACGATGCAGTCGGTGACGCCCTTGTCCTCGAGGCGCTTGATGCCGTCGGGGGTGTAGGCGTCGGTGGAGATCACGTGCACCTCGAAGTTCTCGCGGGTGTCGCCCTCCTCGGCGCGGATCTCGCGCAGCCGGGTGAGCATCCGGTCCAGTTCCTCGCCGTCGCCGCCGGCGTGCATCCACCCGTCGCCCTTGCGTACGGCGCGGCGCAGCGCGGCGTCCGCGTGCCCGCCCACCAGCAGCGGGATCGGCTCGGTCGGCGCGGGGCACTGCTGCACCGGCGCGAAGGAGTGGAACTCGCCCTCGTAGCCGAAGAACCCGCCGCTGGTCAGGCCGCGCACGATGTCGAGGCACTCGTCCATCCGCTTGCCGCGCTTGGCCCACGGCACCCCCATCGCCACGAAGTCCTCGGGCCAGGGTGAGAGGCCGACGCCGAGGCCGAGGCGGTTGCCGGACAGGTAGGCCAGCGAGGCGGCCTGCTTGGCGACCAGGACCGGCGGGCGCACCGGGAGCTTGAGCACGAACGGGGTGAGGCGCAGGGTGCTGGTCACCGCGAACAGGTGCGCGCACAGGATCATCGCCTCGATGAAGTCCTTGCCCTCGAGGAACTCGCGGTCGCCGGTGTCGGTGTAGGGGTAGGTCGAGTCCGACTCACGCGGGTAGACCAGGCTGTCGGCGATGGTCATGCTCGTGTAGCCGGCCGCCTCCGCGGCCTGGGCCAGCGGGGCGTAGTTCTCGACCCGGGTCATGGCCTCGGCGTAGGTGAACCGCATTGCTCTCCTCGATGTCGTCCTCGCACGGCCCCGATGCCCGGGACGGCGCGCTGGACGAAACATAGAACGCGTTCCACTCCTGTGCCACAGTTCGTCCCGTGGACTCGAATCAGACCGACCCGCGCCTGCGCGAGCTGTGCGACCGCATGGAGATCACCGAGGTGCTGCACCGCTACACCCGGGCCGTCGACGCCGACGACCGCTGGGACCTGCTGGACACGGTGTTCACCCCCGACGCCGAGATCGACTACACCGAGACCGGCGGCATCGCCGACCGCTACCCGGTGGTCAAGGCCTGGCTCGCCGAGGTGCTGCCGGCGTTCTTCCCGCGCCGCATGCACTCCCTGCACCAGGTGATGGTCGAGCTCGCGCCCGACGGCGACCGCGACGCCGCGCAGGTCACGGCGTACTTCCACAACCCGATGCCGGTGGGGGAGGGCCCCGAGGCGAAGGTCGTGGAGTACGGCGGGATCTACCACCACCGGATGGTGCGGACCCCCGAGGGCTGGCGCAGCCGCCGGCTGCACGAGGAGCTGGTCTGGAAGCGCGAGACCAGGGCGGCCCTCTGATGGGGCTGATGGACATGCCCGAGGAGCGGCCGGCCGGGCTGGACTCGCCGTGGGCGGTGCGCGGGATCAAGTGGATGTCGCGGGTGCAGGTGCGGGTCTTCCGGCTCACCGGCGGGCGCGTCGGCAACACCTGGCGGGTCGGGGCGGGCTGGCGCAAGCCGGTGCCGACGCTGCTGCTCGACCACGTCGGCCGCAAGTCCGGGACCCGGTTCACCACGCCGCTGCTCTACCTGCGCGACGGCGCCGGGCTTGAGGAGCGGCTGGTCGTGGTGGGCTCGCAGGGCGGTCTGCCGCAGCACCCGCAGTGGTATCGCAACCTGCTCGCCTCCCCGGACACCACCGTGCACCTGCCCCGGGAGGTGCGCCGGGTGCACGCGCGGGTCGCCGGGGCCGAGGAGCGCGCCGCCCTGTGGCCGCGTCTGGTGGAGCTCTACGCCGACTTCGAGAAGTACGCCCGCTGGACCGACCGGGAGATCCCGGTGGTGGTGCTCGAGTCCCGCTGAGTCCTGATCAGGCCCAGAGTGGTGCGGCTTGGTCGCGTCCACGACAATGGCCCCGGACGGACACCGCACGGCCGTCCCGCGCCGACCACCTCCGGGAGTGACGACACCGTGGCCCAGAACCAAGACCGCCCTGTCGTGACCGGACTGCTCGCGCTCGCGGGCGTCGGGGTCGTGGTCGGTGTGGTGATCGGGCTCGTGGCCCTGGCCGGCATCCGGCTGCTCGGCATCGGCGGCGACGACGAGGGCGGGCGGGCCGGCGCTCAGCAGTCGATGTACATCCCCGACCCGGTGCGCACCACCGACGACTCGGGGCCGCGGATCACCCTGGCTCCCGGCGACGAGGAGAGCTCTGGTGAGGGGTCGCCCAGCGCGAGCCCCTCGGAGTCGGAGAAGGCCGAGAAGGGGATCACCCTGCAGAGCGTGCAGAGCTCGGTCGCGGCGATGGAGCAGATCGACCTCACCGGGGTCTACCCCGACGGCGAGGGCGCGATTCTCCAGGTCGAGCGGTTCGTCGACGGCGGCTGGACCGACTTCCCGGTGACCGCCTCGGTCAGCGGCGGCACCTTCTCGACCTACGTCCAGACCGGCCAGAGCGGCGAGAACCGCTTCCGGATGCGCGACACCAGCAACGGCGAGCTGTCCAACGAGGTCAAGGTCCGCGTCGGCTGAGCCACCTCAGACCAGCGCGCAGTCCCGCCGCTGAGCGTCCGTCGGCTGTGAGGCGTCCGGGTCCGGGCTCGTCTCGGGCGTGGCGGTGAAGTGCCGGCGTACGGCGGCGATGACCGCCGGCTGACCCGTCAGTACGCCGAGGAGCACCAGCAGCATCCCGAGCGCGTGGACGGGCCCGAAGACCTCCCCGGCCAGCGCCACCCCGACGACCGTGCCGGCGACCGGGTTGAGCAGCCCCACCAGGGACACGGCGGCCGCGGGGAGCTCGCGCAGCCCGCGGAACCACACCGCGTAGGCGACGACCGTGCCGAGCAGGCCGAGGTAGAGGTAGCCGCCGATCGCGGGAGCGTCCAGGGCCGGCGGCGCGCCCTCGACCAGCAGCGCCACGGGCAGCAGGACCAGACCACCGAGCACCAGCTGCCAACCGGTCATGGTGAGCATGTCCACCGGGGCGCGCCACCGCTTGACCAGCACGAACCCGACCGAGGACAGGGCGACCGCGCCGAGCGCGGCCGCGACGCCCACCCAGTCCACGCCGCTGCTGCCGCGCAGCACGAGCAGGGCGACGCCGACCGCGCCGAGGACGGCGCCGAACAGGGAGGCGGGGTGGGGGCGCTCGCGGACCAGGCCCCACGCCAGCAGCATGATCGCGATCGGGGCGGTCGCGGTCAGGGTGGCGGCCAGACCGCCGGGGAGCCGCTCGGCGGCGACGAAGAACAGCACGAAGAACGCCGCGATGTTGAGCACGCCCAGGACCCCCGCGCGCCACCACCAGCTGCCTTGCGGCAGTCGCGGTCGCAGGGCGAGCACGAGCAGGCCGAAGGGCAGGGCGCGCACGGTGGCGCTGAACAGCGGCCGGTCGGCCGGGAGATAGGCGTCGGCGACGTAGTACCCCGACCCCCACGCCACCGGGGCGATCGCGGTGACGGCGAGAACCTGCCACTTGCTTTCCATGGAAGACATAATGCCTTCCAGGTCAGATAGATTCCCGCGCATGACCCCTGATCGCAGTGAGCCTGACCACGTCGCGCGGGTGATGGCCCAGTGGTCGCGCGAGCGGCCCGACCTCGACCCCTCGCCGATCGGGGTCATCGGACGCCTGCACCGCGTCGCGCTGCGGCTCACCGAGGAGCTGGTCGCCGTCTACGCCCAGCACGGGCTCGGCGAGGGGGAGTTCGACGTGCTCGCGACGCTGCGCCGCTCCGGAGCGCCGTACGAGCTGACGCCCTCGGAGGTGGCCGCGGGCACGATGGTGACCTCGGGTGCCGCGACCAAGCGGATCGACCGCTGCGAGGCGCGCGGCTGGGTCACCCGCCGGGCCAGCGACACCGACGGCCGGGGCCGGGTGGTTGCGCTGACCGAGGAGGGTCGTGCCCTCATCGATCGGGCGGTGGCCGCCCACCTGGAAAACGAGCACCGGCTGGTGGGGATGCTCGCGCCGGACGACCGCGCCCGGCTCGCACACCTGCTCCAGGTGTGGGGCCGGGCGCTGGACGCCTGAACCGGGCCTGGATCAGGCCTCGGGGACCCAGTCGAAGGTGTCGGGGTCCGGGCCGGTGCGCCCCTCGGGGCCCCGGTCGAGGGCCGCGATCTCGGCGACCTCGTCGGCGGTGAGGGTGAAGTCGAAGATCTCGAAGTTCTCCCGCATCCGCTCCGGGCTCATCGACTTGGGGAAGACGATGTCGCCGCGCTCGATGTGCCAGCGCAGGGTGACCTGCGCGGGCGTGCGGTCGTGGGCCTGGGCGATCCGGTTGATCACCGGGTCGCCGAGCACCTGGCCCTGCGCGATCGGGGACCAGGCCTCGACCTCCGCGCCGTGGCGGATCGAGGCCGCACGGGCCGCCTCGTTGGTGAAGTAGGGGTGCACCTCGATCTGGTTCACCGCCGGCACGACGCCGGTCTCCGCCACGATCCGGTCGAGGTGCTCGGGCTGGAAGTTCGACACGCCGACCGAGGTCACGCGCCCGTCGGCGAGCAGCTCGGTGAGGGCGCGCCAGGTCGAGACGTAGTCGCCGTCGTAGCGCGTCGGCAGCGGCCAGTGGATGAGGAACAGGTCCAGCCGGTCGACCCCCAGGGCGCTCAGGGTCTCCTCGAAGGCGCGCTTCGCATCGTCGGGACGGTGCACGTGGTTGTGCAGCTTGCTGGTGAGGTAGAGCTCGTCGCGGGGGATCCCCGAGGCGCGCACGGCCTCGCCGACGCCGCGCTCGTTGCCGTACATCTGCGCGGTGTCGATGTGGCGGTAGCCGACCTCGAGGGCGGCCGCCACCGTCTCGGCGGTCTGCTCCGGCGGCACCTGGTAGGTCCCGAAGCCGAGCTGCGGGATGGTGGTCTGGTCGTTCAGGGTGATGCTCGGAACGGTCATGAATGTCCAATGCCCGAGCCGTCGAAGCCCATTCCCCCGACACGCCCTTCCGCGACAATGCTCACGTGAGCACCGACCGACCGACCGAGCCAACGGCCCAGCCGACAACCCAGCGGACGACCCAGCCCAGCGAGGCGCCCTACGACACGCGGCTGGCGGCGTACGCCGTCGTGCTCGACGAGGACGACCGGGTGCTGCTGGCGCTGTGGAACGAGCCCGCCCAGAAGCGCTGGACCCTGCCCGGTGGCGGCGTCGACCTGCACGAGACCCCCGAGGAGGGCGTGGTCCGCGAGGTGCGCGAGGAGACCGGGTACGACGTGGAGCTGCTCGGCCTCCTCGGCGTCGACACCGGGGTGATCCCTGCGTCGCGCCGGCTCAAGGGCGAGGGACGTCCGCTCAAGGCGGTGCGGGTGCTGTACGCCGCGCGGGTCATCGGCGGTGAGCTCACCGCCGAGCTGGACGGCAGCACCGACGAGGCGCGCTGGCACCCGCTCTCCGAGGTCGAGGCGCTGCCGCGCGTGGGGACCGTCGACGTGGCCCTCGAGCTGCAGCGCCGCAGCACCGCCCGGCCCTAGGATCGCGCTATGTCCCGCAGGGCGCTGCTCGCGGCGGCCGTCCTGGTGCTGGCCGGCTGCAGCGCCGGCACGGGCCCGTCCGTCCCGGCGCAGGACCAGCCCCAGGACCAGTCCCGGGATCAGCCTCAGGACCAGGCTCAGGACGGGACCGGGGTGGGGTCGCAGCCGCGCGCCGACGAGCGGCTGGTCGTGGTCACCCATGCGACGGCACCCGTGCTCCGGCTGCGACCGCGCGAGGCCCGTCGGCTGGTGGCCGCGCCGGCTACCTCCCCGTCGCGCTGGCGGGGCCGCCCGGTGCACCGTGGTGTCGGCCCCCGCGCCGCCGCACGCGCCCTGGACCGCGTCGAGCGGGACCCGGAGGCGCTCGGGGTGGTGCCGCTGGCGCAGGTGCGTCCGAGCGTGCGTGCCGCGCTCGTTGCCGGGAGCGACCCGGTGCGCACGGCCCCCGCCGCTGTCCACCTCACCGTCGTCGGCGACCTGATGCTGGTGCGCGGGGTGCCCGACCCGGCGCGCGCCCTGGCGAAGGTGGCGCCCCGGCTGCACCGCGCCGACCTCGTCGTCGGCAACCTGGAGAGCACGCTGTCGACCGCGGGCGCCCCCACCCAGGGGTCGGACTCCTTCGGCGCCGGCCCCGGGCTCGTGGGGCACCTTCGCCGCGCGGGCCTGGACGCGGTCTCCCTGGCCAACAACCACGCCGGCGACTACGGCACCGGCGCGTTCCTGGACACCGTCGCCACCCTGCGTCGCAGCCCGCTGGCGGTGTTCGGCGCCGGAGCCGATCTCGCGGCGGCGAGCCGCCCGGCGTACGTCGAGCGCGGCGGGGTGCGCTTCGCCTTCCTGGGCTTCAACGCGATCGGCGAGACCCCGCGGGCCACCCGGTCCGGGCCGGGAGCGCTCTCGGTGCGGATGCCGCCGCGCACCGGCCCGCTGGTCCGTGCCGACCTCGAGCACGTCACCGGGCTGGTGCGGCGCGCCGGGAGGCATGCCGACGTGGTCGTGGTGCTGCCGCACTGGGGCACGCAGTACACCCATGAGCCGGAGCCGGTGCAGCGCGAGGTGTCCCGTGCCCTCGTCGCGGCCGGCGCCGACCTGGTGGTCGGGGGCCACCCGCACTGGGTGCAGGGCATCGACGTCGTCGAGGGTCCCGACGCCGCGGTGCCGGTGCTGCACTCGCTGGGCAACCTCGTCTTCGACATGGACTTCATGACCCAGACGATGGAGGGCGTCATGCTGGAGGCGACGTTCCTCGGCGACCGGTTGGCGGCGATGCGCCTGGTGCCCTATGTGATGGACCCCGGGACCTTCGCGCCGCGCCCCGTCGGTGGCGCGGCCGGGACGCGGATCCTGGGCGAGGTGTGGCGGGCCTCCACCGGGCCGTTCGCACGCTGAGGACGGGTCAGCCCAGCCAGGCCGCCACGGTGCGCGCGGCGCGGCGCAGCTGGGCGGCCTCGACCACGCCGGGGACGTCGCCGGCCGAGTGGTAGCCGGCGTACGGCGTGCTGCCGAGGCGCACGCCCGGCAGGCCGGCGCGCACGAAGGACCAGTGGTCGCTCGAGCGCTGGTCGGTCTCCGGCTGCGTCGCCACGCCGGCGCGGCGCGCGGCCGCCAGCACCTCGGCGTGCAGCGGGTCGGGGTCGTCGGCGCTGCCCACCGGCAGCGCCGCCCCCACACCGACGCGGTCCAGCGAGATCATCCCGCGCAGGGTCCGGCGCTGCACGGGGTCGAGGCGCGCGACGTAGGCCCGCGAGCCGTAGTGGTGGTCCTCGTCGCCCGGGCCGCGCGGCTCCTCGGAGCCGAAGGCCACCAGCACCACCGGCAGCCGCGTCCGCCGGTCCGCGAGCGCCTCGGCGACCGCGAGCAGCACCCCGACACCGGAGGCGTTGTCCTCGGCGCCCGGGGCCTGCGGCACCGTGTCGAGGTGGGCGCCGACGAGCAGCCACGGGCGCCCGGCGCGGATCTCGCCACGAGTGGCGAGGAGGTTGAGCGACGTGCCGGCCGGCACCGGCACCCCCCAGGACACGCCGGCGGGCGTCGCGAACCGCTGCCGCTCGACGCGCCAGCCGGTCTCGACCAGGCGGTGCTCGACCCACGACGCGGCCCGGCGGTACGCCGCCGATGTCCCCGGACGCGGGCCGATCCGCCCGGCCAGGTGGCGCACCGCGGCCACGGCCGTCTCGACCGGACGTCGTCGGGGGCCACCCGGGGACCCGCGGCGGCGCCACGGTCGACGGGGGCTGGGTGCGGGGCGTCCCGGGCGTCACGGTGGGCCCGGTCGTGGCGGACGCGGGTGCGGAGGGCGGGCGTGAGGACGGGGCGGCGGGGGAGCGGTCGGTCACTGTGCACCCGGCGGCCAGTGCTCCGGTGGCCAGCGCGCCGATGGCCGCTGCGCCGAGCGCGAGGCGCAGGGCGCGGCGGGCGGCAGTGCTGCCTCCCGGCCGGGTGGCCGGTCGCGCGATCCGTCCCGTGGGCCCCGTCATCGCCCCAGTAGAGCACCGGGGCCCATGTGACGCGGGGCATGATGGATGGATGCGCACCGCATCCGCCGCCCTGACCACTCTCCTGCTGGCGACGACGCTCGGCGCGTGTGGCACCGATGACGGCGACGGCGGGGGCGACGCCTCGGCGCGGACGGCCTCCTCCGCGGTGCCTACGACCGTGTCGGAGGTCCTCGAGGTGGGCCGCCCCGTCGCGGTCGCCGAGGACGGCGCCGGGCGGTTGCTGGTCGCCCACCTCGTCGAGGAGGGACCCCGCACGAGCGTCGCCGCGGCCTGGCGCCTGCAGGACGCCGACGGTGAGGTCCTCGCCGAGGGGCCGGGCCGCCAGGTGCGCAACGAGAGCTCGATCCCGGGTGTGTGGCCGCTGGCCGACGGCTTCCTGGTCGACCTCGGCGGCAACGGCCGCTACGAGCTGCTGGACGCCGACGGCGAGCTGACCCCGGTCGAGGAGGTCGAGACCCCGCGGGCCCTCGGTCCCGGCGACGTCGCCGTCGAGGGCGCGCGGGCGGTGTACTCCCCGATCGAGGGGACCATCGCCCCGACGCCGCCGCTGCCCGGCGGTGCGGTGGCCGTGGAGCTGGTGATCGACGCCGACGGCGGTGCCTGGGCGCTGCCGGAGAGCGCCGCGAGCCCGAGCGACGCGGTCCTGCTCCACCTGCCCGCCGGGGCGACCACCTGGCAGGAGTCGCCCCTCGAGCTGCCCGCCCGGGGCTACCCGATCGGCCTGGCGGTCACCGACGACCTGGTCGTGGTCCCCGTCGCGGTCACCCGCGGCGCCGGTGACCAGCTCGACGCGCTGCTGGTGCGTCCGCGCAGCGGTGCCGACGCCGCCTGGCGCCGGCTCGAGGCGCCGGACGGTCTGGGGTCGAGCTGGTTCTCCGCCACCGTCGAAGGGCTCCCGGACGGCCGGCTGCTGGTCTTCGACGACGTCGACGTCGCCCAGGTCGTCGACCCCGAGGACGACAGCTGGGAGGAGCTCGCCCTGCCCGCCGCCGGCGACCACGGCTGGCTGCTGGAGCTCGCGGGGGAGCGGCTGTACGCCCTGGACTGGGTCGGCGGCGCGGCGTACGTCTCCACCGACCTCGGAGGTGAGTGGACCGACCTCGCCGGCTGACGCCGCGCTCGGACCAGGGGTCCGAGAAATTCTCGTCCGGACCGGGAACATCCCCCGGGGTCCGGGGCGTTCTGTCCTGTGAAGAAAGTTGAGTTGCAACGACTCAACTTATTTGCCAGTCTGAGTCGCGCGACGCAGACTGGTCCCGGCGGGGCTCGTATGCGCCCCGCCAACGTCAGACCCGCAGCCCAAGTGCGCTGCGAAATCCAACGGAGGTAGTCCCATGGCACGTGCAGTCGGCATCGACCTCGGTACGACGAACAGCGTCGTGTCGGTCCTCGAGGGTGGCGAGCCCACCGTCATCGCCAACGCCGAGGGGGCCCGTACGACCCCGTCGGTCGTCGCGTTCGCCAAGTCCGGCGAGGTGCTCGTCGGCGAGGTCGCCAAGCGTCAGGCGGTCACCAACGTCGACCGCACCATCCGCTCGGTGAAGCGCCACATGGGCACCGACTGGACCACCACGATCGACGACAAGACGTTCACGCCCCAGCAGATCAGCGCCTTCGTGCTCCAGAAGCTCAAGCGCGACGCCGAGGCGTACCTCGGTGAGCCCGTCACCGACGCGGTGATCACCGTCCCGGCGTACTTCTCCGACGCCCAGCGCCAGGCCACCAAGGAGGCCGGTGAGATCGCGGGCCTCAACGTCGCTCGCATCGTCAACGAGCCCACCGCGGCCGCGCTGGCCTACGGCCTCGACAAGGGCGACGACCAGACCATCCTCGTCTTCGACCTCGGTGGCGGCACGTTCGACGTCTCCCTGCTCGAGATCGGCGAGGGCGTCGTCGAGGTCAAGGCGACCTCCGGCGACAACCACCTCGGTGGCGACGACTGGGACTCCCGGATCGTCGAGTGGATGATCAAGAAGTTCAAGGACAACAACGGCGTCGACCTGGGCGCCGACAAGATCGCCAAGCAGCGCCTCCAGGAGGCCGCGGAGAAGGCGAAGATCGAGCTGTCGTCCTCGGCCGAGACCACGATCCACCTGCCCTACATCACCCACGGCGAGTCGGGCCCGCTGCACTTCGAGGAGCGCCTGACCCGCAGCGAGTTCCAGAAGCTCACCGAGGACCTGCTCCAGCGCACCAAGGCGCCGGTGCAGAACGTCCTCAAGGACGGCGGTGTCGCGCTCAAGGACATCCACCACGTCGTGCTCGTGGGTGGCTCCACCCGCATGCCGGCCGTGAGCGACCTGGTCAAGGACCTCACCGGCCGCGACCCCAACAAGGGCGTGAACCCCGACGAGGTCGTCGCGCTCGGCGCGGCGCTGCAGGCCGGTGTGCTGAAGGGTGAGGTCAAGGACGTCCTGCTCCTCGACGTCACGCCCCTCTCGCTCGGCATCGAGACCAAGGGCGGCGTGATGACCACCCTGATCGAGCGCAACACCACGATCCCGACCAAGCGCTCGGAGATCTTCACCACCGCCGACGACAACCAGCCCTCGGTGGAGATCAAGGTCGCGCAGGGCGAGCGTCAGATGTGGTCGCAGAACCAGCCGCTGGGCAACTTCGAGCTCACCGGCCTCCCGCCGGCTCCGCGCGGCGTGCCGAAGATCGAGGTCACCTTCGACATCGACGCCAACGGCATCGTGCACGTCTCGGCGAAGGACCAGGGCTCCGGCAAGGAGCAGTCGATGACGATCTCCGGCGGCTCCGCGCTGAGCAAGGACGACATCGACCGGATGGTCAAGGAGGCCGAGCAGTACGCCGAGGAGGACGCCAAGCGTCGCGAGGCGATCGAGGTCCGCAACCAGGCCGACCAGTTGGTCTACACGACGGAGAAGTTCCTCGCCGAGAACGGCGAGAAGATCCCCGACGACGTGAAGACCGAGGTCCAGGGCGACGTCGACTCCCTCAAGTCCACCCTGGAGAAGGAGGACGCGTCGGCCGAGGAGCTCAACGCCGGCATCACCAAGCTCGGTGAGTCCAGCCAGAAGATGGGCGCCGCGATGTACGCCGCGGCCGAGGCCGAGAACGCCGCGGCCGGTGGCACCACCGGCGCGACCGGCGAGAGCGACGACGACATCGTCGACGCCGAGGTCGTGGACGAGTCCACCGACGAGGGTGAGCGCAAGTGACCGACGAGCACCGGCACGACGAGGGTCCCCCCGGGGACCCGGCCCGCGAGGGCGTCGACGAGGCGGCGGAGCGCTCGGAGGACCCGGCCGCTCCCGCCGCCGGTGAGGCGCCGGACTCCGAGCCCGCCGAGGCGGACCCGCTGCAGGCGGCACGCGACGAGGTCGAGACGCTCAAGATGGAGCTCGGCGAGCGCACCAGCGACCTGCAGCGCCTCCAGGCGGAGTTCCTCAACTACAAGCGCCGCGTCGACCGCGACCGCGAGCTGGTCAAGCAGAACGCGGCGTACGTCGTGCTCGCCCCGGTCGTCGAGGTCCTGGACACGATCGACCGGGCCCGCGAGCACGCCGAGCTCGAGGGCGGCTTCAAGGCCGTCGCCGAGCAGCTGGAGCGGGTCGTGGCCAACCAGGGCCTGGAGAAGTTCGGCGTCCCCGGTGACCCGTTCGACCCGTCCCTGCACGAGGCGCTGAGCCACCTCGGCGAGGACCCCGACGTCGACGTGGTGACCTGCAAGGTCGTCGCCAAGGCCGGCTACCGGATGGGCGACCGCGTCGTCCGCGCGGCGCAGGTCCTGGTGGTCGACCCGGCGGCCGGCAGCGCCGACCCGGCGGGCCCCGCCGACGAGGCGTCCGAGTCCTGAGCAGCCCCACCGGGCCCCGCCACGCGCGGGGCCCGGTGGCGCAGCCCCCGGGGCCCGCGCCAGCACCACAGATGACCAGCACATGACCGGCCACATCGTTGGGAGGAGGGCACGTGAGTGACGACGGCTACCGCGCCGACTGGGCGCAGAAGGACTTCTACGCCGAGCTCGGCGTGAAGAAGGACGCGAGCGCCGAGGAGATCAAGAAGGCCTATCGCAAGCTGGCCCGGGCCAACCACCCCGACTCCAACCCCGGCGACACCGCCAAGCACGACAAGTTCAAGGCGGTCGCGGAGGCCTACGACGTCCTCGGCGACCGCGACAAGCGCGCGAAGTACGACGAGTTCCGCTCCCTGCACGCCTCGGGCCGCTTCGGCGGGTTCCCGACCGGCCAGGGCGGCCAGGGCGGCTTCAACCTCGACGACCTGCTGCGCGACCGCGGCGGCGCGGGCGGCGGCTTCGGCGACATGTTCGGCGACATCTTCGGCGGCGGTGGTGGCTTCGGTCGCCGCCAGCAGACGCGTCGCCCGCAGAAGGGCGCCGACGCCGAGACCACCGCCACGATCAGCTTCACCGACGCCATCGACGGCGTCACCATCTCGCTGCGGCTGACCTCCGACGCGCCCTGCCCGGACTGCAACGGCACCGGCGGCAAGCCCGGCACCAAGCCGCACGTGTGCCCCGAGTGCGAGGGCGCCGGCTACGTCACCGGCTCGGTGGGCGGCGCGTTCTCCATGAACGAGACCTGCCCGACCTGCGGCGGGCGCCAGCTCGTGTACGACGAGGCCTGCCCCACCTGCCACGGCTCCGGGCGCGGCATGTCGGCGCGCACCATCCAGGCCCGCATCCCCGCCGGCGTCAAGGACGGCCAGCGGATCCGGCTGCGCGGCAAGGGCGCGGCCGGCGAGAACGGCGGCCCGGCCGGCGACCTCTACGTCACCGTCAAGGTGAGCCCGCACCGCGTCTTCGGGCGCAAGGGCGACAACCTCACCCTCGACGTCCCGGTCTCCTTCGACGAGCTCGCGCTCGGCTCGGAGATCAAGATCCCCACCCTCGGCGGCGCGCCGGTCACCCTGCGCATCCCCGCCGGCACCCCCAACGGGCGCACCTTCCGGGTGCGCGGCAAGGGGGCGCGCCGCAGCGACGGCACGGTCGGCGACCTGCTCGCCACCGTCGAGGTGGTCGTCCCCGCGGTCCTCGACGAGGACGCCCGGGCGGCGGTCACGGCGTACCGCGAAGCGACCGCGGGGCGCCCGCTGCGCGCCAACCTGTTCGAGAAGGCCGGCTCCTGATGGCGGCCCGGCAGCCGTTCGGCGGCCCGCCGGGCCCGGACGCCGCGGTGTTCGTGATCAGCATGGCCGCGGAGCTGACCGGGCTGCACCCGCAGACCCTGCGCACCTACGAGCGGCTCGGGCTGATCACGCCCCAGCGCACCGGCGGGGGAGGGCGGCGCTACTCCGCGCGCGACATCGAGCGGCTGCGCGAGATCGCCGACCTCACCGCCTCCGGCGTCGGGCTGCAGGGGGTACGCCGCATCGTCGAGCTGGAGTCGGAGCTCGCCGCCGTGGCCAAGCACAACGAGGAGCTGCTCGCCGAGCTCAAAGCCCTGCGCGACGCCCTCGGCCAGGCCCACACCGGACGCCCCCGCGAGGTGCCCGCCAACAAGCTGCCCGTGCTCCGTCAGACCCAGGCCGGCTCGGTCGTGGTCTGGCGGCGGGGCCGCTGAGATCGGGGCCACGTGTTCCACCGTCACCCGCTGCTGAGCCTCCTGACCTTCGCCTATCTCGGCTTCGTCGGGTGGATGACGCTCACCCCGCAGGCCTCGACCGGCACCTCGCTGATGACCCGCGTCGCCGATCGGGTGGTGCGCGAGCTGGGTGCCTACGAGCCGACCGCGGGACTGAGCGCCGCCGACATCGAGTTCGCCGCCAACGTCGCGATGTTCGTCCCCGTCGGCGTGTTCTTCCTGCTCCTGCTGGGCCGCCGGCAGTGGTGGCTGGCGGTGCTGGCCGGTCTGGTGCTGACCCTCGGCATCGAGGTCGCCCAGCAGGAGATCCCGGGGCGGGTCAGCGACCCCCGCGACGTCGTCTCCAACGGTCTCGGCACCGTCATCGGTGTCGCGCTCGGGTGGGTGCTCACCGTCGGGGAGTGGTTCCGCGAGGTGGGCGCGCGCCGCGCCGCCGCGCGCCGCGCCGCCGCGCAGTCCGACCGCCAGGTGGCGAGTCGCCGATGACGTTCTTAAAGTTGAGTGGAACAGACTCAACTCTGCCGATGTTGTGGCAGCGGCAGGGTCGCCCGTCCCGGGCGCTCGTGCCGATCGCGTGATCCAGTTCGAACGTGTGAGCCAAGGAGTGTGCAGATGAGCCAGTTCGGCGCCGACAAGTTCACGACCCGCAGCCGCGAGGCGATCGAGGCTGCCCAGCTCGCCGCGACCTCCGCGGGCAACACCACGACCGATCCGATCCACCTGCTGGTGGCGCTGCTGCGCCAGGAGGACGGGGTGGCGCGCAGCGTCGTCACCCGCGCCGGGGTCGACGTCGACGCTCTCCTCGCCCGCGCCGAGGGCCAGCTCGGCGTGCTGCCGCGCGCCAGCGGCGCGACCGTGCAGCAGCCCGCCGCCTCCGCCGCGCTCACCCGGGTGCTGGCCGGGGCCCTCGAGCTGGCGGCGGAGATGAAGGACGACTACGTCGCCTCCGAGCACCTCCTGGTCGCCCTCGCCGGCACCGACAGCAGCGCGAAGCGCGTGCTCGAGGACGCGGGGCTGACCGAGTCCGCGCTGCGCGAGGGGATCACCGCCGTCCGCGGCAACCGGCGGGTCACCAGCCAGACGGCCGAGGACACCTACGAGTCGCTGGAGAAGTACTCCGTCGACCTCACCGCCGCCGCCCAGGAGGGTCGTCTCGACCCGGTCATCGGCCGCGACGCCGAGATCCGCCGGGTGGTCCAGGTGCTGTCGCGACGCACCAAGAACAACCCGGTGCTCATCGGCGAGCCGGGCGTCGGCAAGACCGCGGTGGTCGAGGGCCTCGCCCAGCGCGTGGTCGCCGGCGACGTCCCCGACTCCCTCAAGGGCCGCCGCGTGCTCAGCCTCGACCTGGCCGCGATGGTGGCCGGCGCGAAGTACCGCGGCGAGTTCGAGGAGCGGCTCAAGGCCGTCCTCGACGAGATCCGGCAGGCCGGCGGCCAGGTGATCACCTTCATCGACGAGCTGCACACGGTCGTCGGGGCCGGGGCGGGCGGCGACTCCTCGATGGACGCCGGCAACATGCTCAAGCCGATGCTCGCGCGCGGTGAGCTGCACATGATCGGCGCGACCACCCTGGATGAGTACCGCGAGCGCATCGAGAAGGACCCCGCCCTGGAGCGCCGCTTCCAGCAGGTCTTCGTCGGTGAGCCCAGCGTCGAGGACACCGTGCAGATCCTGCGCGGCATCCAGGAGAAGTACGAGGCCCACCACGGCGTCCGCATCACCGACGCCGCGCTGGTGGCCGCCGCGACCCTCTCGGACCGCTACATCACCGGGCGCCAGCTGCCCGACAAGGCCATCGACCTCATCGACGAGGCCGCCTCGCGCCTGCGCATGGAGATCGAGTCCTCCCCGGAGGAGATCGACCAGCTGCGCCGCCAGGTGGACCGGCTCAAGATGGAGCAGTTCGCCCTGGAGAAGGAGAGCGACCCCGCCTCGATGGAGCGCCTGGAGCGGCTGCGCGCCGACCTGGCCGACCACGAGGAGGAGCTGCGGGCCCTCGAGGCGCGCTGGGAGCGGGAGAAGGCCTCGCTGGAGGGCGAGGGCGAGCTGCGTCGTCAGCTCGACCAGCTGCGCATCGAGGCCGACCGGCTGCTGCGCGAGGGCGACCTGGCCGCGGCCAGCGAGATCCAGTACGGCCGGATCCCGGCGCTGGAGCAGCAGATCGCCGAGGCCGCCGAGGTCGAGAAGTCCGAGCAGGTCGAGCCGCTGGTCGGTGAGGAGGTCGGCGCCGAGCAGGTCGCCGAGGTCGTCGAGGCCTGGACCGGCATCCCGACCGGCCGGATGCTCCAGGGCGAGACCGCCAAGCTGCTCGAGATGGAGCAGGTGATCGGCCATCGCCTGGTCGGCCAGAGCGAGGCGGTGACAGCCGTCGCGGACGCCGTACGCCGCTCGCGCGCCGGCATCGCGGACCCGAACCGGCCCACCGGCTCGTTCCTGTTCCTGGGCCCGACCGGCACCGGCAAGACCGAGCTGGCCAAGTCGCTGGCCGACTTCCTCTTCGACGACGAGCGCGCGATGGTGCGCATCGACATGAGCGAGTACTCCGAGAAGCACTCGGTCTCGCGGCTGGTCGGCGCGCCCCCCGGCTACGTCGGGTACGACGAGGGCGGCCAGCTGACCGAGGCGGTGCGGCGCCGGCCGTACTCGGTGGTGCTGCTCGATGAGGTCGAGAAGGCCCACCCGGAGGTCTTCGACATCCTGCTGCAGGTGCTCGACGACGGCCGGCTGACCGACGGCCAGGGCCGCACGGTGGACTTCCGCAACTCGATCCTGATCCTGACCTCCAACCTGGGCTCGCAGTTCCTGGTCGACCCCACGATGGACCCGGAGCAGAAGCGGGAGGCGGTGATGGCCACGGTGCGCTCGTCGTTCCGCCCCGAGTTCCTCAACCGCCTCGACGAGATCGTCATGTTCAACGCGCTCACGCTCGCGGACCTGACCCACATCGTGGACCTGCAGCTCGGGCTGCTGGAGAAGCGGCTCGCGGTGCGGCGCATCACCATCGAGGTGAGCGACGCGGCGAAGACCTGGCTGGCCGAGACCGGCTACGACCCGGCGTACGGCGCGCGCCCGCTGCGCCGGCTGATCCAGTCGGCGATCGGCGACCCGCTCGCCAAGATGCTGATCGGCGGCGAGGTCGTCGACGGCGGCACGGTGCGCGTGGACCGCTCCGAGGACGGTCTGGCGCTCACCGCCGCCGGCTGAGGACGCGCTCGGAACCGGTTGCTGGGAGGACCCACGGAGGCGGACGACCGCCGATGTGGGTCCTTCTAGTTGAATGAGCCCATGAGTGAGAGCAGTCCGTCCCGTCCGCGCCAGGTGAGCTTCGCCGCCTGGCTGATCATGGGCGGGTCGCTGTTCGTGCTGGTCTCGGCCTTCGAGCAGATGGCCGGGGTGCAGTCGCTGGACACCCGCCGCGCGGTGCAGGACTTCCTCGCCGAGCCTCCGGCCGACGGCCTCGGGGTCGGGGTGCAGGACGTCTTGGACACGATGCGGGTGTTGGTGCTGATCACCGGCGCGTGCGCGACCGCCAGCCTGATCCTCGGCATCCAGGTGCTCCAGCGCTCGCGCAGCGCGCGGTTGGCCCTCTCGGTGCTGGCCGTGCCGCTGTTCGTGTGCGGGCTGGTCGTCGGCGGGATCATGTCCTCCTTCGTCGCCGCGGCCGTGGTGATGCTGTGGGTCCAGCCGGCCCGTGACTGGTTCAACGGCAAGGAGGCGGCCGCCGCCACCCGCGACACCCGCTTCGACCGGCTCCCGCCGAGCAGCGAGGCCCAGCACGGGCCCGTGCAGCCCGGTCCGCAGGACCACCACCAGGGTCAGCAGGGTCAGCAGGCCTACCCGTCCGCCGCCCAGGTGCCGCCGGTCGTGTCGGCCCCGGTCGGCCAGCAGCCCGGCCAGCAGTCCGGCCAGCAGTCAGGCCAGGAGCCCGCCGGGTCCGACGCCCCCCGGCCGTGGTCCGGCTTCGGGACCGCCGGCACCGGCAGCGCCGGCGCGCCGGTCACCTACCCGCCGGTGACCCGGCAGCCGGAGCCCGCGGCGTACTCCTCGCAGGAGCGGAGCGCCCGTCGCGGTCCCGCGCCGCAGCCGGTCGTCTGGGCGTGCGTGCTGACCTGGGTGATGAGCGGCCTGGTCGGCCTCGGGATGGGGCTCACCGCGCTCGCGCTCGCCGCGGCGCCCGGGCCGCTGTTCGAGGAGCTGGACCGCCGCGACCCCGAGCTGCTCAGCAGCGCCGGGATGACCGAGGACGACCTGCGCGTGGCGCTGTTGGTGGTCGCCGGCGTGATCGTGCTGTGGTGTGTGCTCGCCTCGTTGGTCGCGGTGTTCGCGCTGCGCCGGGTCCCGGTCGGCCGGGTGCTGCTGATGGTCTCCGCCGGCGTCGCCGCGCTGGTGTGCCTCCTCGGCACCGTGCTCGGCTCGCCGCTGCTGGTGGTGCCGCTCGCCGCGTGCGTCGGCGCCATGGCGCTGCTGATGCGCCCCGAGGTCACCGAGTGGTACGCCGGGCGCTGAGTCTCAGCGGGTCAGGTCGGCCGCGCCCAGGCGGCGTACGCCCTCGGTGAGGACCTCGGGGTCCTTGCAGAACGCCCAGCGGACCAGGTGCCGCCCGGCCTCCTGGTCGTCGTGGAAGACCTGCTCGGGGACCGCCACCACCCCGGCCCGCTCGGGCAGGGCGTGGCAGAACTCCAGCCCGTCGCGCCAGCCGAGATCGCTGATGTCGGTGGTCGCGAAGTAGGTGCCCTCGGGCACGCGCACCCGCAGCCCGGCGTCCGCCAGGCCCGCGCACAGCAGGTCGCGGCGACCGCGCAGGTCGGCGGCCAGCGCGCGCGGGAAGTCCGGCTCCTCCTCGAGCGCGTGCGCGACCGCCGGCTGCAGCGGGGAGCCGGAGGTGAACGTCAGCCACTGCTTGGCGGCCAGCAGGGCGTCGACCAGCTCGGCGGGCCCACTGGCCCAGCCGACCTTCCAGCCGGTGAAGGAGTAGGACTTCCCGGCGCTGGACAGGGTCAGGGTGCGCTCGCGCATGCCGGGCAGCGTGGCCAGCGGCACGTGCTCGGCGTCGAAGGTCAGGTGCTCGTAGACCTCGTCGGTGATCACCACCAGGTCGTGGGCGATCGCGACGTCGGCGACGGCCTGCAGCTCGGCGCGGGTCAGCACCGTGCCGGTCGGGTTGTGCGGGCTGTTGAGCAGCACGAACCGGGTCCGCGGACCGACGGCGGCGCGCAGCTCCTCGGGGTCCAGGCGGAAGTCCGGGGCGCGCAGCGTGACCGGACGGCGTACGCCGCCGGCCATCTGGATCATCGCGGTGTAGGAGTCGTAGTAGGGCTCGAGCACGATCACCTCGTCGCCGGGGTCGACCAGGCCGAGCAGGGCCGCGGCGATCGCCTCGGTGCACCCCGTGGTGACCACGACCTCGGTCTCCGGGTCGAGCTCGAGGCCGTAGTGGCGCTGCTGGTGGCGCGCGACCGCCTCGCGCAGCGCCGGGACCCCGGGGCCGGGGGCGTACTGGTTGTGCCCGGTGCGCAGCGCCTCCACGGCCTCCGCGATCACGCTCGGCGGGCCGTCGACGTCGGGGAAGCCCTGGCCGAGGTTGACCGAGCCGGTGCGGGCCGCGAGCGCCGACATCTGGGTGAAGATCGTCGGTGCGATGCCGTGCAGACGGCGGGCCAGGCGGGGCGTCGCGGTGGTGCGGGACGGCGAGTCGGGCATGCGCCCCACCGTACGGCGTGCCCGGCGTTGCGCGGCGTACGCGACAATGACGGGGTGACGACCGCCGATACCGACCTCGCTGCCGACATCGACGCCACCTGCCGCCTGACCGGGAGCTTCACGCTCCGGTCCGGCCAGGTCTCCTCGGAGTACTTCGACAAGTACCTCTTCGAGGCCGATCCCGCGCTGCTCTCGCGGGTCGCGCGCGAGATGGTGCAGCTGCTGCCCGCCGACACCGAGCTGCTCGGAGGCCTGGAGCTGGGAGGCGTGCCGATCGCGACGATGGTCGGCTACCTCACCGGCCACCGCACGCTGTTCGTGCGCAAGAAGGCCAAGGAGTACGGCACCTGCAAGCTCGCCGAGGGCCCGGACGTGGCCGGTCGCCGGATCACGCTCATCGAGGACGTGATCACCACCGGCGGCGCGGTCCGCGACGCCACGCGTGAGCTGCGCGCGGCGGGGGCGATCGTGGAGGTCGTGGTCTGCGCGATCGACCGCAGCCCGGCCGACACCAACCCGCTGGCCGACGTCGGTCTCGAGGTCCGCCCCGTGCTGACCAAGGCCGAGCTCGACGCCGCGCGGGCCGGCGCATGAGCCTGAGCCTCACCGACCGTGCCGTGCTGGCGGCGGCCGACACCGGCGAGGAGCTGGGCGGCGTCGCCGGCTGGGCCGTCGACCTGATGGAGAGGCTCGGCGCCCCCGGCGCCGGCCTGGCCATCGCGCTGGAGAACCTCTTCCCGCCGCTGCCCAGCGAGGTGATCCTGCCGCTGGCCGGCTTCACCGCCAGCCGCGGCACCTTCGGCCTCGTCGAGGTGATCCTGTGGACGATCGCCGGCTCGGTGATCGGCGCGGTCGCCCTCTACGCCCTCGGCGCGGTGTTCGGCCGCGACCGGATGTACTGGGTCTGGGAGCGGCTGCCGCTGGTCAAGACCGAGGACCTGGAGCGCACCGAGGCGTGGTTCGCCCGGCACGGGCGCAAGGCGGTCTTCTTCGGCCGGATGGTCCCGATCTTCCGCAGCCTGATCTCGGTGCCGGCGGGCGTCGAGCGCATGCCGTTCGGGCAGTTCCTGCTGCTCACCACCGCCGGCAGCACGATCTGGAACATCACCTTCGTCCTCGCCGGCTACTGGCTGGGCGAGCAGTGGCACCGCGTCGAGGGCGTCGCCGGGACCTTCCAGAAGGTCGTCATCGTCGCAGTCGTGCTCGGGGTCTGCTGGTGGCTGGTGCAGCGGGTGCGCCGCAACCGGTCCTCACGCGCGCAGTCCTGAGCGGACTCCTGAGCCGAGTCCTGAGCGGGCTCACTTGCGCCGGCCTCGCGGCGGGACGGTGATGCCGCTGATGTCGCGGTCCGGGCGGCCGTCGTGGTCGTTGTCGGCCGCCCCGACCGAGTCGGTGCGCCGGCGGCGCCACCACTCGAAGGCGATCGGGACCGCGGTGAAGGCCAGGATGATCAAGAAGATCAGGTCGATGTTGTGCTCCAGCCACGGCACCGCGTGGCCCAGGAAGTAGCCCAGGCCGGTGACCAGCACGACCCAGGCGATGCCGCCGACGGCGCTCCAGACGTAGAAGCGGCGGCGCGGCATCAAGGTGATGCCGGCGACGACGGTGATGTAGGTGCGCACGAACGCCACGAAGCGGCCGATGACCAGCGCCTTGTTGCCGTGGCGCTCGAAGAACACCTCGGTCTGGTCGAAGTACTTCTGCTTCAGCACCCGGCCCTCGCGTTGGCGCAGGCGTGGCCCGACCCGGCGCCCGATCTCATAGCCGCACACGTTGCCCAGCCAGGCCGCGATCGTCATCACGGTCACCGCGATCACCAGCTCGACCAGCCGGCTGCCCGGGAACAGGTCGATCTGACCGGTGGCGATGAAGATGCCGAGGGCGAACAGCAGGCTGTCGCCGGGCAGGAACGGGAAGAACAGCCCGCACTCGACGAAGATGATCAGCAGGCTGATCCAGAACAGCGCCGCTCCGAACTGCGCCAGCAGCCACTGCGGATCGAGGTAGTCGATACCGAACAGGAGCGGGTGGGGCAGCGCCATACCTGCCAGGAGCGCGCTCACGCCTTCAGCCTAACCGCCACCACCCCCTGGCACCGACCAGTATCGCGGGTGCAGGCGGCGGTTGGCCGACCCGTACGATGCGCCGGTGGAGGAGCACCGCGAGGACCCCGAGCGGCGCGCGCCGTACGACCCGATGCCCCACGGTCCGGCCGAGGTCGGGGTGGGGCCGTGGCCCGGCCCGTGGCCGTCCGGTCCCGGCAGCGAGGTGTACGACGAGCAGCTGCTGGCCGAAGGCGACCGGCGCAACGTGGTGGACCGCTACCGCTACTGGTCGCTCGAGGCGATCCGCGCCGACCTCGACACCCGGCGCCACGACTTCCACGTCGCGATCGAGAACTGGCAGCACGACTTCAACATCGGCACCATCGTGCGCTCGGCCAACGCCTTCCTGGCCCGGGAGGTGCACATCGTCGGCAACCGCCGGTGGAACCGCCGCGGGGCGATGGTGACCGACCGCTACCAGCACGTGCGCCACCACCCGAGCGTCGAGGACCTCGCCGACTACCTCGCGGACCTCGACGGCGGCCCGGTGCCGCTGCTCGGCATCGACAACCTGCCGGGCTCGCTGCACCTGGAGACCATGGAGATGCCGCGCCGGGTCTGCTTCCTGTTCGGCCAGGAGGGACCGGGGCTCTCCGAGGCGGCCCGCGCGCGCTGCGACGCGACGTTCTCCATCGCGCAGTTCGGCTCCACCCGCTCCATCAACGCCTCCGCCGCCGCCGCGATCGCGATGCACGGCTGGGTGCGCCAGCACGCCGACCTCTCCGGCGACGAGGCCTGGCGCGGCTGAGGCACCCAGCCCCCCGCCGACTACCGGCGGGTCTTGCTGGAGCAGGTGATCACGCGGTTGCCGAGCTTCCAGTCGAGGGCGGAGGGCCGGGCGTAGGAGAACGAGTCGGTGGTGGTCAGCGACGGGCACCTCCTGATGGCCGCGATGCGCAGCTTCTTGTCGCTCGGGATCGTGCGTGCCCGGTGCACGAACGTGCCGGTGACCCGCCAGGCGTGCGTGCGGGCGCAGGTCGTGAGGACGCCGCGCGCGGTCGTGCAGCTGGCGATCGAGTCGGGCAGTCGGCCCTTCGGGAGCGCCGGGGAGGCCGTGGTCGGCAGCGGCAGGTACGTCGTGCCGCCGGACAGGACGAGGTCGCAGCGGTACCACCGCGCCCCGGCCTCGCGCTGGGTCTTGGTGGGGATGAACCAGACCCAGCGGTACGCCGCCCCGGCCCGCACCCGGTGGGTGCGCCCGAGCGCCCGGTCGTGTGCGGGGTCGCACCGCCGTGCGACAGCGGCCCCCAGCTTCACGAGGTCGTCGTCCCAGTCCAGGGCGTCCGGCAGCGTGCCGACCTTGATGGTGCGCGCGTTGTGGCGCTGCGAGCAGTCCACCGGTGCCGAGGTGCTGCTCGCTGCGGCGGCCTCCGCGACGGTGAGGGTGCGGCACTCCCCGACGACGGGACGGTCCTCCTCGGCGGCCGTGGCGGCACTGGCGGGCTGGGTCAACAGCCCGGCGATGAGCAGGGCCGGGGCGAGCGCGGCGAGGCGTCGCAGGACGGGGACGCGAGAGGTCACAGGATTCTCCGAGACTGGCGAGGGCGCGTCCAGGCGACGCGAGCCAGGCCACACTAGGGCCCTCGCCGGGTGCCGGTCGGGGAATCCGGGAACCACCTGCGCACCGCTCGGCGGGACCCGGCAGACCTCGGGTCGGGCACGCACTAGGCTCGGGGCGACGCGCGACATCCGTTTCACCGATCAGCTTTTTGCGAGGAGATCCTCAGATGCCCATCGCCAGCCCCGAGAAGTACGCCGAGATGCTGGACGCCGCGAAGGCTGGCGCCTTCGCCTTCCCGGCGATCAACGTGACCTCGTCGCAGACCCTCAACGCCGCCCTGCAGGGCTTCGCCGACGCCGGCTCCGACGGCATCATCCAGATCTCGACCGGTGGCGCGGACTACCTGTCCGGCCCGTCGATCAAGAACATGGTCACCGGCTCGGCCGCCTTCGCGGCGTACGCCGCCGAGGTCGCGAAGAACTACCCGGTCAACATCGCGCTGCACACCGACCACTGCCCCAAGGACAAGTTGGACGGCTTCGTGCGCCCGCTGATCGAGCTCTCCGCCGAGCGCGTCGCGCGCGGTGAGAACCCGCTCTTCCAGTCGCACATGTGGGACGGCTCGGCCGTGCCGATGGAGGAGAACCTCATCATCGCCGAGGAGCTGCTCGCCAAGTGCGCCGCGGCCAACATCATCCTCGAGATCGAGATCGGCGTCGTGGGTGGCGAGGAGGACGGCATCGTCGGCGCGATCGACGAGAAGCTCTACACCACCCCCGAGGACGCGCTGGCCACCGCGCGTGCGCTCGGCGTCGGCGAGAAGGGCCGCTACATGACGGCCCTGACCTTCGGCAACGTGCACGGCGTCTACAAGCCCGGCAACGTCAAGCTGCGCCCGGAGATCCTCAAGGCCGCCCAGGCCGCGGTCGCCGCCGAGCTCAGCCTCGCCGAGGACGCCAAGCCCTTCGACCTGGTCTTCCACGGCGGCTCCGGCTCCACCGCCCAGGAGATCTCCGACGCGGTCGACTACGGCGTCGTGAAGATGAACATCGACACCGACACCCAGTACGCCTTCACCCGCCCGGTCGCCGCCCACATGTTCTCGAACTACGACGGCGTGCTGAAGATCGACGGCGAGGTCGGCAACAAGAAGCTCTACGACCCCCGCGCCTGGGGCAAGGCCGCCGAGGCCGGCATGGCCGCCCGCATCGTCGAGGCCTGCCAGAACCTGCGCTCCGCGGGCCGCTCGATCGGCTGAGCTGGTCTCACCCCCGCCGCTTGTAACGCGGGGTTATTGACGCTGCACCCGCCGCATACGGCGTGTGCAGCGACGATAACCCCGCGTTACAGCTGTTTTCGGGCCTCGCCGCCCCGTTTCCGGGACGGGCCGCGAGGCGCTCACAGCCGGCCGCAGACTGATCCCCAGCCACGGCGTACGACGGGGGCGCGGGGGAGCGCGGCGTATGACGGTGCGGGCATGCGCCCCGAGCTCGCCGCCCACGCCCGTCGCCAGTCCGGCCTGGTCCTGCGCCACCAGGCGGTGGCGGCGGACTACTCCGAGCGCGAGCTACGCAGCCGGGTCGCGGTCCACGGGCCGTGGACGGTCGTACGCCGCGGGGTCTACGTGACCACCGAGCAGTGGGAGGCGGCGACCGAAGAGGACCGCTGGCGGCTCCGCGACAGGGCCGTGGACCTGACCACCGGGGTCGAGCACCTGATGAGCACCGACTCCGCGGCGCGCGCCCACCGGCTGCCGCTGCTGGCGCCGGTCCGCCCGCTCACCCACCTGGTGCGTCCGGGCGTCTTCGGGTCGCGCACCGAGCACGGCGTGAAGCACCACCTCGCCCGGCCACTTCCCTCGCCCGAGGTAGAGCTGGACGGGATGCGGGTGACGGCGCTGGCTCGCACCGCCCTCGACCTGGCCCGGGAGCATGGGTTCGCCGCGGGGGTCTGTGCCTGCGACGCGGTGCTGCGCCGAGGAGTGAGCAGCGGAGATCTCGCCGCCGAATTGAAGCTGATGCGCTGTTGGCCGCACGTCACCCGAGCGCGCGCGGCCGCCGAGGCCGCCGACCCCGGTGCCGAGGGGCCGGCGGAGAGCCTCACACGTGCTCGTGCTCGAGCTGGGTCTCGGTCGTGTGGGAGGAGAAACGCCGCGAGCGCGCGGTCGCCGCCGAGGGCCTCGGCGTCTCCCGGCTGATCTGGGAGGACCTGTGGGGCCGCGCCCGCGAGCGCGCACTGGTCCGCCTCGCCGGGGAGATCGCGGTCAGCCAGCGCCGGTACGGCGTGGCGCTCGCCCCGCACCTGCGCGCCACGGCTGCCCGCCTGGCCGATGCGCGCGCGGCCCGGCGTCGTGGAGCCTCGTTCCGCCTGAGGCTCCCGCGCACCTCGCCGCCGATCCGCCCGCCGGCGGCGTACTGGCCCCCCGCGCCGCCCCGAGGCCGACTTCCCACGGACTGTGGACGCTTCCGCAGCGGTATACCGCGTGTGGAGCGACGATAACCCCGCGTTACAGGGGATTGCGGGCCGCGCGCCACAATGGCGCCATGAGTCCCCTCGACCTGATGGCCCAGCCGCCCGCCACCCGCCTGCCGGAGGACCCCGCCGTGGCGCTCCTCGAGGCCGGGCAGAGCCCCGCCGCGGTGGTGCGGGCGCTGCCGTCCTCGCCGTTCGCCTGGGCCGCGCTGGCCGACGAGGCGCGGGAGCAGGGCGCCGACGAGGTGACGCTCTACGCCTACGCCCGCGTCGGCTACCACCGCAGCCTCGACATGCTGCGCCGCAACGGCTGGAAGGGCCACGGCCCGGTGCCGTGGGAGCACCTGCCCAACCGCGGCTTCCTGCGCTGCCTGGCCGCGCTCGCGCTGGCCGCCCGCGCGATCGGCGAGACCGACGAGTGGGAGCGCTGCTCGACGTTCCTGCGCGAGTCCAGCCCCGAGGCCTACGAGGCACTGCTCGCCGGCTGACCGGCGCCCCGGCAGGACAGCCTCAGCCCGGGCGCCCCACGGCGCGCGCCACCCGCACCAGCTCGGCGGCGGCGCCGTCGGGGCGCCGCTCGCGCAACCAGACCGCGCGCAGCTGCCGGCGCAGCTCCAGGCCCTCGACCTCGACCACCACGAGCCGTCCGGTCGCCACCTCGGCGGCCACGGCCAGCTCGCTGAGCACCGCCGCCGCGCCACCGGCCGCCGCCGCGGCCTTCACCGCCGCGGTGCTGGCCAGCTCCAGACGGGCCTCGCCGAGCGCCACGCCGGCGTCGGCCAGCGCCCGGGCGAGGGTGTCGCGGGTGCCCGAGCCCTCCTCGCGCAGCACCAGCTCGGCGCCCGCGAGCTCGGCCGGGCCCACCGGCGTACGCCGTCGCGCCCACGGGTGCATGGGGCCCACGACCACCACCAGCGAGTCGGCGGCCACCACGCTCGACCCCACCCCGGTCGGTACGCCGGGGGACTCCACGAAGCCCAGCGGGACCGTCCCTGCACGCAGCAGGGCCAGGACCTCCACGGAGTTCCCCACCCGCAGGCTGACGTGCAGGTCCGGGCGCAGGGTCCCGAAGCGGGCCAACCACGCCGGCGCGAGGTGCTCGGCGATGGTGAGGCTGGCAGCCACGGTCAGGTGCGCTGCGCGCTCGGCGGCCAGCGACCGGGCGCCGAGCACCACCCGGTCCACCGCCTCCAGGGCCTCACGGGCCCAGGTCACCACCACCTCGCCCTCGGTGGTCAGCCGGGACCCGCCCGGGGAGCGCACCACGAGGTCGAGACCGAGCTGGCGCTCGAGGCGCTGCACCGCCCGGCTCGCGTTCGGCTGCGCCATCCCCAGGGCGCGGGCGGCAGCGCCGAGGGACCCGGTCTCGGCCACCCGGACCAGCAGGTCGAACGCCACGAGGTCCGGTCTGCTCATGTCCTCACGATATGACTGGAGTCCTGCTCATATCAATAGCGCATGAGTCGCTAGTCGATTGACGGCTACCGCGGAGGCCGGCCCGGCGCGATCGTGGAAGCGTGCTCGTGAACCGCCTCCCCGGACTCGTCCTCGCCGCCGTCGGCGGTGCCGCCGCGCTGCTCGTGCACGCCCTGGTGCCCTACCTCGGCACCACCCTGGTCGCGATCGTCCTCGGCTTCGCCCTCGGCGCCGCCGGTCTGGTCCGCGACCGGGTGCGCCCGGGCCTGGCCCTCGTGTCGCGCCACGTGCTGCGCGTCGGGGTGGCGCTGCTCGGCCTGGAGCTGGTGCTCGGCGACGTGCTCGACCTGGGCTGGGGGCTGCTGCTCGTGGTGGTCGCCGTGGTCGTGGTCGGCATCCTCGGCACCCTGGCCCTGGCCCGCGTCATCGGCGTCCCCCGCGACCAGGGGCTGCTGGTCGCGTGCGGGTTCTCGATTTGCGGAGCCGCCGCGGTGGCCGCTGTCGAGGGCGTGCGCCGCAGCCGGGAGGAGGACGTCGCCCGCGCGGTCTCCCTGGTCGTGGTCTTCGGCAGCATTGCGATGCTGGCCGTGCCCGCCCTGGGCGGCCTGCTCGGCCTCGGGGAGGAGGCGGCGGGCGCCTGGTCCGGCGCCGCGGTCCACGAGGTCGGCCAGGTGGTGGTCGCGGGCGGGCTGCTGGGCGGCGCGGCCCTCAAGGTCGCCGTCGTGGTCAAGCTGGCCCGGGTGCTGATGCTCGCCCCGGTGCTCGCGGTCGTCTCCTGGCACTCGCGCCGCGAGGCGCTCGCAACCGGACGCCGGCCGCCGCTGGTGCCGGCCTTCGTGCTGGCGTTCATCGCCCTGGCCGTGGTCCGCTCGGTGCTCGACGTCCCCGCGGGCGTGCTCGACGCCGCCGGGGCCGTGCAGTCGGCCGCCCTGGCCGCCGCGATGTTCGCGCTGGGCTGCTCGGTGGACCCGCGGGCGCTGCGGCGCACCGGGCGCCCGCTGGTCCGGCTCGCCGCGGGCGCCACCGCGCTGGTGACGGTGGTGGCGCTGCCCGCGGCGTACCTCGTCTAGCGGGTCAGGAGCAGGTCACGCGGGGGTGAGCAGGGTGCGGACCCGCTCGGAGCCCAGCGCCTGGAACAGCGTGGGCAGTCGCGGGCCGCGGTCGGCGTCGACCAGGAGGTTGTAGAGCAGTCGGAAGAACGCCTTCTGGTCCGCCTTCACCTCATCCGTCGGGGCGTCGTCGAGGCCCAGGCCGCGCGCGAGCTTGGGCACGCCGTAGATCAGCGCCGTGACCTCGTCGCTGTCGGGGGAGTCCGGCAGCCGGTCCAGCAGCTCGGTGATCCAGCGCTGTTCCTCGACCGAGAGCGCGGCGAGGCGGGCGGTGTCGGGCTCGGTGCGCACCGTGGTGCGGTCCTCGGCCGGCACGAAGTCCGCGGTCCAGGTCATCGCCTTGGACAGCCGCGGCTCGAGGTCGGCGACGCTGGCGTGGCTGTGGCCGACCTCGTTGACGATGCGGCTGATCTGCTCGGCGCTGCCCGCGGTCACGTCGGCGACCGAGGAGAGCAGCCGGAAGGACACCGGCGTCGCCGGCGCGGGCAGGGTGCCGGCGGTGGTGGTCGCCACCGCGCGGGAGTAGGCGAGCGTCTGGGCGTCGCGGCGCTCGGGGTCGGCGGCCTTGCGGGCCAGCGCGTCCCACTCGTCGTAGAGGCGCACCACCTCGGCGCCGAAGTCGACGTTGAAGGCCTGCTTGGGCTGGCGGCGCACGTAGAGCCAGCGCAGGATCGGCGCCTCCAGGATCCGCAGCGCGTCGGCCGCGGTCGGCACGCCGCCCTTGGAGGAGGACATCTTCTGCAGGCCGGCGAAGCCGACGAAGGCGTAGGCGGCGTAGGAGGGCGCGCGGTGGTCGAAGATCCGCTTCACCAGCTCCTTGCCGACGGTGTACGACGACCCGGGGGTGGAGTGGTCGAGCCCGCCGGGCTCGAAGTCGACGCCCTCGAAGGCCCAGCGCATCGGCCAGTCGACCTTCCAGACCAGCTTGCCCTCGTGCTGGGTCGCGACGTTGGTGACGCCGGTGAACCCGCAGGAGGTGCAGGTGTAGCCCAGGTCGGTGGTCTCGTCGTCGTAGGAGGTGACCTCGACGGTGTCGCGGCCGCACTCGCGGCAGAACGGCTTGTAGGGGAAGCGCGCCAGCGAGCCGGCGGGGCCGGTCTCCTCGTCGGCGTCGTCGGCGACGGAGTCGGCCAGCGCCTCGGCCTCCTGGTCGCTCTCGGCGACCGGCTCGGCCTTCTTGGTGCGGTGCTTGGCCAGCACCTCCTCGATGGTGTCGCGGTGGCGCAGCGCGTGGAGCACCTGCTCGGTGTAGGCGCCGGAGCGGTACTGCTCGGTCTGGTCGATCTCCACCATCTCCACGCCGAGCTCGGCGAGCGCGGCGCGCAGCGGGGCCTTGAAGTGCTCGGCCCACGAGGCGTGGCACTCCCACGGGTCCGGTACGGCGGAGAGCGGCCGACCGATGTGCTCGGCCCACGACTCGGGCACCCCGGCCGGCACCTTGCGGAACCGGTCGAAGTCGTCCCAGCTGTGCAGGTGACGCACCTCGATGCCGCGGCGCCGGATCTCCTCGGTCACGAAGTGCGTGGTGAGGAACTCGCGCAGGTTGCCCAGGTGGATCGGGCCCGACGGGCTGGCGCCGGAGGCGCAGGTGATGACGCGGTCCTCACCGCCGTTCTCGCGGGCGTGCCGGATGGCGTCATCGGCGGCCCGGGTCACCCAGTCGACGGGGTCGCCGGTCTTGTTGCCTCGGGCCATGGCGCTGCGTTCTCCTGTGCGTGCGGGGGTGGGACTCGACCCGCCACGCTACCGCGTGGGCGCCGGCCGGCCTCAGGCGCGCGGCATCGTCATCGCGTACGCCGCCGGCTCGACGTGCCAGGTGCGGGAGCGCTCCGGGCCGTAGATCTCCCCGTCGGCGCTGCACCAGAAGCTCTCGCCGCTGATCGAGACCGACGAGCCGCGCAGGTGCAGCACGTCGTCGCGCTCGGTGTGCCGCCCGCGCATCAGGCCCACGACGTACCCGATCCGCGCCAGCGGGCCGGTCGCCAGCGACACCACGACGTCGATCCGGCCGTCGTCGGCCTCGGCGTCGGGGTTGAGCGCGGTGCCGGCGCCGACGTGGCTGCTGTTGCCGACCGCCACCATCAGCACCGGCTGGTCCCAGTCGCACACCAGCGCACCGTCGACCTCCACGCGCAGCCGCACGAACGGGGGGCGGATCGCGGCCAGCGCCGCGCCGATCGGGTAGCCGAGGCGGCCGAGGTTGACCTTGCCGACGCCGATGGTGCCGAGCCGGGCCTTCCACCGGATCGCGCGGCGGCTGGCCTGGGCGCCCGCGCCGGCGTGCACGTTGTTGACCACCACCTGGCCGACCTCGTCGAGCAGCACGTCCATCCGGCGCACCTCGCCCTCCACGATCACCCGGGCGGCCTTCTCGACGTCGAGGGGGATGTCGTTGCCGCGCGCGAAGTCGTTGCCGGTGCCGAGCGGCAGCAGGCCCAGCACGGCGTCGTGCAGGTCGTTGCGCCGGTGCAGCGCGGCGACCACCGCGTGCAGGCTGCCGTCCCCGCCGGCTACGACGATGCGCCGCGAGCCCGCCCGGGTCAGCGCGCCGTCCAGCTCGCCGGGGTTCGAGGTGGTCTGGACCTCCACCGACGCGTGCTCGCGCAGGATCGCGAGGGCCCGGTCCAGGGTCTCCTCGTCGGCGCTGCCGGCGTCGCTGTTCTTGATCACCAGGATCGGGTCCACGTCGCGGACACTATCTCGCGGCGCGGGGAGGACGGGCCCTCGTCGCCGCAGTTTGCTAGCATCGCGTCGCAAGAGCCCCGATGCACTTGTCGTCGGGGCCCGTTGCATTTCTCTGCAACCTACGATGAGGGGACCCTCATGCCCGCTGTTGTCGTGCTCGGAGCCCAATGGGGTGACGAGGGCAAGGGCAAGGCGACCGACCTGCTGGCGACGACCGACCCCATCGACTTCGTCGTCCGGACCTCCGGTGGTCACAACGCCGGCCACACGATCGTGGTCAACGGCGAGAAGTTCGCCACCCACCTGCTGCCCAGCGGGATCCTGACGCCCGGCGCCACCAGCGTCATCGCCAACGGCGTCGTGGTCTCGCCCGAGGCGCTGTTCCGCGAGCTCGACGGGCTCATCGAGCGCGGCGTCGAGGTGGCGGACCTGGTCGTGTCGGCCAACGCCCACGTCATCGCGTCCTACCACTCGGTGATCGACAAGGTCACCGAGCGCTTCCTCGGCAAGAACCAGATCGGCACCACCGGCCGCGGCATCGGCCCGGCGTACTCCGACAAGGTGGGCCGGATCGGCATCCGCATCGCTGACCTCTTCGACGAGGGCATCCTGCGCGAGAAGCTCGAGGCGGCGCTCGACGTGCGCAACCACCTGCTGACCAAGATCTACAACCGCCGCGCCATCGAGGTCGACACCGTCCTCGAGGAGCTGCTCTCCTACACCGAGCGGCTGCGCCCGATGGTCGCCGACACCTCGCTGCTGCTCAACAAGGCCCTCGACGAGGGCAAGACGGTGCTGTTCGAGGGCGCCCAGGCCACGATGCTCGACGTCGACCACGGCACCTACCCGTTCGTGACCAGCAGCAACCCGGTCGCCGGCGGCGTGTGCGTGGGCTCCGGCGTCGGACCGACCCGCATCGACCGGGTCATCGGCGTGATCAAGGCCTACACCACCCGCGTCGGCTCGGGTCCGTTCCCGACCGAGCTGTTCGACGAGGACGGCCTGGCGCTGCAGCGCATCGGCGGCGAGATCGGCGTCTCGACCGGCCGCACCCGCCGCTGCGGCTGGTACGACGCCGTGGTCGCGCGCTACGCCGCCCGGGTCAACGGGCTCACGGAGTTCTTCCTCACCAAGCTCGACGTGCTCGACAGCTGGGAGCGGATCCCGGTCTGCGTGGCCTACGAGATCGACGGTCAGCGGGTCGAGGAGATGCCGATGACCCAGACCGAGTTCCACCACGCCACGCCGGTCTATGAGTACTTCGAGGGCTGGCAGACCGACATCTCCGGCTGCCGCACCTTCGAGGACCTGCCGGCCAACGCCCAGATCTACGTCCGGGCGCTGGAGAAGATCTCCGGGGCCAAGATCTGGGGCGTGGGCGTCGGACCGGGCCGCGAGCAGACCATCGTCGTCAACGGCTGACCCGCTCCGCCCCAGACCCGGCCCGCTGACCGCGGGCCGGGCCCGCACCTCGCGACAAGGACCCCCTCACGTGACGACCTCCCTGCGCTGCCTCGTGATCGGCACGGGTGGCCGCGAGCACGCCCTGGCGCTCGCGCTCTCCCGTGACCTCGGCGTCGCCGAGGTGCACGCCGCACCGGGCAACCCCGGCATCGGCGAGGTCGCGACCCTGCACGAGGTCGACGCGATGGACCCGGCGGCGGTGGCCGCGCTGGCCACCGCGATCGGCGCCGACCTGGTCGTGGTCGGCCCGGAGGCGCCGCTGGTCGCCGGCGTGGCCGACGCGGTGCGCGCCGCCGGCATCGCCTGCTTCGGCCCCTCGCGGGAGGCGGCCCGGCTCGAGGGCTCCAAGGCGTTCTCCAAGGAGGTCATGGCCGCCGCGGGCGTGCCGACCGCCCGCTCGGCCACCTGTGACACCCCCGAGCAGGTCGCGGCCGCGCTGGACGCCTACGGCGCGCCGTACGTCGTGAAGGACGACGCGCTGGCCGCCGGCAAGGGCGTCGTGGTGACCACCGACCGCGACGAGGCGCTCGCACACGCCGCCGGGTGCGGGCGCGTGGTGGTCGAGGAGTTCCTCGACGGCCCGGAGGTCTCGCTGTTCGCGGTCTGCGACGGCACCACGACCTACCCGCTGCAGCCGGCGCAGGACTTCAAGCGGATCTTCGACGGCGGCCGCGGCCCCAACACCGGCGGCATGGGCTCCTACACCCCGCTGACCTGGGCGCCCGCCGACCTGGCGAGCACCGTGGTCGAGACGGTGGTGCAGCCGACCCTCGCCGAGATGGCCCGCCGCGGGGCGCCGTTCGTGGGCTGCCTCTACGTCGGTCTCGCGCTGACCGCGGCCGGCCCGCGGGTCATCGAGTTCAACGTCCGCTTCGGCGACCCCGACATCCAGCCGGTGCTGGCGGTGCTGGACACCCCGCTGGGCGGGCTGCTGCTCGCCGCCGCCGAGGGGCGCCTGGCTGAGGTGGAGGCCCCGCGCTTCCGCGACGAGGCGGCCGTGAGCGTGGTGCTGGCCTCCGCCGGCTACCCCGAGTCCTCCTCCAAGGGCGACGTGATCGACGGGGTCTCCCTCGCCGACGCGGAGCCGGACGTCGACGTCATCCACGCCGGCACCGCGCTGGTGGACGAGGAGCTGGTCACCGCCGGCGGGCGGGTGCTCGCCGTGCGCGCCACCGGCACCGACGTGGCCGACGCGCGGGCCCGTGCCTACGCGGCCGCCGAGAAGATCTCGTTCGAGGGCCTCCAGTGCCGCTCGGACATCGCAGCCGAACCCCTGGGCGTCGTCGAAGGCGCCTCCGTCAAGGAGTCCTGATGAGCGTCCCCAACGTGCTGGCCACCCGCTACGCGAGCGCCGAGCTGGCCCGGATCTGGTCGCCCGAGCACAAGATCGTGCTGGAGCGCCAGCTGTGGGTGGCGGTGCTGAGGGCCCAGCGCGACCTCGGCATCGAGGTCCCCGACGGTGTGATCGAGGCCTACCAGGCCGTCGTCGACCGCGGCGAGGACGGCGTCGACTTGGCCTCGATCGCCGCCCGTGAGCGGGTCACCCGCCACGACGTGAAGGCCCGCATCGAGGAGTTCTGCGACCTCGCCGGGCACGAGCACATCCACAAGGGCATGACCTCGCGCGACCTCACCGAGAACGTCGAGCAGCTCCAGGTGCGCCAGTCGCTCGCTCTGGTCCGTGACCGTGCGGTGGCCGCCCTGGTGCGCCTCGGCCGGCTTGCCGCCGAGCACGAGGTCACCGTGATGGCCGGGCGCAGCCACAACGTGGCGGCGCAGGCGACCACGCTGGGCAAGCGCTTCGCGACCGCCGCCGACGAGCTGATGGTCGGCATCGAGCGGGTCGAGGACCTGCTGGGCCGCTACCCGCTGCGCGGCATCAAGGGCCCGATGGGCACCGCCCAGGACATGCTCGACCTGCTCGACGGCGACGAGGCCCGCCTCGCCGACCTCGAGGGCCGGGTCGCGGCCCACCTCGGCTTCGACCGGGTGTTCACCAGCGTCGGGCAGGTCTACCCGCGCTCGCTCGACTACGACGTGGTCACCTCGCTGGCCCAGCTGGTGGCGGCGCCCTCCAACCTGGCCACCACGGTGCGCCTGATGGCCGGCATCGAGGTCGTCACCGAGGGCTTCAAGGAGGGCCAGGTCGGCTCCTCGGCGATGCCGCACAAGATGAACAGCCGCTCCTGCGAGCGCGTCAACGGCCTCGCCGTCGTGCTGCGCGGCCACGTCTCGATGATCGGCGAGCTCGCCGGTGACCAGTGGAACGAGGGCGACGTCTCCGACTCCGTGGTGCGCCGCGTGGCGCTGCCGGACGCGTTCTTCGCCGCCGACGGGCTGTTCCAGACCTTCCTCACCGTGCTCGACGAGTTCGGCGCGTTCCCAGCCGTCATCCAGCGCGAGCTGGACCGCTACCTGCCGTTCCTGGCCACCACCAAGGTGCTGATGGCAGCGGTGCGCAACGGTGTGGGCCGCGAGGCCGCCCACGAGGCGATCAAGGAAGCCGCGGTCGGCACGGCGCTCGACATGCGCCGCGGACAGGCCCACAACGACGTCTTCGACAAGCTCGCCGCCGACCCCCGCCTGGGCCTCGACGCCGCGCAGCTGGCCTCGCTGGTCGCCGAGCCGATCACCTTCACCGGCGCCGCGGTGGCGCAGGTGCAGGAGGTCGTGCGCCGGGTCGGCGAGATCGCCGCGCGTCACCCCGAGGCCGCGGCGTACGTGCCGGGCGAGATCCTCTGAGGTAGCCCGCGGCGGGGCTGACCGCCCCGCCACGACGACACGCGTCAGCGCGTGGAGCCGCAACGCTCGGTCCCGTGCCGGACATGGTGGGGACATGAGCCAGTTCCCCGAGGGACGTGAACAGGAGTTCCGCCGGCTGTACGCCGCGTACTTCGACGCCGTGCTCGGCTACGCCCTGCGGCGCACCGACCGCCCGGAGGACGCCGCCGACGTCACCGCGGAGACCTTCCTGGTCGCCTGGCGACGGCTCGCGCACGTGCCGCCGGGGGAGGAGGCTCGGCCCTGGCTCTACGGCGTCGCGCGCCGGACCCTGGCCAACCACCGCCGCGGGGAGCACCGCCGCAGCGACCTCGGCGCGCGCCTGCGCCGGGAGTTGCCCGCTGCCCTCCCGGACCCGTCCGCCGACGTCGTGCAGCGCGCCGACGTCACCGAGGCCATGCGCCGGCTGAGCGGCCGGGACCAGGAGGTGCTCGAGCTGCACCTGTGGGAGGGGCTCCAGCCGCGGGAGATCGCCGAGGTTCTGGGGCTGACCACGGTAGTGGTCCGCCCGCGCCTCTCCCGGGCCCGGGCCCGGTTGCGCGAGGCGCTCGGCAACGATCCGGAGCCGGCCGGACACCACCACTCCACAGACCTGCTCGCCGCCCAGGAGGAGACGCCGTGAACCCCAAGCTGACCGACGAGGCAGTGGCCTCGCTGCCGCTGTCCCGCGGGCGCGCCGACCTCCTCGAGGAGATCGTGAGCACGCCGCTCCGCGAGCGCACCGAGCCGTCCGTCGTCCGCGCAGGCCGCACCCGCTGGGTCGCGCCGCTGGTCGCTGCCACCGTGGCGGCGCTGGCGCTCGTCCCGCTGTGGTGGGGCGGGGGCGGCGACGGGACCGGCGGTCCGGCCGGGACGGCCGTCGGGCAGCGGACCGGCCACGAGCCCGTCGCCGCGGAGTCCTACCGGGTGGTCCTCGACGCCCCGGGCTGGACCCTGGTCACCTCGGCCGTCGAGGAGGCCAGCGCGGAGCTGACCTACGAGCGCGGCACGCAGGTGGTCTCGGTGATGTGGGGCGAGGCCGACTCCTACGAGGACTACCTCGTCGACCGCGAGCACATCACCGACCCGCGCTCGCCCGGCGAGCCGATCGTGGTGCTCGGCCTGGAGTCCCGGCTGTGGGCCTACGGCGCCACCGACCACACGGTGCTGCGGCCGGTGCAGCACGGGCACTGGGCGGAGGTCCGCGGCAGCGGGATGGACCGCGAGGCCTACGAGGGCCTGCTCACCCGGCTGCGGCAGGTCGACCTGGCCGGCTTCGAGGCGGTGCTGAGCGGAGAGGCCGTGACCAGCGCCGAGCGTGCCGAGGCGATCGCGGAGATCCTCGACGCGATCCGCTCCGTGGCCGACCCCGCCCTGCCGCCAGGCCTGGACCCCGCGTCGATCACCTCGGAGCAGGTCGACCCCTACCACCTGGGTGCCGACGTCGCCGGCGCGGTGGCCTGCGCCTGGCTCGGGGAGTACCGCGCCGCACGGCGGGCCGGCCAGGACGAGCGGGCGGCCACCGCGGTGACCGCGCTGGGCACCTCCCGCGACTGGCCGGTGCTGGTGGAGATGCGCGACGAGGGGGACTACGCCGAGGTGGTCTGGCAGTTCGCCGACGACGTCGCCGAGGGCCGCCTCCCGCGCTACCGCGAGGCGCTGGGCTGCCCGCGCTGAGGCGGCAGCACTCAGCGTCCCCAGGTGACGGCGTCGCGGACCGGCGCCGGCACGCCGGCACGCAGCTCGGGGTCGGGCACCGCGCCGAGAGCGTCGTTGACGGTGGAGAACGCCGCGCGCAGCGCCACGAAGACGGTGATCGCGAAGATCTGCCGCTCGGTCCAGCCCGCGGCGCGCAGCTCCTCGACGTCGCCGGCGGTGGTGGCGTTGGCGTCCCGGGCGACCGCCCGCGCCCAGGCCGCCATCGCCCGCTCCGCGGGGCTCAGCCCGTCGTGGGAGCCGGTCAGCACGGCGACGGCGAGGTCGGGGTCCGCGACGGTCGCGAGCCTCCCGCCCCAGGCCAGCGCGCAGTAGGAGTCGCCGATCGTGGAGGCGCACGCCGCGACCAGGATCCCGCGCTGACGCAGCGTGAGCTCGCCCGCCGCGACGACGTCGTCGAGCAGCGTGAACAGCCCGTCGTGCGCGGGCGGGTGGTGGGCCCACAGGCGCGAGAGATCCATGATGTAGCCGTCGTCGGCCACGTCCGCGTCGTACAGCGCCTGCGCCTCCGGGGTGTCCGGAGCGTCGTGGAGGAAAGCCATGAGCCACTCGACACCCGGTGGGCGAGGAGCGTCAAGACCCCTTCAGTGGCGTCCGCTGCGCCGAGCGCGAGTCAGTGCTCGGCGCGCGCCGAGCGGATCGCCACCACCAGGGCGAGGCTGAGCAGCACCAGCGCGGTGACCAGCGCGGCGCGCAGGCCGACGGCGGCCGAGGTCGCCGAGCCGGTGCCGTAGGCGGTCATTAGCAGCGCGGCGCCGAAGGCGGTGCCGATGCGCTGCCCGGTCTGCACCGCGCCACCGGCGGCACCGCCCATCACGGGCGGGACGTCGGCGAGGGTCAGGGTGAAGTTGGGCGAGATCACCCCGCCCGCGCCGATGCCGGCCAGCAGCAGGCACGGCACCAGCACCAGTGCCAGCGAGGCGCCCTCGCGACCCGGCGCGAGCAGCGCGACGAGCACGATGCCGGACATCATCATCACCAGCGCCCAGACCGTGATCCGGCGCCCGATCCGGCTGACCAGGCGACCCGCGACCGGCGAGGTGACCCCCGACCCGACCGCGAAGGGCGTGATCAGCAGGCCGGCCTCCAGCGGCGAGAGCCCGAGGTGCTCCTGCAGGTGCACCGAGAGCACCAGGAAGATGCCGGTGAACCCGGTGAAGTAGAGGGTGCCGATGACCAGGCCGTCGGCATAGCCGGGCACCTGGCGCAGCAGCCCGACCTCCAGCAGCGGCGGGCGACCGATCCGGCGCAGCCGCGCCTCCCAGCGCACGAACGCCCACCCCAGCGGTACGGCGAGGGGGATCAGCAGCAGCGGGAGCCGGGCGCCGCCCTCGGCGAGCACCATCGGCCACAGCACGGTGAGCACGGTCAGCCCGAGCAGCACGGCGCCGACCACGTCGATCCAGGGCCGCCCCTCGCCGCGCCGGCCGGGGGTGAGGCGCAGGATGCCGATCAGGGCGGCCAGGCCGATGGGGACGTTGATCCAGAACAGCCAGCGCCAGCCGTCCTCCTCGCCGGCCAGGGCGATGATCAGGCCGCCGATGACCGGGCCCAGCGCGGAGGCGGTCGCGACCGTGACCCCGAACATGCCGAACGCGCGCCCGCGCTCGGCGCCGCGGAACAGGTCCTGGATCAGGCCGGTGTTCTGCGGGGTGAGCAGGCCGGCCGAGGCGCCCTGGAGGAGCCGGGCGAGGATCACGGTCTCGACGTTGGGCGCCAGGCCGACCAGCACGCTGGAGGCCATGAAGCCGATCAGCCCGAGCGTCATCAGCCGGCGCCGGCCGTAGGCGTCGCCGAGCCGGCCGCCCGCGACCAGGGTCAGCCCGAAGGTCAGCGCGTAGCCCGAGACCACCCACTGCACCGTGGAGGTCGAGGTGTCCAGCGCCTCGCGCATCGAGGGCAGTGCGACGTTGACGACCGTGACGTCGAGCAGCGACATGAACCCGACCACCAGGTTGACCCCGAGGATCCGCCAGCGTCGCGGGTCCGCGACGAACGCGTCGTCGACGACACCGGGGGAGGCCGGGGC
The DNA here is from genome assembly GCF_009557055.1 of Nocardioides sp. dk884. Taxonomy (NCBI): domain Bacteria; kingdom Bacillati; phylum Actinomycetota; class Actinomycetes; order Propionibacteriales; family Nocardioidaceae; genus Nocardioides; species Nocardioides sp. dk884. Next base: position 3,919,125 of record NZ_CP045649.1, on the reverse strand, counting down.
GTGCCGCGGCGGGGTCTGCTCGTTCATCGAGGTGCAGGTTCCCTCTCCTGGGTCCGACGACACGGGGTCAGCCGCCCGACACCGGGGTACGTCGCCCGGCGCGGGCCGCGCCCACCGCCAGGGCGAGCGCGAGCAGGAGCACCACGACCGCGACCAGCAGCGCCACGCGCAGCGCCTGCCCGGGGTCGGGCCCGCCCAGGCCGTACGCCGTCATCAGCAGGGCGCTGCCGAGGGAGGCGCCGATCCGCTGGGCGGTCTGCACCACGCCCGCGGCGGCCCCGCCCATAGCGGGCGGTACCTCGGCGAGGGTGAGGGTGAAGTTCGGCGGGATGACCGCGCCGCCGCCGAGGCCGGCGACCAGCAGCAGCGGCACCAGCACCCACCACAGCGCGGTGTCGCCGCGCCCCGGGACGGCCAGCGCGGTCGCGAGCGTGGCCGCGAGCATCACCAGCAGCGCCAGCACCGTGATCCGGCGCCCGAGCACCCCCAGACCGCGGCTGGCCACGGGCGCGATCACGGCCGCGCCGACCGCCAGAGGGGTCAGCAGCAGCCCGGTCTCCAGCGGGCCCAGGGAGCGGCCCTCCTGGAGGTGGACCGAGAGCACGAGCGTGATGCCGGTGAAGGCGGTGACGTAGGTGGCCCCGACCGCGATTCCGATGCCGTAGCCGGGCAGGCGGCGCAACAGCGCCACGTCCAGCAGCGGCGGGCGGCCGGCGGCCTGGGTGTGCCGCTCCCAGCGCAGGAACGCCCAGCCCACCAGCACCGCGGTGGGGGCCAGCAGCATCGACCAGCCGATCCCGGAGCGCGCGCCGACCAGCGGGTAGAGAAGGCACAGCACGCTCAGGCCGAGCAGCAGCGCCCCCGGCACGTCGACGCGGCCGTCCGCGTCGGGCACGCGCGGCTTGGCCGGCAGGGTCCGGGCGATGGCGACCAGTGCGATGAGCCCGATCGGGACGTTGACCCAGAAGATCCAGCGCCAGCCCTCCGGTCCGCCGGCCACGCCGAGGATCAGCCCCCCGATCAGCGGGCCGACCGCCGAGGACAGCGAGATGGTCAGCCCGAAGCGGCCGAAGGCCCGGGCCCGCTCCGCGCCGCGGAACAGCTGCTGGATCAGTCCGGTCGACTGCGGGGAGAGGATCCCGGCGGCCGCACCCTGGGCCAGCCGGGCGGCGATCAGCAGCTCCGGGGTGGGCGCGAGCCCGACCAGCATGCTGCTGGCCACGAACGCACCGAGGCCGATCAGCAGCATCCGGCGGCGTCCGTAGGCGTCGCCAAGCCGACCGCTCGCGACCAGGGTCAGCCCGAACGCCAGCGTGTAGCCCGAGACCACCCACTGCGCGGTCTCGGTGGAGATGGCCAGGTCGGAGCGGATCGAGGGCAGCGCGACGTTGACGATGCTCACGTCGAGCAGCGACATGAAGCCCAGCACCTGCACCGTGGCCAGGATCCGCCAGCGCCGCGGGTCCTCGACGTACGACGTGCCGGCGGTGGGGGCGGGCTCGACGGCGGTCACGCACGCGAGCCTGCCGTGGCTGGGCGCCGCGCGCTGCTGCCGCGTTCCGTACCGCGGCACGGTGTCCGGGTTCGGTGGCGGCGGGGGAGGCGCCCACCCGCGGGCTCTAGGGTTGGCGCCGTGGCCGAGCCGAACATCCCACCCGCCCCGGCGATCGAGGGTGCGCGGCACCTGCACTCGGGCAAGGTGCGCGACCTCTACGAGATCGAGACCGGCGAGCACGCCGGGCAGCTGCTGATGGTGGCCAGCGACCGGATCTCCTCCTTCGACTGGGTGCTGGACAGCACGATCCCGGACAAGGGCGAGATCCTGACCCGGATGTCGCTGTGGTGGTTCGATCAGCTCACCGACCTGGTCCCGCACCACGTGCTCTCCACCGACGTGCCCGAGGCCGTCCGCGGGCGCGCGGTGATCTGTGAGCGCCTGGAGATGTTCCCGGTCGAGTGCGTGGCCCGCGGCTACCTCACCGGCTCCGGGCTGGCCGACTACCGCGCGACCGGCGAGGTGTGCGGCATCGCGCTGCCGGCTGGCCTGGAGGAGGCCAGCCGGCTGCCCGAGCCGATCTTCACCCCGGCCACCAAGGCCGAGCTCGGCGACCACGACGAGAACGTCTCCTACGACGCGGTCGTCCGCACGGTCGGGGAGGAGACCGCCGCGTCGCTGCGCGAGCTGACCCTCGCGGTCTACGAGCGCGCCGAGGGCATCGCCCGCGAGCGCGGCATCATCCTGGCCGACACCAAGTTCGAGTTCGGCCTGCGCGCCGACGACGTGATGGTGCTGGGCGATGAGGTCCTCACCCCGGACTCCTCGCGGTTCTGGCCGGCCGCCGACTGGCAGCCTGGGCGGACCCAGGCCTCCTACGACAAGCAGAACGTCCGCAACTGGCTCACCTCTCCGGAGTCCGGCTGGGACCCGCGCTCCGACGTGCCGCCGCCGGCGCTGCCGCCCGCGGTCGTCGAGCACACCCGGGCCCGCTACGTCGAGGCCTACGAGCTGCTCACCGGCGAGCGGTTCTAGGGCCCGCCATGCGCCTGCCGGTCGCGCCCGAGGTCGCCTTCGACTTCCTGGTCGACCCGCGCCACCGGCCGGCCTGGCAGTCCAGCCTGGCCCGCGTCGAGGACGTCGACGGCGCGCCCCGGGTCGGCCAGACCTGGGTCGACGTCACCAGGCCCGGGCTGCGCCCGCGGATGGAGACCACCGTGCTGCAGCGCCCGCACCGCTGGACCGAGCGCGGCACCTGGCGCTCCTTCGCCGCCGAGCTGACCCTGACCTTCGCCCCGGCACCGGGCGGCTGCGAGGTCGAGCCCACCCTCACGCTCCGCGCCGATGGCCCGGCCCGCCCGCTGGCCGCGCTGCTGGCCCGCCTCGCGCCGTACGCCGTCCGCGCCGACCTGCGCCGCGCTGCCCGCCTCCTCGCCTGACCCTCCGCGCCGAGTCGGCTCTTGTGGTTGCGCGAGTCGGCGCCAATGGCGGAACGACGGGCCGGCGCGGGCCCTGTCCCGGGCGGGGACCGGCACGTAGGTTGTCCCCACACCCCAGCCGTTGGAGGCTCCGTTGTCGTACAACCTCTCGTCCCTGCTCGAGGACAGCGCCGCGAAGTACCCCGACCGGGACGCGGTGGTCCTCGGTGACACCCGCCTGAGCTACTCCTCGATCAACGCCTTCGCCAACATGTGCGCCAACCTGCTGGTGGAGCGCGGCATCGGCCCCGGCGACAAGGTCGCGCTGAGCTGCCCCAACACGCCGTACTTCACGATCGTCTACTTCGGCATCCTCAAGGCCGGGGCGACGGTGGTCCCGCTCAACGTGCTGCTCAAGGGCCGCGAGATCGCCTACCACCTCGAGGACTCCGACGCGAAGGCCTACTTCTGCTTCGAGGGCACCCCCGAGCTGCCGATGGGCGTCAACGGCCACGCCGGATTCGAGGCCGTCGACGGTTGCGAGCACTTCTTCGTCATCACCGCCGACCTCGGCGCCCCCTCGCCGATCGAGGGCACCGAGACGATGGCCGGGGCGACGATGACGCACCCGGGCGCGTTCGAGACCGTCGCCACCGACGAGGACGACACGGCCGTCATCCTCTACACCTCCGGCACCACCGGGCAGGCCAAGGGCGCCGAGCTGCGCCACCGCAACATGCGCGACAACGCACTCGCCAGCGAGGCCCTCTTCGGCGCCGACGCTGCGAACCCCGACACCTACCTGTGCGTGCTGCCGCTGTTCCACTCCTTCGGCCAGACCGTGTGCCAGAACGGCGCCTTCGCCTTCGGCGGCACGGTCGTGATGCTGCCGCGCTTCGAGCCGGTCGCCGCGCTGGAGCTGATGCGCCGCGAGCGGATCACCTTCTTCGCCGGCGTCCCCACGATGTACTGGGCCCTGCTCGGCGCGCTCGAGGAGGGGATCGACGCCCAGGCGATCGCGGAGAGCCTCCGGGTCGCGGTCTCCGGCGGCTCCGCGCTCCCGGTCGAGGTGCACCGCGAGTTCGAGAAGCGCTTCGGGGTCACGATCCTCGAGGGCTACGGCCTCTCCGAGACCTCCCCGGTCGCCTCGTTCTCCGAGTACGGCGCCCCGGCGCGACCCGGGTCGATCGGCGTGCCGATCCCGGGCGTGGAGATGCGGCTGGTCGGCAGCGACGGTGTCGAGGTCACCGGCGACGGCCCCGGCGCCGACGTGATCGGCGAGATCGCGGTCCGCGGGCACAACGTGATGAAGGGCTACTACGCCCGCCCCGAGGCGACCGCGGAGGCGATCGACGCCGACGGCTGGTTCCGCACCGGCGACCTGGCCCGCAAGGACGAGGACGGCTGGTACTACATCGTCGACCGGGCCAAGGAGATGATCATCCGCGGCGGGTTCAACGTCTATCCGCGCGAGATCGAGGAGGTGCTCCTCACCCACCCCGAGGTCTCGCTGTGCGCGGTCATCGGGGTGCCCCACGACACCCACGGCGAGGAGATCAAGGCGATCGTGATCCGCACCCCCGGCTCGGACCTCACCGAGGACGCGCTGGTCGCGTGGGCCAAGGAGCAGATGGCGGGCTACAAGTACCCGCGCCTCGTGGAGTTCCGCGAGAGCCTGCCGATGACCGCGACCGGCAAGATCCTCAAGCGCGAGCTGAGCTGAGCGCGGGCGCTGCTCAGGCGAACGGGTTGGGCTGGCTGCCCGGCAGCTGGGCCAGCAGCTCGCGGGCCTGGGCGGCCACCTTGTGCTCGACCAGCACCTCATAGCGGGTCGCGACCACCTGGGTGACCGAGGAGAAGTCGCGGCGCCCGCGCGTGGCGGCGTACCCGACCAGCGACCAGATGACGCCGAAGAGGGCGCCGAAGAGCAGCGTTGAGATCAGCACCGCCAGGGCGCCCTCGGTGGTGAACAGCACGAACAGCAGGCCCACGAAGAGGCCGAGCCACGCCCCGGACGCCGCGCCGCCGAGGGCCACCTTGCCGGTGGTGAGGCGGCCGGTGATCCGCTCGATGCGCTTGAGGTCGGTGCCGACGATCATGCACTGCTGCACGGGGAACTTGCGGTCGGAGAGGTAGTCCACGGCCCTCTGAGCGGCCGCGTAGTCGTCGTACACGGCGAGGGACTGGGGGAACTCCAGGCGTAGCGGGTTCGCTCCCGGTCCGGGGACGCCGCTGCCGGCGCCGGGGGTGGGCATGCTCATGGCTCCAGTGTGCCGGACCGGGGGTGAGCGATCCCTCGTAGAATGGCGGCACACCCACCCCTGCTTCCCAGGAGCCTCACGTGCCCCGAGTCGTCGTCGACGTCATGCCCAAGCCCGAGATCCTCGACCCGCAGGGGAAGGCCGTGCTCGGCGCCCTGCCCCGCCTGGGCTTCTCCGGCGTCGTCGACGTGCGCCAGGGCAAGCGCTTCGAGCTGGAGATCGAGGGCGAGGCCAGCGAGGCCGTCCTCGCCGAGGTCCACCAGATGGCGGAGACGCTGCTGTCCAACCCGGTGATCGAGAACTTCACCGTGCGGGTCGAGGACGCCAGCGGCGCCGAGGTGCTCGCGTGAAGGTCGGCGTCGTCACGTTCCCCGGCTCGCTGGACGACGTCGACGCGCAGCGCGCGGTCCGCATCGGCGGCCACGAGGCCGTCGCGCTGTGGCACGGCGACCACGACCTGCAGGGGGTGGACGCGGTGGTGCTGCCCGGCGGCTTCTCCTACGGCGACTACCTGCGCTGCGGGGCGATCTCGCGCTTCTCCCCGGTCATGGCGGAGGTCGTCGAGGCCGCCCGCCGCGGCATGCCCGTGCTGGGCATCTGCAACGGCTTCCAGATCCTGTGCGAGTCCCACCTGCTGCCCGGCGCGCTGATCCGCAACACCGAGCAGCGGTTCCTCTGCCTCGACCAGCCGCTGCGCATCGAGAACAACCGCACCCCGTGGACCTCGTCGTACGACGAGGGCGCGGAGATCGTGATCGCGCTCAAGAACGGCGAGGGCGCCTTCGTGGCCGACACCGAGACGCTGGATCGTCTGGAGGGCGAGGGCCAGGTCGTCGCGCGCTATGTCGGCAACCCCAACGGCTCCCTGCGCGACATCGCCGGCATCTGCAACGAGCGCGGCAACGTCGTCGGCCTGATGCCCCACCCGGAGCACTCGGTCGAGGACCTGACCGGCACCGGGACCGACGGTCTCGGCTTCTTCACCTCACTCGCAGCTGGAGTGTTTGCATGACCCCGATCCGTCTCTACCGCTTCATCGCCCGCGCCGAGGCCGTGACCTGGGCGCTGCTGCTGGGCGGGATGTTCCTCAAGTACGTCACCGACACCACCGAGCTCGGCGTCCGCATCGGCGGCATGGTCCACGGCGCGGTGTTCATCGCCTACTGCCTGAGCACCGTCCTGGTCGCGCTGGACCAGCGCTGGCCGCTCAAGCAGACCGCCCTCGGCCTGGTCGCGGCGGTGCCGCCGTTCGCGACCGTGCCCTTCGAGATCCACGCCGAGCGTCGCGGGCTGCTCGCCGACACGTGGCGGCTGCGCACCCAGGAGCCCGGCGGCTTCCTCGAGAAGGTCGCCGCCTGGTTCATCCGCAAGCCGTTGCAGGGCGTGGTCACCGGCCTCGTCGCGGTGGGTGTGCTCTTCGGCGTCGCGCTGGTCGCCGGCCCGCCGGTCGGCTGACCGGCTCCCCACCTGAGACGCCGTACGCCGGCACCGCCTGAGCGGTGCCGGCGTACGGCGTTTTCGTGCTGTGCGTGGTGCTGTGCGGGGGAGCGGGCCTCAGCGCACGCCCTTGGCCAGGTGGCGCCAGGTCCGGCCCTCGACCACGCCGGACTGCGGGAGCCCGACCTTCTTCTGGTAGCCCTTGACCGCGGCGGTGGTGGTGGCCTCGAAGGTGCCGGTCACCGCGATCGCGGCCGCCGGGCGGGCGGCGTTCAGGGCCCGCTGGACGCGGCGCACCATGGTGCCCGCGGAGCCGTGCTTGAGCACCGCGCGCGGCCCGGCCGCGGTCAGCGACATCCAGTTCTTGTGCGTCCAGCTCCGGCTGACCGGCTGGCCGGCCTCGCGCTGCCACTGGTTGACCGCCTTGATCAGGCGGGTGTTGTAGGTGCCGTGCAGGCGACCGGTGTAGATGCCCTGCTCGGTCAGCAGGCACTGCAGCGCCATGACCTGCGCGGCCGGGGCGACCCGGCCGGCGGTGGGCGCCTGGAGGGCCTGGTAGCGCTCGAAGTCCACCCGGACGCCGCCGCAGTGGGTCTCGCGCGCGGCCACCGAGCCCTGGCCCAGGTCGAGGTAGTTGCTGTCGATGTTGATGCGCACCCCGCCCCAGGTCTCGTCGTGCCCGCCGCGGTACTGCTTGAGCCGGCCACCGGGACGCCACCCGTCCTCGGGGATGTACGTGGTGGAGGTGTTGGCGATGCCGTCCCAGCGGGCGATCCAGATCTGGTCGGGCACCACGATCGCGCGCTGCTTGGTACGCCGGGCCTTGTCCAGCGCCACGATGCCGGAGGAGGCGCTCGAGTAGACCCCGGAGAGGTAGCCCTGGGCGCGGACCCGGTTGGTCCAGCCGGTCAGGAACGCCAGCGCGGACTCACGGCAGTGGGTGTTGGTGTTGTCGTAGCCCTCGAGGTCGTAGAACAGCGTGCTGCCGGGCACGATCCCGAGCCGCTTCGCGGCGGCGACGGCCGAGTCGGCCTCGGCGCGGCCCATGGTGCGGGCCTGGCCGTAGAGGCCGTGCTTGCCGGGCGCGGGGTTGATCGTCGGGTCGTTGCCGTAGCGCGGGAAGCGCGGCTGGCACGACGCCTGCGGGCCGAGCGTGATCGGCAGCAGCCGCCAGCCCTTGGCCAGCTGCTTCTTGACCCAGGTCGGGGTGAGGTTCGGCTGGTCCCGGCAGGCCCGCGAGGCGCCGGAGATGTAGACGCCGACCGCGAGGAACGGCGAGGTGCGCAGCCAGGTGTTCATCGCCTGCTGGGTCGGGGTCAGGCACTGGTCGAAGCCGTAGCCGGTGAAGCTGCCCGGCGTGGGCGGGTTCGACGCGGAGGCGGACGCGGCTGCGGCGGCGGGCGGCGGGGTGGTCAGCACCGTGGTGGTGCCGGCGACGCTGAGGGCGAGCATCGCGGCGAGGGCGCCGGCGAGGCGGCGGCCCGGGCGGGTGCGGGCGCGGGACGTGCGAAAGGACGGGTGACGCATGGGGAAGCTCCAGGGCAGGACCGGGGCCAGGGCCGGGTCGGGGTTCTGGCAGTCGGCTCGTGAGTCGAGCCTCGTCACCCTAACCACAGCAGTCACAGCAGTCCCAGCCTTCCGCGTGAACTACAGGTGTGTAGTTCACGCGGGCGTCTGTGCAGGTCAGCGCCGTGCCGAGCGCCGGGCGCCCCCGGGGACCGGTGCGCGGACGCCCGCGGAGGGGCGGTGGCAGTGCGCCGGTAGATTGACCCCGTGCCGAAGCAGCAGCGTCCCGCCACGTCCACCCTCGACACCGTCGCGGCCGCCGCCACCGACCCCGACCGGCCCCAGCCGTGGTCGGACCTCGGTCTGAAGGCCGACGAGTACGCCCGGATCCGCGAGATCCTCGGGCGCCGCCCGACCAGCTCGGAGCTGGCGATGTACTCGGTGATGTGGAGCGAGCACTGCTCCTACAAGTCCTCCAAGGTGCACCTCAAGCAGTTCTCCGAGATCCCGCAGGAGACCCCGGCCGGCAAGATGCTGGCCGGCATCGGCGAGAACGCCGGCGTCATCGACGTCGGCCAGGGCTACGCCGTCACCTTCAAGGTCGAGAGCCACAACCACCCGTCGTACGTCGAGCCCTACCAGGGCGCCGCGACCGGCGTGGGCGGCATCGTCCGCGACATCCTCGCGATGGGCGCACGCCCGGTCGCGGTCATGGACCCGCTGCGCTTCGGCCCGCTCGACGCCCCCGACACCCACCGGGTGCTGCCCGGGATCGTGGCCGGCGTGGGCGGCTACGGCAACTGCCTGGGCCTGCCCAACATCGGCGGCGAGGCGGTCTTCGACGCGAGCTACGCCGGCAACCCGCTGGTCAACGCGCTGTGCGTCGGCGTGCTGCGCCACGAGGACCTCCACCTCGCCAAGGCCTCCGGCGTCGGCAACCAGGTGATCCTCTACGGCGCCCGCACCGGCGGCGACGGCATCGGCGGCGTCTCCGTGCTCGCGAGCGAGACCTTCGACGCCGACGGCCCGGCCAAGCGGCCCAGCGTGCAGGTCGGCGACCCCTTCATGGAGAAGCTGCTCATCGAGTGCACGCTCGAGATCTTCGCCGCCGGACTGGTCGCCGGCATCCAGGACCTTGGCGGCGCGGGCCTGTCCTGCGCCACCTCCGAGCTCGCCTCCGCCGGCGACGGCGGCATGCACGTCGAGCTCGACCGGGTGCCGCTGCGCGACTCCACGCTCGCTCCCGAGGAGATCCTCATGAGCGAGTCGCAGGAGCGGATGATGGCGGTCGTCGAGCCCGGCGACGTCGAGGCGTTCATGGCCATCTGCGCCAAGTGGGACGTCGAGGCCGTCGTGATCGGCGAGGTCACCGACACCGGCCGCCTCGAGATCGACTGGCACGGCGAGCGGGTCGTCGACGTGCCGCCGCGCACCGTCGCCCACGAGGGCCCGACCTACGAGCGCCCCTACGCCCGCCCCACCTGGCAGGACGCCCTCCAGGGCGACCGCGCCGAGGACCTGCCCCGCCCCGGCACCGGTGCGGAGCTGCTGGAGACCCTGCTGCGCCTGGTCGCCAGCCCGAACCTGTGCGACAAGTCCTGGATCACCGACCAGTACGACCGCTACGTGCGCGGCAACACCGTGCTTGCCCAGCCCTCCGACAGCGGCATGGTGCGCATCGACGAGGAGACCAACCTCGGCGTGGCGGTCTCGACCGACTGCAACGGCCGCTTCGCCAAGCTCGACCCGTACGCCGGCGCGCAGCTCGCGCTTGCGGAGTCCTACCGCAACGTCGCGACCGGCGGCGCCACGCCGCTGGCGATCTCGGACTGCCTCAACTTCGGCTCGCCCGAGGACACCGACGTGATGTGGCAGTTCGCCGAGGCCTGCCGCGGGCTCAAGGACGGCTGCCTGGAGCTCGGCATCCCGGTCACCGGCGGCAACGTGAGCCTCTACAACCAGACCGGCGAGACCGCGATCCTGCCGACCCCGGTGGTCGCGGTGCTCGGCGTGATCGACGACGTCACCACCCGCACCCCCTCGGGCTTCGGCGCGGCCGGCGAGCGGGTCTTCCTGCTCGGCGAGACCCGCGAGGAGCTCTCGGGCTCGGAGTGGGCCCACGTGGTCCACGGTCACCTCGGCGGCATCCCGCCGCGCGTCGACCTGGCCGCGGAGAAGGCGCTCGCCGAGCTGCTCGCCGAGGGCCGCGGGCTGCTCACCAGCGCCCACGACCTCGCCGATGGCGGCCTGGCCCAGGCGCTCGTCGAGTCCTCGCTGGACCGCATGGTCGGTGTCCGGGTCTCGGTGGCCGACGTGGCCGACGACGCGTTCGTGGCGCTGTTCTCCGAGTCCGCGGGTCGGGTGCTGGTCACCGTCGCGGCCGGCGCGGAGGACCGCCTCGCCGCGCTCGCCGCGCGCCACGGCGTACCGCTCACCGAGCTCGGCGTCACCGGCGGCGACGCGGTGTCGGTGGAGGGGGAGTTCGACGCCCCGCTGCTCGAGGTCCGGGCGGCGTGGATGGCGACGATCCCGGCGGCGCTTGGCTGACGACCTGCCCGTCAGCCGGTCGTGGGTGCTTCCCGCGGCCGAGCTGACCGAGCGGTTCTCCCGGTCCTCGGGCCCCGGCGGCCAGGGCGTCAACACCACCGACAGCCGCGTCGAGCTCTCCGTCGACCTGGCCCGGTCGGCGTCCCTGCCGGAGACGCTGCGCGACCGGGTGCTCGACCGGCTCGCCGGGCGCCTGGTCGACGGGGTGCTGACGGTCGTGGCCAGCGAGCACCGCACCCAGCTGGCCAACCGCAAGGCCGCCCGCGAGCGCCTCGCGCAGCTGCTGCGCGAGGCCGCCGCGCCCCCGCCCGCCAAGCGCCGCCCCACCCGCCCGACGCGTGGGTCGAAGGAGCGTCGCCTGGGCGCCAAGAAGCGCCGCGGGGACATCAAGCGCGGCCGGCAGGGCCGCTTCGACTGATCGGGCCGGCTCCGTTGCTCGCTCGGGGGCCTCGGGTGCGTGTCTTTCCGCGCAATTGCTGGGTTTGGTACCTGCTACCCGCGGCGGAGTCCATCGGTCGAAGCAACGCCGAGTGATGGTGGTGTTGCGATGGGCAGGCGGTACGTGCCGTACGAGGTTCGTGAGGAGTTCTTCGCGTTGGTCTGTGGTGGGTTCGCGCTGCAGGCTGCCGCGGATCGGGTCGGTGTGTCGCATCGAACCGCGACGTACTGGTGGCGATCCTCGGGGCTTGTGAGCCCAGTCATCCAATTCGGTGCGATCGGTGGCCTGCCCGGAAGCGCTCCCGTAGGAGTGCCAGGGATACGCAATCCCGAAGAAGGCCCACGCCGACGGCGGGCGTTGAGCAGCGAGGACCGTGCGGTGATCGCGGCAGGGTTGCGTGCAGGGTGGGCGTTGACCCGGATCGCGACACTGATCGGGCGCGACAAGTCGGTGGTCTCTCGCGAGGTCGCGCGCAACCGCGGCCCCGACGGCTCCTACTGGGCCCCGATCGCGCATCGTGTCGCGCACGAACGGCGACGCCGACCCAAGGCGTTCAAGCTGATCGAGAACCCCGGGCTGTGTCGTCGGATCGAGACCTGGATGGACGACGGGTGGTCGCCAGGACTGATCGCGTCGATGCTGCGCCACGCCCACCCCGGTCACGATCCAGCAGCGAGGATGGCCCGTGTGTCGCACGAGACGATCTACCGGGCGTTGTATGTCCAGACCCGCGGGAGCCTGCGCAAGGACCTGGCCGCGCAGCTGCTGACCAAACGCCGCGCACGCAAGCCGCACGCCGACCCCGACGGGCGCAGGAAAGGGCTGTACCGCGAGGCCTTCACCATCAGCCAACGCCCCGCCGAGGTCGCTGACCGGGCCGTGCCCGGGCACTGGGAGGGTGACCTGATCCTCGGTGCCGGCAACCGCTCCGCGGTCGGGACCCTGGTCGAACGCTCGACGCGGTTCGTGCTCTTGCTGCACCTGCCCGGTCGCCACGACGCAGAGTCAGTGGCCCAGGCGATGATCCGCGAGATGGGTCAGCTGCCGGTGCATCTGCGTCGTTCGCTGACCTGGGACCGCGGCAGCGAGCTGGCTAACTACCGCGATGTCGAGGCCGCCTTGGAGATGCCGGTCTTCTTCTGTGACCCCCACTCGCCCTGGCAGCGCGGGTCGAACGAGAACACCAACCGACTCCTCCGGTTCTGGCTAGAGAAGGGCAGCGACCTCTCAACCCACAGTGCCGACGACCTCGCCCGCATCGCCGCGACCCTGAACAAGCGACCCCGCCCTACCCTGGACCTACGGACCCCAGCCCAAGCGCTGGCCGAGCTGCTCGCCAACCCGGCAGCAGCATGACCGTTGCTTCCACCGATTGACCTCGCCCGCCGGTAGCGGTGCTTTTCGGCGCAATTGCGCCGAAAAGCACCGACCACCCGCCGCAGCACCGACCCCAGGCGTCGGCCCGCGGGCACGATGACCCCATGCGTCCCGCTCAGCGGATCGGCTACGGCCCGCACCCCGACCAGTACGCCGAGCTGACCCTGCCCGCGGGGTCCGCGAGCGACTCCCGCGGGATCGTGGCGGTGGTGCACGGCGGTTTCTGGAAACCGACCTACGACTGCGCGCTGGGGCGCCCGCTCGCGGCCGACCTGGCGGCCCGGGGCTGGGCGGTGTGGAACCTCGAGTACCGCCGCGGCGTCGGCGCCGCGGCGACCTGCGGGGACGTGGCCGCGGCGCTGGTCTCCCTGCGCGAGCACGCCCCCGCCCACGGGGTGTCCCTGTCCCGCGTCGTCGGGCTGGGCCACTCCGCCGGCGGGCACCTGGTCGCCTGGGCGGCGGCGCAGCCCGGCTCGCCGCTGACCCACGTGGTGGCCCAGGCCGGCGTCCTCGACCTGGCCGCCGCCCACCGCGAGCACCTGGGCGACGGCGCGGTCGAGGCGTTCCTCGGCCACCCGCCCGGCGCCGCCGAGGCGGCCTTCGACCCGGTCGCCCAGGTGCCGCTGGACGTCCCGGTGCGCTGCGTGCACGCCCGCGCCGACGACGTCGTACCGCTCGCGCAGTCCGAGGAGTACGTCGCGCGGGCCCGCGCCGCCGGCGGCGACGCGGACCTGCTCGTGATCGAGGACGACCTCGCGGACCCGCACATGGCCCTGGTCGACCCCGACTCGCCGGCCTGGGCACGGACCGTGGACCTGCTGGCCGGGCTCGGATAGCCCTCAGGCGGACCGGTTCATCGCGCGCAGCCCGACGACCAGGCCGAGTGCGGCGACCACGGCCGAGGCCGCGAAACCGGCGCCGACGACGCCGGGGTCGAAGGAGCCCGCGAACAGCTCGCGGACGGCGTCGACGACGTAGGCGAGCGGGTTCAGGTCGGCCAGGAAGGCCAGCCAGCGCGGGGCGCCCTCGAGGGGGAGCAGCACCCCGGCGAGCAGCAGCAGCGGGAAGATCGCCGTCTGTTGCACGGTCCAGAACAGCCAGTCCTGGTCCTTGCTGGCCAGTGCCAGGGCGAAGGACAGGGCCCCGACCCCGATGCTGAACCCGGCCAGCACCACCAGCCCGAGGAGTACGCCGGGCAGGTGCAGGTCGTAGCTGAACGGCGTGACCACCACCAGGATGATCGCGGTCTGCATCAGGAGCGGGACCACCTCCTTGAGCGCGCGCCCGACGAGCAGCGCGGAGCGCGACAACGGCGAGACGAGCAGCCGCTCGTGGGAGCCGGACTGGATCTCCGCGGTCAGGTTGGCGCCGGTGAAGGAGGCGCCCATCAGCGCGGTCATCGCGACGATGCCGGGGACGAACCACTGCAGCGCCGAGCCACCGGAGACCTCGGGCAGCAGCGGGGCGAAGAGCGCGAGGAACACCAGCGGCTGCACCATCGCGAACAGCACCGACACCGGCTCGCGCCACACCGGCCGCAGCTCGCGCACCATGACGTTCCAGGTGTCGGCCAGGAAGCCAGGAGCGGCGGGACCGGGGCGGCCCGGGCGGCCGGTGGAGTAGGTGGCGACGGCGCTCATGCCGCCGCTCCTTCGGTCGCGGTCGCGGGGGCGGGGGCGGCGCCGGGTGCGGCGTCGGCATGGGCGTCGCGCAGGCTGCGGCCGGTGAGGTCGAGGAAGACGTCGTCGAGGGTCGGACCGACCACCTCGAGGCGGGTGACGGGGACGCCCGTCGCGGCCAGGTCGAGGACGAGCCCGGGGACGAGGTCGCGGCCGTGCGCGACGCGCACCGTGACCTCGCGGTCCTGCACGCTCACCGTCGCCTCCGGGACGCGACCGGCCCGCTCCGCGGCCCGCCCGGCGTCCGCGGCGGTGGCGAACCCGAGCGAGACCAGGTCGCCGAGCCCGGCCTTGAGCCGGGCGGCGCTGTCGTCGGCGATGACCGTGCCGTGGTCGATGACCACCACCCGGTCGGCGATCGAGTCGGCCTCCTCCAGGTAGTGCGTCGTGAGCACGACGGTGGTGCCGTGCTCGCGGTGCAGGCGCAGCACCTGCTCTTGCAGGTTGACCCGGTTCTGCGGGTCCAGCCCCGTCGACGGCTCGTCGAGGAACATCAGCGGCGGGGCGTGCACGAGCCCGATCGCGACGTCGAGGCGCCGCCGCTGACCACCGGACAGGGTCGAGACCGGCCGGTCGGCGTGCTCGGTGAGGTCGAAGTCCGCGAGCAGCTCGGCCGCGCGCTCCCGGGCCGCGGCCCGAGAGAGCCCGAAGGCCCGGCCCTGGCTGACCAGCTCGTCGCGACCGCGCTGGGCGTGCGCCGCCGCGTTGCCCTGGCCGACGTACCCGATGCTGCGGCGTACGTCGCGGCGCTGGGTCACCACGTCGAAGCCGGCCACCTCGGCGCTGCCGGAGGTCGGCGGGAGCAGGGTGGTCAGCATCCGCAGGGTCGTGGACTTGCCGGCGCCGTTGGGGCCGAGGAAGGCGACGAGCTCGCCGGGGGCGACCTGGAGATCGAGGTCGCGGACGGCCTCGATCGTGAACTTGTCGCGGGTGAAGTGCCGGGTGAGACCCCGGGTCCGGATCACTGGTGACTGGCTCATGACCCCAGCCTCCCGAGCGATCAGGACAGTTTCCGGCCGCTTTCCGACCTAACCTGGGGAGATGTCCACCGCTGCCCGGATGCTGCGCCTCCTCTCCCTGTTGCAGACCCACCGGCACTGGCCCGGCCCCGAGCTCGCGGCCCGACTCGAGGTCAGCCCCCGCACCCTGCGGCGCGACGTGGAGCGGCTGCGCGACCTCGGGTACGCCGTCGAGGCGGCGCGCGGCGTCGACGGCGGCTACCAGCTGCAGGCGGGCGGCGCGCTGCCGCCGCTGCTGCTCGAGGACGAGGAGGCGGTCGCGATCGCGGTCGGGCTGCGCCAGGCGACCACCGGGTCCGCCGCGGGGCTCGCGGAGACCTCGGTGCAGGCGCTCACCAAGGTGATCGCGCTGATGCCGCCCCGGCTGCGCCGGCGCATGGAGGCGGTGCGCTCGCAGACGGAGTCGCCCGGCCCGTGGCGCGGTGCCCCGGTGCTCGACGCCGGCACCCTCACCACGCTCGCCCAGGCCTGCCGCGACGAGGAGCCCGTCGACTTCACCTACACCCCGGCGGCCCGCGGTGGCGGCGCTGCCGAGCCGTCCCGGCGTCGCGTCGAGCCGCACCGCCTGGTCACCCTCGGTCGCCGCTGGTACCTCGTCGCCTACGACCGCGACCGCCAGGACTGGCGCTCCTTCCGGGTGGACCGGATCGCCGAGGTCGGCACCACCGGGCAGCGCTTCCGACGCCGCGAGCTCCCGGCCACCGACGCGGTCGCCTTCGTCGAGGCGGGCATCCGCGGCATGCCGCACCGCTACGCCGTACGGGTGCGGGTGGCGGCGCCGGCCGCGACCGTGGCCGCCGCGGTCGGTCAGTGGGGGCGGGCGGTGCCGCTCGAGGACGAGCCCGGCTCGTGCGTGCTCGAGATGGGCGTCGACGATCTCGCCTGGCCGGTGGTGGTGCTCGCCCAGGTCGGTGCCGACTTCGTCGTGGAGTCGCCGCCGGAGCTGCGGGAGACGGTCGCGCGGACCGCGGCGGTCTTCACCCGGGCCGCGCTGCCGGGGTCGGAATCGGGATCGGGATCGGGATCGGGTGGGCCCCGGCCGCCGTCGGCCACCTCCTAGGCTGGTGGCGTGCCCGCCCGTCTGAAGCCCGCGCCCGCCTCCGAGGTCCGCGACGCGCTCACCCGGCTGCGCGCCGGGGAGGCCGAGAAGCCCGACCTCAGGCTGCTGGTCAAGCACTTCCTTGCCGTGCTCGAGCAGCGCGCGCCGGGCCACTCCGTGGAGGTGCGCGTCCCGCCGTACGCCGCGGTGCAGGTCATCCCGGGCGTGCGCCACACCCGCGGCACCCCGCCGGCCGTGGTCGAGACCGACGCGCTGACCTGGATCGACCTGGCCACCGGCACGCTCGCCTGGGCCGACGCCGACGCGGCCGGGCGGGTGCACGCCAGCGGGGAGCGCGCCGACCTCACGGCGTACCTGCCGCTGGGGTGAGCACGGGGGAGCGCCTAGGTTGGATGCCATGAGTCTCGACATCCACGCCAGGGTCCAGCAGCTCCTCCCCGGGATCCGCCGGGATCTCGAGGACCTCGTCCGCATCGAGTCGGTCAGCGCCGACCCCGCGCGCGCCGCCGAGGTGCAGCGCAGCGCCGAGGCGGTGGCCGCGCTGTTCCGGGCCGAGAACTTCGACACCGTCGACATCGTCAGCGCCCGCGAGGACGGCGGCGCCCCGGCGGTCATCGCGCACAAGGCCGGCCCGGCCGGTGCGCCGACGGTGCTGCTCTACGCCCACCACGACGTGCAGCCCGAGAACGACCACGCCGAGTGGGACTCCCCGCCGTTCGAGCCCACCGAGCGCGGCGACCGGCTCTACGCCCGCGGCGCGGCCGACGACAAGGCCGGCATCGCCGCCCACCTCGGTGCGCTGCGCGTCTTCGGCGACGAGCTGCCGGTCAGCGTCACGATGTTCATCGAGGGCGAGGAGGAGGTCGGCTCCGACACCCTGCCCGAGCTGCTGCGCCAGCACCGCGACCGGCTCGCCGCCGACGTCATCGTGATCGCCGACTCCGGCAACTGGGACATCGGCGTCCCCGCGCTGACCACCAGCCTGCGCGGCCTGGTCCGCGCCGACATCGAGGTCCGCACCCTCACCCACGCCGTGCACTCCGGCATGTGGGGCGGGCTCGTTCCCGACTCGCTGATCACCCTGAGCCGGCTGATCGCCTCCTTCCACGACGACGCCGGCAACCTGCTCATCGAGGGCCTGCACAGCGGCCCCGCCGCCGACGTGGAGTACCCCGAGGACCGCCTGCAGGCCGAGTCCGGCGTCAACCCGGGCGTGCAGTGGATCGGCTCCGGCCCGGTGGTGGAGCGGCTGTGGACCCAGCCCGCGCTCTCGATCACCGGCCTCGACGCCCCCAAGGTCGACGGCGCCAGCAACACCCTGGTCGCCTCCGCGCGCGCCAAGGTCTCGCTGCGCATCGCCCCGGGCGACACCGCCGCCAACGCGGTGGAGTGCCTGCGCCGCCACTGCGAGCAGCACGTCCCGTGGGGCGCCGAGCTGACCTTCACCGTCGTCGACACCGGCGAGGCCACCGCCATCGACGCCACCGGCCCGGCGTACGACGCGGCACGCGCGGCGTTCACCGAGGCCTGGGACGGCACCGCGCCGGTCGACATGGGCGTGGGCGGCTCGATCCCGTTCATCGCGGAGTTCCTCGAGACCTTCCCGGAGGCCAGCGTGCTCGTCACCGGCGTGGAGGACCCCGACACCCGCGCCCACGGCGCCAACGAGGGCCTGCACCTCGCGGAGTTCGAGCGCGTCGTGCTGGCCGAGGCCCTCCTCCTGCGCAACCTCGCCCAGGGCTGACCCCACGCCGAGTCGGCGCCAATGGCGCGTCGACTCGGCGCCAAGGGCGCTCAGGCCGGCAGCAGGACCCGGAACGTGCTGCCGCAGCCGAGCTCGGACTCGACCTCGATCCGACCGCCGTGGCGGCGCACGATGCGCTGCACGATGGCCAGCCCGAGGCCGGTGCCCGGCTGGGCGACGGCGGCCGGGTTGCTGGAGCGGAAGAACTCGGTGAACAGCTGCTCCTGGTCGGCCTCGGAGATGCCGAGGCCCTCGTCGGAGCAGCTCAGGACGACCTCGTCGGGGGTGCGGTCGAGGTTGACCACGATCGTGCCGCCGTCGGGGGAGTACTTCACCGCGTTGCTCAGCAGGTTGGTGAGCACCCGGTCGAGCTCGTCGGGGTCGCCCATCGCGACGACCTGGCCGTTCGGGGCCTCGACCCGCACGGTGAGGTCGCGCCGCGAGGCGGACACCGCGGTGAGGTCGACGACGTCGTCGACCACCGAGCGCAGGTCGACCGCCCGCCGGTGCACCGGGTTGGTCGGGTCGTCCATCCGGGCGAGCAGGAGCAGGTCGTCCGCGACCCGGGCGAGGCGTCGTGCGCCGCGCTCCATCGCCGACAGCGAGGTGCGCACCGGGCGGGGTACGTCGACCGACTCGAGGATCTCGAGGTGCCCGAGCACGGCGGTGAGCGGGTTCTTCAGCTCGTGCGACACCGTCGCGATCAGCTGGCTCTTGTAGGTGTCGAGGGCCTGCAGCTCCTGCACGAGGAGGTGCTCGCGCTCGAACGTGCGGGCGTTGAGCACCGCCCGGCCCAGGTCGTGGCCGACGTCGAGGGCCGCGGCGGCCTCCGTCTCGGTCCAGGGCCGTTCGCCGACCGCGCGGGTGAGCACCAGGTTGCCCACGCAGTCGCGCCCGGCCCCGAGCGGCACGAAGAGCATCGTGCTGATCTCGATGCCCTGGAGGAAGTCGACGACGAGTCGATGCTGCTTCGTGGTGAGCCCCGTCGACGCGGCGCGCTCACCGGGATCGACGCTCACCACGATGGCGCGCTGGGACTCCCAGGCACGCATGGCCGAGATCTCGGCGAGCGCCTCCAGCTCCGGGCCCAGCACCGGGGCGGCCTCGTTGATGGCGTAGATCGCGCCGGAACGCCGGATCTCCTCACCGAAGGTCTGCACCCACACCCCGCGGGCACGGAAGCCCTCGGCGAGCGCGACCCGGCACTCGCTGAGCACGTCCTCGAGCGCGAGGTGGCTGGAGGCGTTGCGGATCACCCCACGCGCGGCCTCGGCGAGGCGGACCTGCTCGGCGAGCGCCTCGCGCTCCAACGCCGTGACGACGGCGCGCCCGGCCTGCTCGGCGTACACCTGGAGCATCCGGCGCTGGTCGAGGCCGGGACGCCGGCCGTCGGCGGGCAGGTCCATGCTCAGCATCCCGCACAGCATGCCCTCGGTGTCGACCAGCGGCGCGACCAGCAGGTCCAGCGGGTGCCAGGCGTCCGGGGCGTCGATCGGCTCGATGTCAGGCACCCAGCCCCACTGGTCGTCCTCGAGGTCGAGACGCTCGTGGGGCACGAACTTCAACAGCCCCCAGTCGTCGGCGACCGCGATCTCCTCCATGAGCTCCGCGATGGGGGTGCGGCTGCCCTCGAGCGACCGGCGGGCCTCCTCGCTGCCGGCCACCGCGACGATCTGCATGTGGGTGGCGTCGCGGACGACGCTGATCGCGGCGACCCCGAACCCGGCGACCTGCGTGACCCCGTCGGCGATCAGCTGCAACGCATCACGCGAGGGTGCGGTGATCCCCGCCAGGTGCGACGTCGATGCGGTCTGCAAGATGGTCATCGTTCCTCAGGGAGTGGTGGCCGCCACAGCCTACGGCGCGTCTCGTCGCCTGTCTTCGAAGTCCAAGCACCGTCACCGACGCGGGATGCGCGGCCGCGACGCCCTAGACTGAGGGCGTGCCCTTCCTCAGCAGCAGTGGCAGCTCTTCCAGTGCTGGTCGGCGGGGCGGCGACGGCCGCCTCACCCACGCGATCGACCCGCAGGACCAGGGACCCCAGGACGCCTGTGGCGTCTTCGGTGTCTGGGCCCCCGGCGAAGACGTGGCCAAGCTGACCTACTTCGGTCTCTACGCCCTGCAGCACCGCGGCCAGGAGTCGGCCGGCATCGCGGTGAGCAACGGGCGCCAGATCCTGGTCTACAAGGACATGGGGCTGGTCTCCCAGGTCTTCGACGAGTCGACGCTCAGCTCGCTGCGCGGCCACCTCGCGATCGGCCACGCGCGCTACTCCACCACCGGCGCGAGCACCTGGGAGAACGCGCAGCCCACGTTCCGCCCGACCGGGCACGGCTCGATCGCGCTGGGCCACAACGGCAACCTCATCAACACCCACGAGCTGCGCGAGCTGGTGGCGGCACTGCCCGGCCCGGCCGACGAGCTCGACCTCCAGCGTCCGCAGGGCGAGGCGACCAACGACACCAGCCTGGTCACCGCCCTGATGGCCCACCACCCCGACGGCACGCTCGAGGAGCGTGCGCTCGAGGTGCTGCCGATGCTGCGCGGGGCGTACTGCTTCGTGTGGATGAACGAGGACACCCTCTACGCCGCCCGCGACCCCCAGGGCATCCGTCCGCTGGTGCTCGGCCGTCTCGAGCGTGGCTGGGTGGTGGCCTCCGAGAGCGCCGCCCTGGCCACGATCGGCGCCAGCGTCGTGCGCGAGGTCGAGCCCGGCGAGATGATCGTCATCGACGACCAGGGCCTGCGCTCGCACAAGTTCGCCGAGCCCGACCGCAAGGGCTGCGTCTTCGAGTACGTCTACCTCGCCCGCCCCGACGCCACCATCAGCGGGCGCAGCGTCCACGAGGCCCGCGTCGAGATGGGCCGCCAGCTGGCCCGCGAGTTCCCCGTCGAGGCCGACCTGGTGATGCCGGTGCCCGAGTCCGGTACGCCGGCCGCCGCCGGGTACGCCGAGGAGAGCGGCATCCCCTTCGGCCAGGGCTTCGTCAAGAACGCCTACGTCGGGCGCACGTTCATCCAGCCCAGCCAGACCCTGCGCCAGCTCGGCATCCGGCTCAAGCTCAACGCCCTCGACCACATGATCCGCGGCAAGCGCATCGTGGTGGTCGACGACTCCATCGTCCGCGGCAACACCCAGCGCGCCCAGGTGCGGATGCTGCGCGAGGCGGGCGCCCTCGAGGTGCACGTGCGCATCTCCAGCCCCCCGGTGAAGTGGCCGTGCTTCTACGGCATCGACTTCGCGACCCGCGCGGAGCTGATCGCCAACGGCATCGACGTCGACGAGATCGCCCACAGCGTCGGTGCCGACAGCCTCGGCTACATCTCCCTCGACGGGATGATCGAGGCCACCAAGCAGCCGGCCGAGCAGCTGTGCCAGGCCTGCTTCACGGGGGAGTACCCCGTGCCGCTCCCCGACGAGAGTCAGCTCGGCAAGCACCTGCTCGAGGCGACGCTCATCTCCCCGACCGTGGGCAAGGCGCTGCCCGTGCTGAACAACCCGTGAGGACCGACCCCGTGACCGAGACCCCCACTGGCACCGCTGCCGGCCAGAACAGCGCCGCGAACGCCTACGCCGCCGCCGGCGTCGACATCGAGGCCGCCGACCGCGCGATCGACCTGATGAAGGGCTGGGTCGAGAAGGCCCGCCGCCCGGAGATGATCGGTGGCCTGGGCGGCTTCGCCGGGCTCTTCGACGCCTCCGCGCTGACGAAGTACAAGCGCCCGCTGCTGGCCACCTCCACCGACGGCGTCGGCACCAAGGTCGCGATCGCGCAGGCCATGGACGTCCACGACACGATCGGCTTCGACCTGGTCGGCATGGTCGTCGACGACCTCGTGGTCTGCGGCGCCGAGCCGCTGTTCATGACCGACTACATCGCCACCGGCCGGGTCGTCCCCGAGCGGATCGCTGCGATCGTCAAGGGCATCGCCGAGGCGTGCGTCGAGGCCGGCTGCGCGCTGGTCGGCGGCGAGACCGCCGAGCACCCCGGCCTGCTGGCGCCCGACGAGTACGACGTGGCGGGCGCGACCACCGGTGTCGTCGAGGCCGACGACCTGCTCGGCCCCGGCCGGGTCCGCCCCGGCGACGTGGTGATCGCGATGGCCGCCAGCGGTCTGCACTCCAACGGCTACTCCCTGGTGCGCCACGTGCTCCTCGAGCAGGCCGGCTGGGCGCTGGACCGCGAGGTCGAGGAGCTCGGCGGCGCCCTGGGCACCGAGCTGCTGGTCCCCACCCGCATCTACGCCAAGGCCTGCCTCGAGCTCGCCCGGCGCACCCGCACCCACGCGATGTCCCACGTGACCGGTGGCGGCCTCGCGGCCAACCTGGAGCGGGTGATGCCCGCCGAGCTCACCGCGACGCTGGACCGCGCCTCCTGGACCCCGCAGCCGATCTTCGACGTCGTACGCCGGGTGGGCCAGCTCTCCCAGGCCGACCTGGAGATGACCCTCAACTGTGGCGTCGGGATGGTCTCGCTGACCCACCCCGAGGACGTCGACGAGGCGATCCGGGTGCTCGACGGCTTCGGCATCCAGGCCTGGGTCGCCGGCGAGGTGACCGCCTCGGAGACCGACGGAGGACGGGTGAGGTTGATCGGCCAGCACCCCGGCTGGAGCTGACCCGCACGGGCCGCGAGGCCCCCGCGAGAGGCGGTGTTCGCCCACGGCGGAAGCCGAAGGGCGGTCCGGACGTGCAGGAACATCGGCCAGCAGGTAGCGTTGCCCTCACGAGAATTTTCTGAGGACAGCCCGGGAGCCACAGTGCCCCGGCCGAGGTGCGAGGGGGCTGACCCTATGGGGCGCGGCCGAGCAAAGGCCAAGCAGACGAAGGTCGCCCGCGACCTGAAGTACCGCACTCACGAGACGGACTTCGGGAAGTTGGCCCAAGAGCTGCACGGCGGTGAGAAGAACCACACCGAGGACCCGGTAGATCCCGAGGTCCTGGAGAAGTGGGCAGACTACTCCGAACCGCACCGCGACTGACGCCGCGTCGATGGTGTCATCACGTGGTTTGAACCGCATCTGACGACCTCCACCGTGCCGCCAGGCCTCGGCCTGACGGCACGGTGCTGTTCGCCATGTCCTTCTCCGACCTACCGGTCTGAGAGGGGCGATGCGGTGTCAGCCGACCCAGATCCCGCGCAGTCGAGCGATGTCGCGGATCCGGGTCTCGGCGACCCGGTCCGCCGCGGTCGCCGTCGGTACGCCGTCGCGCGCGGCGCATTCGAGGATGCGGCGGGTGGTGTCCAGGATTCCGCCTGCCCGCAGCCGGGCGCGCTCGAAGGAGAATCCTGCCGGGTCGAGCGCGTCGGCGACCTGGATCAGGCCGCCGGCGTTGACGCAGTAGTCCGGGGCGTAGACGATGCCGCGGTCGGTGAGCTCCTTCTCGACCCCGGGACCGGCGAGCTGGTTGTTGGCCGCGCCGCACACCACGCGCGCCTGCAGGGCCGCGACCACCTCCTCGGTGAGCGCGCCGCCCAGCGCGCAGGGCGCGTAGACGTCGAGCGGCGAGGCCACGAGCTCGGGGGTCGAGGCGACCACGCGCACCTGTGGGTGCTCCTGACGCACGCGGTCGACCGCCTCGGGGGAGACGTCGGTGACCGTGACGTCGGCGCCGTCCTCGAGCAGCAGCGCGACCAGGTGCCGCCCGACCTTGCCGACCCCGGCCACGCCGACGCTGCGTCCCTCGAGGGCGCCGGGCCCGGGGGTCGCGCCCCAGGCGTGCTCGGCGGCGGCCAGCATGCCGCGGTGCACGCCGTACGCGGTGAGCACGGAGCTGTCGCCGGCACCGCCGTGCTCGGTGCTGAGCCCGCTCACGTGCCGGGTCTCGCGGGCCACGTCGTCCATGTCGGCGCTGTCGGTGCCGACGTCGCAGGCGGTGACGTAGCGCCCGCCGAGGGAGTCCACGAAGCGCCCGTAGGCGCGGAAGAGCGCCTCGGACCGCTCGGTGCGCGGGTCGCCGACGATCACTGCCTTGCCGCCGCCGAGGTCGAGCCCGGCGAGGGCGGCCTTGTAGGTCATCCCACGCGACAGGTCGAGCACGTCGCGCAGCGCCGCGCCGGTGGAGGCGTAGGGGTGGAACCGGGTGCCGCCGAGGGCCGGGCCGAGCGCGGTGAAATGGATCGCGATGATCGCGCGCAGGCCGCTCGCCGGGTCCTGGGCGAAGACGACCTGCTCGTGCTGGGCGGCGAGCTCGAAGACGTCGTCGATGCCGGCGGGGTGGTCGGGGGTCGTGCTCACGGGCATGGGTGCTGTCCGTCCTGTCGGGCCGCCATGGGTGGGCGGCGAGTGCGGACCCGCGGGTGTGGTGCGGGTCACCACCCACCCTAGGTCGCGCGCTCAGCGCGGGACGGACCGCATGAGCACCACGTCGCCGTGGGTGCCGTATCCCGTCAGCCGGCCCCCGTGCTCGGTGCCGTCGAAGCCCGCCAGCAGCCACCCGTCGCCGGTGCGGGCGAGGGTGGGCCACGGGATGTTCGAGGGGTACGGCGCGGCGAGGTCGCCGAGCCGGGTCAGGTCGAGGTCGCACACCGGATAGGCCTGGCGGTCCTTGCTGCTCGCCAGCAGCCGCCATGCGTCGCCCGCGCCGGGGTCGCGCAGCAGCGTGGTGCCCTCGCACTCCCGCGACGCGGTGTCGACGGAGCGCAGGGTGAGCGCGTCGAGCGCCGGGCCGGTGGCGAGCGCGGGGCCGAAGCGGAAGTAGCGCGTCGCCACGACGTACCCGACCAGCCAGCGGTCCCCGTCGCGGACCAGGTGCGGGTCCCAGACGCCGACCGCGGGCACGCCGGTGGTGGGCACCTCGAGCGGGCGGGTGTCGAGGACGTGCTGGCCGCGGGTGAGGTCGGCGCCGGACTCGGCGAGCGTGATCCGCATCGGGCGCGAGGTGTCGAAGTCGCCCCAGGTGCTGGTGGCCAGCAGCCAGCCCGCGCCGTCGCGCACCAGGTGGCAGGCGTGGTCGCCGAAGACGCCCGGGGCGTCGGGGCGGCGGAAGAACAGGTCGCCGCGGTGCGCCAGCCCGAGCGTGACCGGGTCCAACGCCCACACCGAGGTGTGCGCGGTGTCGAAGAACCCCGGCCCGGCGCTGGTCGCGGTGAGCAGCAGCCGCCCGTCGTCGAGGTGGTACGTCGTGCCGTCGGCGTGGGTGGCCAGGCGCAGGTCGCGCAGCCCGAGCTGGCCGAAGCGGCCCCACCGGTGGGCGCCGGTGCTGCTCGCGGCGCCCAGGGTGCTCAGCCAGTCCTCG
This sequence comes from Nocardioides sp. dk884, assembly GCF_009557055.1. Lineage (NCBI taxonomy): Bacteria > Bacillati > Actinomycetota > Actinomycetes > Propionibacteriales > Nocardioidaceae > Nocardioides > Nocardioides sp. dk884. Next base: position 3,893,903 of record NZ_CP045649.1, on the reverse strand, counting down.
TCGCGGGTGTCGAGGTGGCCGGCCAGGTCGAGGCGGGCGCGCGCGGTCCAGCCGCCCGGGCCGCGGGTCAGCGCGGTGACGTGGGTGCCGGTGAGCGCGAGACCGAGGGTCTGGACCGGTGCGTCGGGCCGGGCGAGGGCGCGGTGCCGGTGGCGCAGGGCCCCGGCGAGCTCGCGCGGGGCGCGGCGGACCGTCCGGTCCCGCACGCGTGCAGTGAGGCGGACCCGGCCGTGCCGCCCGGGCCCGGGGTCGTGGCTGGCCTCCACGACGACGTCGCGCCCGGTGAGGCGCACCGCGAGCGGCTGGCCGGCGACGAGGGGCGCCTCGACCGCGACGTACGGCGCCGCGGCCGCGCCCGCGGGCAGGTCGCCCTGGACGAGGGTGACCGGACGATGCCGGGCCACGACCTCGAATCCGGTGTCGGTGAGGCTCACCGCACCGCGTCCGCGAGGACCGCGACCGCGTGGTCGATCTCGTGACGCAACGCCTCGACCAGCGGCGCGTAGCCGTCCGTGGCGCCGGTGTCGGCGCGCGCCTCGATCCGCGCCGCCGCGGCGGCGACCCGGGGGAGCCCCAGGTTGAGCGCGCTGCCCTTGACCAGGTGCGCGGAGGTGAAGGTGCGCATCGCCTCGGCCGCCTCGATGGCGTCGCAGATCGCTGCGAGCTGCTCCTCGATGCGGCTCATGAACGACCGGGCGGTGCGGTCGAAGAAGCTGACCCCGTCCTTCACGAGCTCGTCGAGCATGCGCACCCGGGCCGGGTCGAGCGCCGGCCCGTCGACGGTCCAGCGGCGCAGCACGCGGGCGAGGTGCTCGGGGTCGACCGGCTTGGTGATGAAGTCGTCCATGCCCGCACCGATGCAGCGCTCCCGCTCGCCCTCGATCGCGGAGGCGGTCATCGCGATGATCGGCACCCGCGACCCGGGGGCCTCGGCGGAGCGCACCGCGCGGGTCGCGTCGAAGCCGTCCAGCACCGGCATCCGGCAGTCCATCAGCACGGCGTCGAAGCCGTGCTCGCCGGCCAGCGCGGCCACCGCGGCGCGGCCGTCATCGGCGAGCTGCACCCGCGCCCCGAGGTTCTCCAGGATGCCGGTCGCCACCATCTGGTTCACGGCGTTGTCCTCGACGACGAGCACCGAGACGTCGAGGCGTCGCCGGGCGTCCTCGGCGGCACCGTCCCGGCGGTCAGGCGGCGGCGCCTCGTCGCGCCCGCGCAGCTGCGCGAGCAGGGTGTCGCGGAGCTCGGCGTGCGGCACCGGTTTGCCGAGCACGTGGGCCACCCCTCCGGTGGTGTCGAGGTTCTCGCGCAGCCACAGCGGGTCGGCGCTGAGCAGCACGACCGCCAGGTCGCGGAGGCCCGGGTGCTCCGCGGCCCGCCGCGCCAGCTCGACCCCGTCGGCGACCGGCAGCGCGGCGTCGACCAGCGCCACGGCGTACGGCTTGGCGAGGCGGGCGGCCTGGTGCAGCACGGTCAGGGCCTGCTCGGCGTCGGGTGCGGTGGCGACGTCCATCCCCCACGCCCGGAGCTGGTCGACGAGCGCGGCGCGGGCGGAGGCGTTGTCGACGACGACGAGTGCCCGGCGACCGCGCAGGGCGGTGGGGGTCTCGGCGGCGCACGGGGCGACGGGCCGCTGGAGGCGGGCGGTGAAGGTGAAGGTGCTGCCCACGCCGGGGCGGGACACGACCGCGAGGGTGCCGCTCATCGCCTCGACGAGCTGGCGCGAGATCGCCAGGCCGAGGCCGGTGCCGCCGTGACGGCGGGTGGTGGACAGGTCGGCCTGGGTGAAGGCCTCGAAGATGCTCTCCTGCGCGGCGGGCTGGATGCCGATGCCGGTGTCGCGGACCTCGACGCGGAGCACGACGTGGCTGTCGGTGGCCTGCGCGACGCTGGCGCGGACCACCACCTCGCCGCTCTCGGTGAACTTCACGGCGTTGGAGACCAGGTTGGCCACGACCTGGCCGAGCCGGGTCGCGTCGCCGCGCAGCAGCGCGGGCACCTCGGCGTCGCACCCCACCACGAGCTCGAGGCGCTTGGCATAGGCGGCGCCGCGCATCACCGACGCGGTGCGTTCCAGGACCGTGCGGACATCGAAGTCGGTGACCTCGAGCTCGAGCTTGCCGGACTCGACCTTGGACAGGTCGAGGATGTCGTTGATGATCGCGAGCAGGTCGAGGCCGGCGGCCTGCAGCCCCTCGCCGAGGCGGCGCTGCTGCTCGTCGAGGTCGGTGGAGAGCAGCAGGTCGGTGAGGCCGACGACGCCGTTCATCGGGGTGCGGATCTCGTGCGACATCGTGGCGAGGAACTCCGACTTCAGCCGCGAGGCCTGCACCGCCTCGTCGCGCGCGATCGCGAGCTCGCGGGCGGCGCGCTCGCGCGTCGCCACGACCCCGAGCTGGGCGCCGACCTGGCCGAGCATCGCGTGCGAGGCGTCGTCGGGCGGGACCTCGTCGGTGCGCAGCTCGATCACCGCGACCACGTCGGTGTGCACGAGGACGGGCAGGGCGACCCGGCTGCCGACGCCGTCGAGGGGGCAGGTGGCCACCCCCGCCGTACGACGGGTCTGCGCGGCGAGCGCGGGGTCGGGCGGGGTGTCGGTGTCATAGACCTCGACCAGCACGGGCTCGGGTCCGGTGGTGTCGAAGATCGCGACCGCCGCCCAGCCGGGTGCGTTCTCCGGGAGGCTGGCGCCGGCGAGGCGGACCGCCTCGCTGAGGGTGGTGGCGCGGTTCGCGATGGTGGCGATCTGCTGCTGCAGGCGCAGTCGGCGCGCGGTGTGCGCGGCCTGCTCCTCGGCGAGCTGGGAGTCGGTGACGTCGTGCACGGTGCCGAGCAGGCGCGAGTCGCCGCCGGGCCCGGTGCGGTCGGACACACCGAGGACGTGCAGCCACCGCAGCCCGCCGTCGGGCAGCAGGAAGCGGACGGCCAGGTCGACCTGGCCGCCGTCGGTGAGGGCGCGGTCGTAGGCGGCGCGCACCGCCGCGTGGTCCTCGGGGTGGATGAGGTCGAGGAAGCGCCGCCCGGCGGGGATCCGGGCCCCGGCCGCGAGTCCGAGGATCTGGCGCAGCTGGTCGGTGCCGCTGACCGACGCCGTGGCGAGGTCGCCCTCCCAGGCGGCCAGCCGGCCGATCGGCGGGGCGCCGTTGAGCCGGCGCTCGCGGGCGCGCGTGCGCGCGGCCAGCTCCGTGGGCCCGGCGTACGGCGTGAACCGGTGCAGCCACCCCAGCAGGACGCCGTCCTCCACCAGCGGTCCCCAGCTGACCAGGCACCAGGTGATCGGACCGGAGGCGCGACTGATCGCGGTCTCGGCGTGCCCGGCGCCCGCACTCGGGTCGCTCGGGTCGACCGCGGCCAGCCGGGCGAGGTGCACCCGCAGCACCGCGGCGTCCGAGGGCTGCATCGCCTCCAGTGCCGGGCGGCCGGTCATCGTCGCCACGTCGCATCCGAGCAGCCCACCCATCGCGGCGTTGGCGTAGCGGGTGGATCCGCTCGGGTCGATCAGCCACAGCCCGTCGGGGCTGCCCTCGGTGATCGTGCGGAACAAGTCCCCGGACTGGGCCACGTGGTCTCCTCCAGACGCGGTCGGCTCGCGCCCATCATCCCCTGCCGCCCGCCCCACCGCTGAGCTTCCCCGATGCTGCGTGCGTGGTGCAGACAGCGGTTAGGTCCGTCAGGATGGCCACCCTTCGGGTCCACGCCAGACACCGGAGCGTCCCAGTCGGGAGAAACCGCAGGCGGACAGGGATGTGGCCCCGCCTGCGGGGTGCTGGCGGGGTCCGGGGCGGTGGATCTACTCGTCGGGTGGGTGGGCGGTGACGAGGCGGGTGGTCCCGTGGTCGGTGTCGTCATCTGCGTCAACAACCCGCGTGCATGTCCACGCCGCGACGGTGATCGATGCCCACGGTGCCGACGAGCTGATGGAGCGCAGCCGCGGGCCATGAGAGAGCCATCGCGGCCGTGCTGTGCGCCTGGTCCCACCCGAGCCGACTCGCGACTACCCCCACTGCGCCAGCGAAGGCGAGAACCCCCGCCCCACACCCCTTGACCAAGACATCGAGGGTCCCAGGCAGCGGTGGGCCCCCTGCCGGCGTGATGCCGGCGGGGTCCGGGTCTCGACGGGATCGACCGGTCAGTCGTCGGGCGGGTGTGCGGTGACGAGCCGGGTGGTCCCGTGGTCCTTGACCAGGTGGAGCCCGTGGGGTGATCGCCAGACGTAGGTGGCCGCGTCGGTCTTGTCGTAGGTCCAACCCGTGTGGGTCTTCGCGCGGTGGTGTCGCCGGCAGAGCGGGGCCAGGTTGCAGCTGCAGGTCGGACCGCCGGTCGATCCCGTGCCGTGGGCGGTGACGTGGTCGGTGTCGCAGCGTCGGGCGGGGCGTTCGCACCACGGGAAGGCGCACACCGGCTGGGCCAGACGGGTCTGCTCGATGAGCCGGTCGGGGATGGCATAGGCGTCGGTGTGGTGGTGGGCTTCGAGGTCGATGACCGGCTTGATGACCACCTGGGCGTCGCCGCTGCACCACTCGCGGACCTGCTCGGTCGACACGATGCTGTGGGTCTCCTCGACCTGCGCAATCCCGGCCTCATCGCGGGAGATCGCTGCGTGGGAAAGGTGCACGTGGATGACGACCTGGCGGGGCTTGACCACCGGTGCGGCACCGTCGCCGGCCTCCGCCCGGAGGTCGAAGGCGAGCTGGCGTCGGGCGAGCTCGCCGGCGGCCATCGAGCGGCGTATGTCGAGGGACTCGGTGGAGCCGAGCGCGGCGAGCTCGTCGGCGCCCTGGCGGATCGCGGTGTCCAGGTCGATCGCGTCGGCGAGGTCGAGGACCCCGTCGACGTGGACGACGCCGTCGTGGGTGGCCTCGCGGGTGTGGACGTCGAAGCGACGCCCGTCAGCGGCAGCGAGGCGCTGCTTCTCCGCGCCTTCGGGGTCGAAGGCCACGCGCGCCTGGTCGACGAGTCGCTCGATCCCGGCCCAGCTGATCTTCCCCACGAAGCCGGCCACCTGGCGGTCCACGAAATCGGCGCCCTCCAGCGGCAGGGTGGTGGTCAGCTGCGCGAGTCGCCGGGCCTTCCACAGCGGCACCTTGCCGGCGCGGACCAGCTTCCAGGTGCGCTTGAGCCGGTGGGCCAGCTCGAGCGCGTCACCGACGAGCGAGCGGGCGGAGTCGGTCGACAAGCCGAGCGCGGCACCGAACTCCATCGGCGCGAACTCCGCCACCAGCGGAGCACCCTCCCCAGCAAGGGGCACCGCGAACTCGCCGAAGACCAACCCGGTGGTCGGCGCCGCGTCGGCGACCGACTCCTCCGGGTGCATCGACGCCCACACCAGAGCGGCCTCTAAGACCTCGATCTCCGCCCGCTGGGCCGCAGCCCGCCGGCGCTGTGCGAACGCCAGCACGGCGGCTGGAGTGTCGCAGTCGGGGAGTTCGGGGGAGGCCATGCCTCATCATACTCGAACACATGTTCGAGGACAAGGGTTTCTCCGCCGCTGGTTTCAGGTTCCTCGACGCGGTCTCGACGAGCTCGCCCGACGGGGCGCCGCGGTCACCACGAGCGCGACCGACGGGGCGGCCGTGGTCGCGCTGACCTCGACCGACGGTGCGCCGCTCGCCGACCCCGAGCCGCGGTCTCGACCAGCTCGACCGACGGGCGGCGCTCGCCCGACGGGCGGCGCTCGCCCGACGGGCGGCGCTCGCCCGACGGGGCGCCCCCCGGCCGGCGGATGCCGCCGACCGACGGGCGCCGCTCGATCGACGAGCGTGGGGTCAGAACCTGTCCGCGGGGCGCAGCGTCGCCTCGGCGCCGCCGTCGACGTAGATCACCTGGCCGGTGATGTGGGTGGTGCTCGGCTCGGCCAGCCAGATCAGCACGCGCGCGACGTCCTCGGGCTTGGCGTAGCCGTGCAGCGGCATCGGCACGGCCTGGTCCATGACCTTGCGCATGGCGTCGTCCTCGAAGAGCGCCGTCGTCATCGGGGTGAGCACCACGCCGGGGGAGACGACGTTGATCGGGATCCCGGCGTCGGCCCACCCCGGGGCGATCGCGGTACGCCGCGCCCACTGGGCGAGGGCGGCCTTGGTGGCGGGGTAGATGGTATTCGCTCCCGGTCCCTGCACGGCGAGGGCTGCGGCGGCGGTCGCGGCGGTCTCGTCGCCGGCCAGGCAGGCGGCGAGGACCTCGGGGTCCGGGGTCTGCGTCGCGCTGATCGAGCCGACCACGGCGACCCGGGGTGCGGGGGAGCCGGCGAGGAGCGGGCGCAGGCCCTCGACGACCTCGGTGGTGCCGAAGTAGTTGACTCGGACCATGAGCTCGCCGGGGCGGGCGACGCCGGCGCAGGTGATGACCGAGTCGATCGTCCCTCCGCTGCGCTCGCGCACGGCCTCGATCGCCTCGGCGCGACCCTCGGGGGTGCTGAGGTCGGCGATGACCTCGGCGTCGCGCAGGTCGATGCCGATGACCTCCTCGCCGCGCTCGCGAAGGAGGGTGGCGACGGCCAGACCGATGCCGGAGGCGCTTCCGGTGACGACGGCTCGACGGGGCATGGGGTCCTCCTGAAGTAGAATGAATTCTAGTTGAAGGTAGCACTCCGGCCGGAGTGCTGTCCGGTACGTTGGCGCCGTGGTCGACCCCCGTCATCTGGCCCGTCAGCAAGCCCGAGCCGACGCCCGGCGGGGGCTGCGCGCCGTTCCGGCGTCGCTCTCGCGCGGACGCGAGCGGATGGTCGGGGTGTTCCAGCACCGATATCCCACGGTAGCGGTCACCGGGATGACGGGCGTCGGCAAGAGCGAGCTCGTCGAGCACCTCGTGGGCCGCCCCCGCCCCGAGGGCGAGATCGCCGAGGCGGGATCCGCCGTTCTGGAGCGGCGGGTGCGTCGGGGCCGCGGTCTGCACGGTTTCCGGTTCCGCGTCGTGCCCGGCGAGAACGCCGCGACCCGGCTCGGCGCACTCGATGAGGTCTTCCACGACGATCCCGTCGACGGAGTGCTCCACGTCGTCGCCCACGGCTACGCCACCGGACGTCGTGCCGCCGGCACCTCCGGTGCTCGTGCCGTCGACCGGGAGGAGCAGCTGGCCCGCGAGCTCGAGGACTGGACGGTCACCGCACACCGCATCGCCTCGATGGCGGTACGCCGCCCGCGGCCGACCTGGCTGGTGGTGGCTGTGACCAAGGTCGATCTCTTCCCCGACCGGGTCGAGGAGGTCGTGCACGCCTACTCCCCGGGGAGCGGCACCCCCTTCGGCGACCGGCTCGATGAGCTGCGCGCGCTCGCCGGCGCCGCGAAGCTGTCGATCGACGTGCTTCCCGTCTGCAGCCGCGTCGAGGCCGGCGGGCCGATCTCGCCGGAGCGCCGCGACGCCTACCTCGACGCCCTCGCCACACGGATGGGCCAGCTCGCCGGGCACCGCTGAGCAGGCGCGTCCCTGGGAGACGACAGAGATGACGAACGCCCCGCCGGGATCCGGCGGGGCGTTCGGTGCAGATCGAGACCTGCGTGCTGGTGGGCAGGGGCGGGGTCGAACCGCCGACCTTCCACTTTTCAGGCGGACGCTCGTACCAACTGAGCTACCTGCCCCACTCCGGGCTCCGACACCACCTGTGACCAGCACAGGAAGACGTTCGGAGAGCGTCCCGGACTCGCAGAACTATACATGGGCCCGGGTCTCGACTCGCACCACCCCCGCCGTCGGGCTGGCGCCGCCGGCCTCGCAGACCGTTGTCGCCCGCGCTCCGCGCTGCTAGGTTCGCCCGCACCGTGACCCCTGTCACATTCCCGGCGAAGGGCCGACATCGTGAGCACCTCCCCGACCCGTGCGATCCGCGTCTTCCAGGTCGCCACCGGCAACGTCGGCACCGAGATGATCCGTCGGCTGGGCCAGCATCCGGACCTCGAGCTCGTCGGCGTGCACTGCTACTCACCCGACAAGGTCGGGCGCGACATCGGCGAGCTGGCCGGGCTGGCGCCGCTCGGGATCGTCGCGACGGGCAGTGTCGCGGAGATCGTCGCCGCGCGCCCGGACGTCGTGACGTTCCACGGCGTCTTCCCTGACGAGGCGTTGTACGTCGAGGTGCTCGAGGCGGGGATCGACATCGTCACCACCGCCGACTGGATCACCGGCCATCACCGCGACCAGAACCATCCCCATCCGTCGGGTCGCCCGGTGAGCGAGGTGATCGAGGCTGCCTGCCGGCGTGGCGGCGCGACCTTCTACGGCACCGGGATGAACCCCGGCCTGGCGCAGGTCCTCGGCGTGGTGAGCACCGCCGACGTGATCGACATCGAGAACGTCACGGTCATCGAGTCCGTCGACGTCTCCTGCCACCACTCCCGCGAGACCTGGCAGGAGGTCGGCTACGGACGCCCGGTCGACGACCCCGACCTCCCGGCGATGCTGGAGAAGTACACCCGGGTCTTCGCCGATGCCGTCTACTTGATGGCCGACTGCTTCGACCTCGCCCTCGACGAGGTGCGGTTCTCCGCCGAGCTGGGCGCCTGCACCAAGGACGTCGACCTCGGCTGGTACCGCCTGCCGGTCGGCTCGCTGGGCGCCAGCTACATCAAGTACCAGGGGATGGTCGACGGGGTGCCCCGCATCGAGTCGCACCTCGAGTGGCAGATGACCCCGCAGACCGCGCCGAGCTGGGAGATCAAGGGCTGCTACCTCACCCAGGTCCAGGGCGACCCCTGCGTCTACGCCAAGCACATGATCTTCCCGCGCTCCGGCCAGGACCTCTCCGATCCCGCGGCGTTCGCCTCGATCGGCATGACCGTCACCGGGCTGCCGGCGCTCAACGTCATCCGCAGCGTCGTGGCGGCCCCGCCCGGCATCCTCACCAGCGCCGACGTGAGCCTGCGTGGCTTCGCGGGGCGGTTCAAGGCCTAGGTGGGTCCGCCCAGCGGGTGGCGTGTGCAACTCGGGGGCGCGCGTCTTCTATGCTTCTTCCTGTCCTGCCCCCATCGTCTAGCGGCCCAGGACCCCGCCCTTTCACGGCGGTAGCACGGGTTCGAATCCCGTTGGGGGTGCTGAAGGTCGGTTCGTCAGAGCCGGCCGGGTGCGGGTGGGGTCCCGATTGGGAGTCCGCGCGGATCGTGGGTTAGAGTTCCATCGCTCGCCCAGTGAGGGAGAGCAAAGCGAGGCCCCGTAGCGCAGTTGGTTAGCGCGCCGCCCTGTCACGGCGGAGGCCGCGGGTTCGAGTCCCGTCGGGGTCGCCAGCACGGAGGGTCCCGGTCCACGAGAGTGGGCCGGGACCTTTCGTCATTTCGCGGCCATCGCGCTCGCCGTGCCGCTGGTCCGCGTGCGCGGACAACCGGCGATCAGGAGAATGGCCTGGTGCCCTCCGAACCTGTCGACCGCCTCGAGATCGACCCTGCCCGCTTCGACGCCCTCGTCGACTCCGCGCTCGACCAGATCCCCGACGAGCTCGCCTCACTGGTGCGCAACGTCGTCGTGCTGGTCGAGGACGAGCCGCCGGAGGGGGAGCCCTCCGACCTGCTCGGTCTTTACGACGGGGTGGCCCTGACCGAGCGCGACAGCATGTACGGCGCCACGCTGCCGGACCGGATCTTCATCTTCCGCAACCCGCTGCTGGAGTTCTGTGCGTCCGAGGAGGAACTGGTGGAGGAGGTGCGGATCACCGTCGTGCACGAGGTGGCGCACCACTTCGGGATCAGCGACGAGCGCCTGCACGAGCTCGGGTACGCCTGAGGCCGTCGGCCGGGGTCACCCGCCTCAGTGAGTCACTCAGGAGGCGCGGGAGTGCTGATCGTCGAGCTCCTCGGCGGCGAATTCCTGCCAGGCCATCGGGGCCTCGCCGAGGCCCTGGCGCACGAACTCGCCGAGGTACCAGCGCTGGAAGGCCCGCTGACGCGGGCTGCGGGCCAGCGAGAGCAGCCGCTGCTGGCGGCAGAACTCATCGGCCAGGTCGAGCATGTCGATGAAGCGGGCCATCGTGCGGGTGGTGGCCCGTGAGGTGACCAGGTCGACGTCGGTGAGCTCGGCGCCGGCGGCGGTCGCCTCCTCGAGCGAGTCGAGGCCGACGCCTTCGCGCAGCTGACGGTCGAGGGCGCCGAACAGGTCGCTGAGGTCCTGCGCGAGCGGATAGTCGGACTGGTGCGCGAGGGCCAGCAGGCGGACCTCGCGGCCGAGCTCGCGGAAGTGGCGCTGGAAGGCCAGGTAGTCGTCGAGGGGGACGCCGCGGATCTCGATCGCGACCGGGTCCTGGGGCGGCGTGGCGGGGTCCTCGTCGTCGCCGGTGATCACACCGGTGGCGCCGTCGTCCTCGGCGAACTCGCGAGCCGGGGCGAACCAGACGATCTTGCCGTCGTCCTCGATCGCCGCGCCCCAGGCGTCGGCGCAGCGCGCCACGATGCTCAGCCCGCGCCCGAACGTGAGGAGCAGGTCGTCCTCGGGGTCGGTCTCCGTCGGCAGCTGCGGGCGCTCGCGGGAGCCGTCACGCACCTCCACGCGCGGGTGCTCCGCGGTGCCGCGGACCCGCACGGTGATCGGGTGGGTGCCGTGGAGCAGTGCGTTGGTCACCAGCTCGGAGACGCCCAGCTCGGCACACTCGGCGAGGTCGTCGCGGCCGATGTCACGACAGGTGTCGACGACCCACCGGCGCGCTTCCTGCACGCCCCGTGGGCCGATGCCCAGCGAGAGGGCGGGCCGGTTCAAGGGCACAGAGGCGCTCCTGGTTCTGGCCGAGGCGGGCGGTGGTTGTCGTGGGCGGGCGAGGAGGTGCGGATCGCCCCGCCTTCGACGTCTACCCCGGGCTGGCTGGAGGCAAACGCCATGTCGTTGAAAGTAGTCGAAAGTGTGGCGCGAATCGAGTATGCCCGTCCACACGCCCCGCTGCGGCGAGACGTGTCGGCCAGCGGTGTCGTGACTCACCAGATGGGGCACCGGGGTGTGGTCCCGGCCCCAGGCAGCGGGACAATGGGCTGATCCCCGCAGAAAGGTCACTTCATGGCAGCGCTGGCAGCGAACGACGGCACCGGACAACCGGAGCGGCCCGGTCGACCCGGGCGACACCGTGTCGTGATCATCGGCTCCGGCTTCGGGGGCCTCTTCGGGGCCAAGTCGCTCCATGACTCCGACGTTGACGTCACGGTCGTCGCGAAGACGACCCATCACCTCTTCCAGCCGCTGCTCTACCAGGTGGCCACCGGCATCCTGTCCGAGGGCGAGATCGCGCCGCCGACCCGTGAGGTGCTCTCGGGGCAGAAGAACGCCCAGGTGATGCTCGGCGAGGTCACCCAGATCGATCTCGAGCGCCGCGAGGTCGTCTCCCACGTGCTGGGACGCGAGAGCGTCACGCCGTACGACTCCCTGATCGTCGCCGCCGGCGCGGGGCAGTCCTACTTCGGCAACGACCAGTTCGCCGAGTTCGCGCCCGGGATGAAGAGCATCGACGACGCCCTGGAGCTGCGCGGGCGGATCTTCGGCGCCTTCGAGCTGGCCGAGCTGGCCGCCGGTCGCGGCGAGCCGGTCGACCACCTGCTGACCTTCGTGGTCGTCGGCGCGGGGCCGACGGGCGTGGAGATGGCCGGCCAGATCGCCGAGCTCGCGCACCGCACCCTGCGCCGGGACTTCCGTGCCATCAACACCCACCAGGCCCGGGTGGTCCTGGTCGACGCCGCACCCCAGGTGCTGCCGCCGTTCGGCACCAAGCTCGGCACCAAGGCCGAGCGCGAGCTGTCCAAGCTCGGTGTCGAGGTGATCCTCGGTGCGATGGTCACCGACGTCGACGAGCGCGGCCTGCAGATGAAGTTCAAGGACGGTCGCGTCGAGCGGATCGAGAGCGTCGCCAAGATCTGGGCCGCGGGCGTGCAGGCGAGCCCGCTCGGCCGCACCCTCGCCGAGCAGACCGGTGCGCCGCTCGACCGCGCGGGACGCATCGGCGTCAACCCCGACCTCACCCTCCCCGGGCACCCGGAGGTCTTCGTCGTCGGCGACATGATCGCCCTCGACAACCTCCCGGGCGTCGCGCAGGTCGCGATCCAGGGCGCGAAGTACGCCGCCAAGGAGATCGACGGCCGGCTGCGGGGCAAGCCCTCCCAGGGCCCGTTCAAGTACTTCGACAAGGGCTCGATGGCCATCATCAGCCGCTTCCGTGCGGTGGCGATGGTCGGCAACCTGCGCCTCAGCGGCGTCATCGCCTGGCTGATGTGGCTGGTCGTGCACCTCTTCTACCTCACCGGATTCAAGAACCGGGTGACGGCGGTGCTGCGCTGGGCGGTCTCCTTCATCGGCCGCGGTCGCTCCGAGCGGACCACCACCGAGCAGCAGGTGTTCGCACGCAGCGCGCTCGGCCGTCTCGAGGGAGGCGCGGCCGACCTGGTCTCCGAGCCCGGCGAGTACGACGCGGCGCGCGACGCCGCGGAGCAGGCGCGACGATCCGAGCTCGAGGCCCAGGCCGCCGAGGAGGCCCGGCTCACCGACGAGCGCGAGCGCGGCACCAAGGTCGGGGACTGAGCGCGGCCGCCCCGGCCCCCGGGGCGGCTACTCGAAGGACGCGGGGATGTCCTCGGGTGCGACCTGCTCGCGCGCCCAGCGCGGCAGGATGAAGAGGCCCTCGGCCTCGACCGTCACACCGTCCGGGCCGATGAGCACGCCCTTCGCCCAGGTCTTGTAGCCCTCGCTGCGGTCCACCCAGGCCTCGGCGCGCAGGTCGCCCAGCGGCGTGGGGCGCCGGTAGCTCAGCGTCAGGCTCGCGGTCATCCCCGGCCGACCGGCGGCGCTCGCCGCGTGGCCCAGGAGCTGGTCGAGCAGCAGCGAGGTCACCCCGCCGTGCACCATCGTCGGCGGGCCCTCGTAGGCGGCGCCGAGGTGGAAGTCGGACCACACCTTCTCGCCGTCGGACTGGATGCGCAGCGGGGGCGCGACCGGGTTGCGCAGCCCCACCACCGCGTTGCCCCAGGAGCGGGCCGTGCCGTCGTCCCGCAGCCGCACGCCGTAGGAGCCGGGCAGCTGCTCGGCCCGCAGTCGCGCGGTCACCGCCTCGATCTCGGCCTGCGCGGCGCGGATCTCCTCGGGGCCGGCGAGGGAGCGGATGCTCGCGTCGACGAGGTCGCGGACCGCGGCGGTGAAGGGCGAGTAGAGCTCGACCTCGGCCTGCAGCTCCTCGGCGGTGGTGTGGTCGTGCTCGTAGCCGTTCACGGCGCGCACTCTAGGGCTCCCTCGCCGACGGCGCGGCGGCCAGGGGCATCTGGTGGGATGGGGCCATGACTCGTCTCGTGCGCCCCGACGTCACCTGGAAGGACTCGTGGGCGGCCACGGTCGCGGAGTTCGAGGGCGGCCACATCGACGGGTCCGGCCTCGGTGACCTCCCCGACCTCGACACCACGGAGTCCGGCTGCCGGCGGGCGGTCGAGCACCTGCTCGCCCAGGCCGACCCGGCCACGCCGCTGCCCGATGACCGGGTGCCGTGCACGTTCTTCTGGATCGTCGCCGACAGCGCTGACGCGCCCGAGGGCTCGGACAGCGACCAGGCCGAGGAGGTCGTCGGCCACCTGGCGCTGCGCCACGAGCTCAACGACTGGCTGCACGAGTTCGGCGGTCACATCGGCTACTCCGTGCGCCCGAGCCGGCGCCGCGAGGGGCACGCCGGCCGCGCCCTCACCCTTGCGCTCCGCGAGGCGCGGGAGCTTGGTCTGGAGCGGGTCCTGGTCACGTGCGACGAGGACAACGAGGGCTCCCGGCGGACCATCGAGGGCAACGGCGGCGTCCTCGAGGACATCCGGGGCGCCAAGCGCCGCTACTGGATCGACACCGGCGCCTGAGCGTCGCTCCGCCCGCCGCGACCAGTGGTCTTTCCCCGCCGCGGCTGCGAAGATGTGGGCTGCTGCTGCCCACCCAGGGTGGCCGGATCGGGAGGTGGCCATGACGTCTGGTCAGGCCACCGCGCCCCAGGGCCGGCCGGAGGCGCACACCCCGGCGTACGAGCCGGCGACGCTCACCAACTGCGAGCGCGAGCCCATCCACGTCCCGGGCGCGATCCAGCCCCACGGCGTGCTGCTCGCCCTCGACGCCGATCTCCGGGTCGCGATGGCCTCGGACAACGTCAAGGAGATGCTCGGGCTCGACCTCGACCGGCTGCTCGGCGCGCCGCTCGCCGACGTGCTGGGTGAGCGCGCGGCCCGCACCATCGCCGAGTCGGTCGAGCGCACGGGCGGGGAGACGCTGCGCCTGGTGGTCGAGGAGGTGGCGCAGCGTGTCGGTGCGCTGGGTGCCGAGCTCGACGTCAACGTGCACGTCTCGGGCGAGCGGATCATCGTCGAGATCGAGCCGGCCGTCGACGTGGCCGTCGCGATGCCCTCCTACCGCCTGGCCCGTGGCGCGATGCAGCGCCTGGCCCGCACCAGCACCGTGCTCGAGCTCAGCGCCCAGCTCGCCACCGAGGTGGCCGGGCTGACCGGCTTCGACCGGGTGATGGTCTACCGCTTCGACGAGGACTGGAACGGTGAGGTGGTCGCGGAGGAGCGACGCGCCGACCTCAACCCCTTCCTCGGCCTGCACTACCCCGCCACCGACATCCCGTCGCAGGCGCGGCGCCTCTACACCGTCAACTGGACCCGGCTGATCGCGGACGTCGACTACCTGCCGGTGGCGCTGTCGCCGGGGTGCGACCCGGCCACCGGGCAGCCGCTCGACTTGTCGCAGTCGGTGTTGCGCAGCGTGTCGCCGATCCACCTGGAGTACCTCGGCAACATGGGCGTCACAGCCTCCATGTCGGTCTCGCTGGTCATCGACGGCGAGCTGTGGGGGCTCATCGCGTGCCACCACTACTCCGGACCGCACCGGCCCGGACACGACGTCCGTGCGGCCTCGGAGTTCCTCGGCCAGGCGGCCTCCCAGCTGATCGCGGAGCGTCAGCGCTCCGACCTGCGCGACGCGCAGCTGGAGAGCGGCCGCCTGCTCGGCGAGATCACCGCGCGCACCTCGGCGAGCGGCCCCCGCGCCCTCGTCTCGCTGCTCGACGACCCGGACCTGTTGACGCTGATGGGCGCCACGGGCGTCGCGCTGTGCTTCGACGGCGTCGTGAGCACCCTGGGCGAGGTGCCGGAGGAGGCCGTCGTACGCCGGGTCGCGGCGCTGCTGGGCCAGGAGAGCAACCGGCCCGCCGCCAGCTCCCGCCTCTCCGAGCTCGACCCCGAGCTCGCGCCCTACGCCGACGTCGCGGCCGGCGCGCTGGTCGTCGGCTCGGCCCCCGACCGGTGGCTGGTGTGGTTCCGGCCCGAGCTGCGTCGCGTCGTCGCCTGGGGCGGCGACCCGACCAACAAGCTGCTCGCCCGCGCCGAGGGCTCCGAGATGCGGCTGAGCCCGCGCAGGTCCTTCGAGAAGTGGCAGCAGGTCGTGCAGGGTCGCGCCGCGCAGTGGGAGCCGTGGCACCTCGACGCCGCGGTCGCCCTCGCCAGCCACCTCGCCGGCCTGCTGTTCCTCAACGCCCGCGAGCAGATCGACGTGGCCGAGTCGCTGCAGCGCAGCGTCATCCCGCAGACGGCACCGCAGTTCGAGGGCCTCGACGTGATCGCCCGCTACGTGCCGGCCTCCACCTTCCAGCTCGGCGGGGACTGGTGGGACGCCTTCCCCCTCGACGACGGACGCGTCGCCTTCGTCGTCGGCGACGTCGCCGGACACGGCGTCGCGGCGGCCACCACGATGACCCAGGTCCGCTCCGCGGTGCGCGCCCACCTGTTCGCGGGGGAGTCCCCGGCCTCGGCGCTCGACCGCACGGACCGCTTCATGGACGGGCTCTTCGAGCACGCGGTCGCGACCGCGCTGATCGCGATCGTGGATCCGGTGAGCGGACGCGCCACCCTGGCCGCGGCCGGTCACCCGCCGCCGTTCCTGGTCGAGGGCGATACGTCGCACGAGCTGGAGGTCGGACGCCGACCGCTGCTCGGCCTCGGCGTGGTCGCCGCCGTGGAGAGCGAGGTGCAGCTCGCGCCGGGCGCGACGCTGCTGCTCTACAGCGACGGCCTGATCGAGCGTCGTGGCGTCAACCTCGGCGTCTCCATGGCCCAGCTCGGCGCGATCGCACCGCCCACCGAGCAGCCCGGCGAGTTCGAGCGCTGGGCCGACCGGCTGCTGGCCGCCGTACCCGGCAAGCGCGACGACGACACCACGCTGCTAGCGGTCCGGGTCCGCTCGCGCGGCTGAGGGCCCGCCAGGCCCGACCTAGGCGTGCTCGATCGGCGCGACGTCGGGACCGGCGAGGCCGCGGGAGATGACCAGGCGCTGGATCTGGTTGGTGCCCTCGAAGATCTGCATGACCTTCGCCTCGCGCATGTAGCGCTCCACCGGGAAGTCGCGGGTGTAGCCGTAGCCGCCGAGCACCTGCACGGCGTCGGTGGTGACCTTCATGGCGTTGTCGGTGGCGACGAGCTTGGCGATCGAGGCCTCGCGGGAGAACGGGCGCCCCGCGTCCTTGAGCCGCGCCGCGTGCAGCGTCATCGCGCGCGCGGTCTGCACGGCCGCCTCCATGTCGGCCAGCACGAAGCCCAGGCCCTGATGGTCGATGATCCGGCGCCCGAAGGTCTCGCGCTCCTTGGCGTACGCCACGGCCTGGTCCAGCGCGCCCTGCGCGAGGCCGGTCGCCACCGCGGCGATGCCGAGCCGGCCGGCGTCCAGCCCGGCCAGGGCGATCCGCAAACCGTCACCCTCCTCGCCGAGACGGCGCTCGACCGGCACCCGCACCCCGTCGAAGCGCATCGTCGCGGTCGCCGAGCCGGTCAGGCCCATCTTGTCCTCGGGCCGGTCCGCGCTCAGGCCCGGGCTGTCGGCGGGGACCAGGAAGCAGGAGATGCCGTTGCGGTCCTCGCCGGTGCGGGCCATCACCTTGTAGAAGTCCGCGTGGCCGCCGTGCGTCGTCCAGGCCTTGGCGCCGGTGAGGACGTAGTCGTCGCCGTCGCGGCGCGCGGAGGTGGTCATCGCCGCCGGGTCGGAGCCGGCGTGCGGCTCGGAGAGGCAGTAGGCGCCGAGCAGCTCGCCGCCGAGCATGTCGGGCAGCCAGCGGGCCTGTTGCTCCGGCGTGCCGCGCGTGGCCAGGCCGAAGCAGGACAGTGCGTGCACCGAGACCCCCACGCCGACCGACGCCCACACCGCGGCGACCTCCTCGAGCACCTGGAGGTAGACCTCGTAGGGCTGGCCCCCGCCGCCGTGCTCCTCGGGATAGGGCAGTCCCAGCAGGCCGGTGCGCCCGAGCATCCGGAACACCTCGCGCGGGAAGGTCTCGGTGCGCTCGGCCTCGGCGACGCGCGGCGCCAGCTCGGTCGCGGCGATCTGGCGGACCAGGCGGACCAGGTCGGCGGCTTCGTCGGTGGGCAGGACTCGGCGGGCGCTCACGCGGATCGTTCTCCTGGGCTCTCGGTGGGGCTCGGACAACCTCGATCTTGCGTCAGCGGTGGGCGCGGCCGTCGGCTGGGAGGTGATGTTGGCGATACCGGCCGGTGGCGACGTGCTGGGGAGGGCCTCCAGGGGCCCCTCCCTGTGCAGGGCGGATGTGCGTGGCGGCTGCGGATTCTGGAATCCTTGGCCGCATGAGTGTGGCCGTCGAGGAGGTCCCTGCCTCGTGGGTGCGAGACCCCGGGGTGTGGGCGGGGCTGAGCATCGTCCTGCTCGTCGCCATGCTCGACCGGGTCTCCGTCGTGGCACTCACCGGGGGCTTCGGCATCGGGGCGCTGGTCACCGCGATGATCTCCACGGCTCGTCGTACCGCCGGGGTAGGGCTGGTCGCCCTGGCGGCGACGCTCCTCGTGGGTTCGTGGTCGGACGACTACGGGCCCACCGAGTTCGCCGTGCGTGGCCTGACCTGCCTGGCGCTCGGCGTCCTCGCGCTTGTGTCGGCCGAGACCCGCGAGCGGCGTGAGGCCCGACTGCGCCGGCTGACCGTCATCGCCGACGCCGCACAGCGTGCGGTGCTGCGTGCCTCCCCCGAGCGGATCGGCACGCTGGGCTTCGCGGTCCGCTACGTCTCGGCGACCGAGGAGGCCGCGATCGGCGGGGACCTCTACGAGATCGCCGCGACGCCGTTCGGCGTGCGCGTGATCGTCGGCGACGTGCGCGGCAAGGGCCTGCCCGCCGTGCAGACCGCGGCGTCGGTGCTGGGGGCGTTCCGGCAGGCGGCCCTGAGCGCCCCGGACCCCGCCGCGCTCGCGCGGCGCGTCGACGACGTGATCTCGCGGCTGATCGACGAGGAGGAGTTCGTGACGGCGGTGTTCGCGGAGTTCCGCGACGACGGCACGATCGCGCTCGCGAACTGCGGACACCACCCGCCGCTGCTGCTCGACGCCGACGGCACCCGCGTGCTCGACACCGGCGAGCCCACGCCGCCGCTCGGCCTGATGCCGGACCCCGAGCTCGTCGTGCATCCCTGGCGCGCAGGCGGGCGGGTGCTGTTCTACACCGACGGCCTGGTCGAGGCACGCGACGAGGCGGGGGAGTTCTTCGGCCTCGACCCCGGCGCCCAGGTGCTCACCGGTCGCCCGCTGCCCGCGGCGTTGGACAGGCTCGTCGAGCGCCTGAGTGCCCACGTCGGCGGCCGGGTGACCGACGACGTGGCCCTCGTGCTGGTCGAGGATCTGACCCACGCGCGCGTCACCCGCGCGGGTGGCTGAGCCAGCGCGTAGCCCGGCCGCTCAGTCGTCCTCGGAGGGCACGACCATGACAGGGCACTCGGCGTGCTCGAGCACCGCGGTCGAGACCGAGCCGCGCAGGATCGCGCGCAGCGGGCCGGTGCGGTGGCGACCGACGACCACGAGGTCGGCGTCGCGGGCCCCGGAGGCGAGTGCCTCCTCCACCAGCCCACGGGCCAGCTGGAGGTGTACCTCGACGTCGGGGTACTTCTCGGAGAACCCGGAGACCGACTCCGCGAGCAGCACCTGCATCTCCTCGGTCTCCTCCTGGCCGCGCTCCTGCGGCACCAGGTGGGCCGCGGTGCCCGCGGCGAGCAGGTCCCAGAACGCGTGCATGACGGTCACCGGCAGGTCGCGGGCGGCGGCCTCGCGGTAGGCGCGCTCGAGCGCGGGCAGCGAGTGCTCGGTGCCGTCGGCGCCCACCAGCACGCCGTGACGGGTGCCCGCGGGGCGCTGGTCGGGCCGGATGACCACCACTGGACAGGTCGCGTGCCGGGCCACCGCGACGCTGGTGGAGCCCAGGAGCAGCGAGCGCACCGGGCCGCGCCCGCGGGAGCCGAGCACCAGGACGTCGGCGCGCGAGCCCGCGGCGAGGATCAGGTCGCGGGGGTCGCCGACCCGGACCACCGAGATGACCTCGAGCCCCGGGTGGGCCTCGGTGAGCTCCTGCGCGGCGGTCGCGATCCGCTCGTGGGCCTCGCCGATGATCTGGTCCTGGAGGGTCTCGGGGTGGATGCCGGTGCTCAGCAGCATCGTGCGGGTGTTCGCGCTCATCGGCTCGACGGCCTCGAGGATGGCCAGCCGCCGGTTCTCCGACCGCGCCTGCGCAGCCGCCCAGGAGAGGGCGTTCTGGGCGTGGTCGGAACCGTCGAAGGCGACGACGACGCTGCCGTGGGGGACGTCGTCAAGGTCGAACTGGGTAGTGGTCTCCATGTCGCGATCCTGTCGTCTGCCCCCGTGGGTGTCCACGGCCCGACGGCCCGGCGCGCCGGGACCTAGGACCCGTGGCGCGGCCCGGCTGCTGCGATACTGGCGCCCCGACCGCCGGCCCAGGAGGTACCCGTGCAGGACCTGCTCGACCTTGCCGCTGAGGACTGCGAGACGTTGCTGCGCACCACCGTGGCGGGCCGGATGGCGTTCGCGACGCCGGCGGGTCTGCACGTGCTGCCCTTGAACCACTCCGTGGTCGGCGACGCCGTGCTCGTGCGGGTGACGCCGGACTCGTTGCTCGCCGGGGTGGACCCGGGCACCCCGATCGCCTACGAGATCGACCGCATCGACCACGAGCACCAGCGCGGCTGGAGCGTCGTCGCGCACGGCCCCGCCGAGCACGTCACCGACGAGGCCGAGCTCGCCGAGATCGGGCGGGTCTGGGCGCCGCGGCCCTGGGCCGCCGGGTCGCGCCCCCACCACGTGCGGCTGCGCTGGACCCGGCTGACCGGGCGCCAGCTCGGCGGTGGCTGGGATCCGCTGCGCGAGCTGGACTTCCGCCGGGTGCTCTGAGCTCTCGGCCCCGGGGCTGTCAGAACCGCGGCGCCCGGCTGGCGCGAGGGTGCGCGCGGAACCCCGCCGGGTCATCGAGGTCGAGGCGGTGGTCCAGCAGGTCGAGGCCCACGTCGTCGTGGGTGATCCACACCAGGCTGCGGCTGCGCGGTCCGGTGAGAAGCTCGGCGGCCAGGTCGGTGGCGGTCGCGTGGTCCAGGTGTGCGGTCGGCTCGTCGAGCACCAGCACCGGGTGGTCGGCGAGCAGGGAGCGGGCGACCGCGATCCTGGCCCGCTCGCCACCGGAGACCTGGGCGTGGCCGGCGCCGATCCAGGTGTCGAGCCCGTCGGGCAGCGAGTCGAGCCAGTCGCCCAGGCGGGCGCGTCGCAGCGCCTGCTCCACCTCGGCGTCGCTGCTGCCGGGCCGGGCGAAGCGGATGTTCTCGGCCAGGGTGGAGGAGAACACGTGCGGGTCGTCATCGACCAGCCCGACCACGCGGCGTACGTCGTCGGGGTCGAGGTGGGTCAGCGGGGTCCCGCCGAGCGCGACGGTGCCCTCGGCCGGGTCGAGGAAGCGCAGCAGCAGGGCGGCCAGGGTGCTCTTGCCCGAGCCGGAGGCGCCGACCACGCCGACCCGCTCGCCGGGAGCGACGGCCAGGTCGACCCCGTCCAGGGCCCACTGACGGGTGCTGTGGTCGGTGCCCCAGCCGGCGCGGACCTCGCGCACCGCCACGTCGTGGTCGCGGGGCAGCGGGTCGGCGACGGTGGCGCGCACCGCGGGCGGGGTCTGCTCGAGGGCGGTGAGGCGGGCGGTGGCGGCGCGGGTGCGGGCGGAGAGGGCGCCCGCCTCGGCGATCGGCACGATCGAGTCGGCGAGGGCGAGCGGCACCAGGATCAGGAGCGCGAGCACGGGCGCCGAGACCTCGCCGGCGTCGTACGCCGGGGCGCCGCGCCAGGCCATGACGGCCACGCCGACACCGCAGGTGATCAGGACCGCCGCACGGGCGGCGCCCAGCCAGGCGCCGGCGCTCAGCGTGGCGCGGCCGAGCCGGTCGCTGAGCGCGGCCACCCGGGAGACCGCGCGGTCCCCGGCCTGCCACATCACCAGCTCCGGGGCGACCTGGGCGATCTCCACGGCGGCCTCCGACAGCGCGGCGCGCTGGGCGACCGAGGCGCGCTCGGCGGTGCGCGCGCCGAGGCGGGCCAGCACCCAGGCCGCGACGCCGGCGGTGAGGCAGGTGGCCAGCACGATCCCGCCCGCCACCGGGAGGATCGCTGCGGTGATCACGGTGGCGCCGAGCGCGACCAGCACGAAGGAGCGCAGCGGGAGCTTCACCCGCAGCGCGTCGTCCACGACGCTGTCGACGTCGTCGACGACCGAGGCGAGCAGGTCGCCGCGCCGCTTGCCGAGGCGGCCGGGCACGAGCGGCACCAGCGCGTCGTAGACCTCGACGCGGCGCCGGGCCAGCATCCGCAGCGCGACGTCGTGGGAGCGCAGCCGCTCGACGTAGCGCAGCACCGGGCGGGCCAGGCCGAAGGCGCGGACGCCGACCACCGCCATCATCAGCGTCAGCACCGGCGGGTGGGTGGAGGCCTGCACGATCAGCCACCCGGCGGTCGCGGTCAGGGCGATGCCGGACAGCGACGCCAGGGCGCCGATCACGGTCGAGGCGCCGAGGCCGAGCCGGGACACCGGCTCCTGCTCGGGGGCGGGCGCGGGGTCCGGGGTCGGCTCCGGGGCCGCCTGCGCGGCGGGGACGGGGGCACCGGCGGTCGCGGTCACCACGACGTCGTCGGCGGCACGGGGACGTGCGGGGGCGGGCAGGGTGACCACGTGGTCGGCCAGGGTCATCAGGGCGGGGCGGTGCGCGACCACCACGACCGCCCGGTCGCGGGCGAGCTCGACGATGGTGTCGGCGATGACGCGCTCGGTGAGGTCGTCGAGGTGGGCGGTCGGCTCGTCGAGCAGCACCCACGGGCGGTCGGCCAGCACCACGCGGGCCAGCGCGAGCCGGGCCCGCTCGCCGGCGGAGAGGCTGGCACCGTCCTCGCCGAGCGGGCTCTCCAGGCCGGCCGGCAGCGCGCGGATGCGCTCCTCCAGCGCGACCCGGCGCAGGGCGTCCCACAGCTCGTCGTACGACGCGTCGGGGCGGGCGGGGCGCAGGTTGTCGGCGATCGAGCCGGCGACGAAGACCGGCCGCTGGGGCACCCACGCGACCTGGCTGCGCCAGGCGGTGCCGCCGACCTCGCGGTTGCCGACCCGGATGGTGCCGGCACTCACCGGCACCAGGCCGACCACGGCGCCGAGCAGGGTGGACTTGCCGCAGCCCGAGGGGCCGACCACGACCGTCACCCCGCGGTCGGGGATGCGGGCGTCGACGGCGTCCAGTGCGGGGACGGTGCGCCCGGGGTGGACCACGGTGAGGCCGTGGAGCTCCAGGTCGCCGCGGGCCGGCGCCGGGGTGCCGGGCTCCTCCGGCGGGGCGGTCTCGAGCAGGTCGTGGACCTGCTCGAAGGTCGCGACGCCCTCGGCGGCGGCGTGGAACTCCGCGCCGACCCGGCGCAGCGGCCAGTACGCCTCCGGGGCCAGCAGCAGCACCAGCAGCGCCGTCTCCAGCGCCATCCCGCCGTGGGCCAGGCGGATGCCGACCGTCACCGCGACCAGGGCCACCGAGAGGGTGGCGACGAGCTCGAGGATCGCCGAGGAGGCGAAGGCGATGCGCAGGGTGGCGGCGCTGGCGCGGCGGTAGCGGTCGGTGGTGCGCGCGATGGTGTCGGACTGGGTGCGGGCCCGGCGGTAGGCGACCAGCGTGGGCAGGCCGCGGACGACGTCGAGGAAGTGCCCGGACAGCGAGGCCATCGCGCGCCACTGCTTCTCCGCCTTGTCGCGGGTGGCCACCCCGACCAGGGCACCGAAGACCGGCACCAGCGGCAAGGTGAGCACCACGATGAGCGCGCTGAGCCAGTCCTGGGTCGCGATCACGACCACCGTCAGCGCGGGCAGCACGCCGGCCAGCACGACGGCGGGTAGGTAGCGGGTGAGGTAGGGCTCGGCCGCGCTGACGCCGCGGGTGAGCAGCACCGCGTCGCCGGGCTCGGAGGTACGACGCCGCAGCAGCGCGGCGCTCACCTGCCGGCGCAGGTGGGTGCCGACGACCGAGGCGGCCCGTGCCGCGGCGAGGTCGCCGGCCCACGAGGACAGCGCCCGGGCCACGAAGACGCCTGCGACCCCGAGCGCCCAGGGCGCGAGGTCCTCGCCGCGGACGGCCGCGACCACGAGGCCGGTCACCGCCCAGGCCTGCCCGATGATCAGCACCGCACCGACGACACCGGCCGCCAGGACGCCCGCGAGGGGGAGCCGCGCGGGGGTGAGGTGGGCGCGCAGGCGCGGGTCGGTGGGCTTCATCTCGGTGCTCCGGTCAGGCGGTCGGGCGGCGGTGTCGGGCGGCTGTGGGGGGGGGTGGGGGGGGGGGCGGTGCGGGGTGCGCCGCAGCCACCCGGCCGGAGGGGCCGGGTGGCTGCGGGGCGGGTCAGTCGCGGGCGGCCGCGAGCTCGGCCTCGGGGATGTGGTGCACCGCGATCCGCTTGCGGAACACCCAGTAGGTCCAGCCCTGGTAGGCCAGCACCAGCGGGGTGAAGATCGCGGCCGTCCAGGTCATGATCTTCAGCGTGTAGGTCGTCGCCGCCGCGTTGGTGGTGGTCAGGCTGGTGCCGTCGATCAGCGAGGTCGGCATGACGTCGGGGAACAGCGCCAGGAACAGCCCGGCGACTCCCAGCGCGATCGCGACGAAGGTGCCGAGGAAGCCCCAGCCCTCGCGTCCGGCCTGGACCGAGAGCAGGCCGCCGACCAGCGCGACCGCGGCGACCCCGAAGGCCACGGCGGAGGCGCCGGTCCCGGTCTCGGCCTGGGTCCACACCAGGAACGCCACGGTGACCAGGGCGGCGGCCAGGCCGATGCGGACGGCCAGGCCGCGCGCGGCGTACCGGATCGGGCCGTCGGTCTTGAGCGCGATGAACATCGCGCCGTGGGTGAGGAAGAGCAGCAGCGTCATCGCGCCGCCGAGCAGGGCGTAGGGGTTGAGCAGGTTGAAGAACCCGCCGACGTACTCCAGGTCGGCGTCGATCGGCACGCCACGCAGGATGTTGGCGAACGCCACGCCCCACAGCAGGGCCGGGACGACCGAGCCGACGATGATCGCCGCGTCCCAACGCCGGCTCCAGGTCAGATCGTTGCGCTTGTGGCGGTACTCGAAGGCGACGCCGCGCACGATCAGGGCCAGCAGGATCAGCAGGAGCGGCATGTAGAAGCCGCTGAACAGCGTGGCGTACCACTCCGGGAAGGCGGCGAACGTGGCGCCGCCGGCGACCAGCAGCCAGACCTCGTTGCCGTCCCAGACCGGGCCGATGGTGTTGATCAGGACGCGACGCTCGCGCTCGGACTTGCCCAGCACCGGCAGCAGCATGCCGACGCCGAAGTCGAAGCCCTCGAGGGCGAAGTAGCCCATCCACAGGATCGCGATGAGCGCGAACCAGACGGTGGTGAGTTCCATGTCTCGTGTTCTCTCTTCGTGCTCTCGAGGCTCAGTAGGCGAACGCGAACGGCTTGTCGTCGTCGTCCTTGGTGCGCACCTGCGGCAGGTCGTCCTCGCCGATCTCGTCGGCGCCCTTGCGGATCGCGCTGAGCAGCAGCTTGACCTCGACCACCGCCAGGACGCCGTACACCAGGGTGAAGGCGATCAGCGAGGTCAGCACCTGCGCGGCGGTGACGCCGGGGGAGACGGCCGACTGGGTGGTCATCAGGCCGAACACGGCCCAGGGCTGGCGGCCCATCTCGGTGAAGATCCAGCCGGTCGAGTTGGCGAACAGCGGCATGAACGGCAGCAGGAGCATCGCCGTGTAGAGCAGCCGGTGCTGGGGGATGCGGCCCTTGCGGGTCGCCCAGAGCACCCAGGCGGCGACGATCATCGCGGCGAAGCCGAGGCCCATCATGAACCGGAAGGTCCAGTAGGTGACCGGGATGTTCGGGGTGTAGTCGCCGGCGGAGTAGTACGTCGTGCCGGGGTCTTCGCCGTAGGTCTCCTGGTACTGCTCGCGCAGCTCGTTGATGCCCTTGACCTCGCCGTCCCAGGTGCCGGTGGCCAGGAAGGAGAGCACGTTGGGGATGGTGATGGAGAACTTCTCCTCCTTGCCGTCCGGGGTGCCATAGGTGAAGACCGAGAACTCCGCGGGTGCCTCGGTCTCGTAGAGCGCCTCCGCGGCCGCCATCTTCATCGGCTGGACGTCGGTCATGATCTTGCCCTGGATGTCGCCGACACCGACCACGCCGGCGCCGCTGACCAGCACGACCACAGCGGCGGTGCGCAGGGACTTGCGCCACATCGTGGCGTCCGGGGAGCCGTCGCGGTGACGGCGCAGGTGCCAGAACGCCACGGCGGCGACCAGTGCCGCGCCGGTCATGTACGCCGCGAGGATGACGTGCGGGAACGTGACCAGCTGGACCTTGTTGAACAGCACGGCGGCGAAGTCGGTCATCTCCGCGCGCCCGGTGTCGGGGTTGAACGCGTAGCCGACCGGGTGCTGCATCCAGGAGTTCGCGGCCAGGATGAAGTACGCCGAGGCGAGGGTGCCGAGGTGCACGATCCACATGCAGGCGGCGTGCAGCTTGGCGGGCAGCCGGTCCCAGCCGAAGATCCACAGGCCGAGGAACGTGGACTCGAGGAAGAAGGCCAACAGCCCCTCGATCGCCAGCGGGGCGCCGAACACGTCACCGACGAAGCGGGAGTAGTCCGACCAGTTCATGCCGAACTGGAACTCCTGGACGATGCCGGTCACCACGCCGATGGCGAAGTTGATCAAGAACAGCTTGCCGAAGAACTTCGTCAGCCGCAGGTACATCGGGTTGCGGGTGCGCAACCAGGCGGTCTCGTAGCCGGCGACCATCGCCGACAGTCCGATCGTGATCGGGACGAACAAGAAGTGGTAGACCGTCGTGATGGCGAACTGCCATCGCGCGATGTCGAGCGGGTCCACGGGTGCTCCTGAGCGGGAGGGCTGTTGGGTCGTACCCGACAGTAGGAAAAGTCGGCCCGCTGCCCCACGGTCCGCCGTCCTCCGTTCGGGGGACCTTCGTCCTCAGCGGTGTCACGTGTCCGCGGACACGTCTGTAGCCACGTCGTGGCGCCGCCGGCTCAGGGCAGGAGCACGTCGTCCAGCGGACGCCGCGGGGTGGCGCAGTGGGTGCTGCGCGAGATCTCCTGCCAGCCGATGCGCAGGACGACATGGGGGACCAACCGGTCGCCGAGGATGTCGTGCTGGAGGGCGTGGCGGGTCTCGTCGGTCTCGACGACCTGGCTGAGCGGCACCACGGAGAGACCGGTGCGGGTGGCGAGCAGCCACAGGGCGCTCAGCGCCTCCCCCGAGCGCAGCCAGGACTCCATCGTGTCGTCCGGGCCGCCGATCACCAGCACGCCGTCGGAGGACTCGACCAGGTCCCGGGCCGGGCCGGGCACGTCGGGCCGGGCGGCCTGGGTGAACCGGTTGCGGCGGGTCGTGGGGCCGAAGCCCACCTCGGGCACCGAGCTGGAGGGGATGCCGTCGTCGCGGCTGTGGTCGATCCAGGTGCGCTGCTCGGCGAGCAGGCGCTGGTCGCCCTCCTGGGCGCTCATCGCCCGGCTGATCAGCAGCTCGAGGCGGAAGCGGGCGGTGACGTCGACGATCGGCTCGCTGAGCCCGCCGTAGGCGACCGCCTCGGTGGCGAGGCGAGCCAGCCGCTCCGCCGGCACCGGCCAGGAGGTGAAGCGCCGCCGGTCGGTACGCCGCTCGTGGATCGCGCGCAGGACGGCGGCCGGGTCGAGGTGCGATCCTCCCGGCTCGGTGGCGGGCTGTGGGGCGCCGGGGTCGGGGCGGCTCAGGTGGATCCGGGCCAGCAGGTCGGGGTCGGCCGGGTCGGGCAGGCGCCGGACCACCGGCTCCCAGCCCAGCGCCGAGGCGGCCGCCTGGGCGTGGTGCAGCGCGGCGCCGCAGCTCAGCACCAGGTTGCGGCCGTGGGGGTCGGCGGCCGGGTCGAGGTGCGATCCTCCCGGCTCGGTGGCGGGCTGTGGGGCGCCGGGGTCGGGGCGGCTCAGGTGGATCCGGGCCAGCAGGTCGGGGTCGGCCGGGTCGGGCAGGCGCCGGACCACCGGCTCCCAGCCCAGCGCCGAGGCGGCCGCCTGGGCGTGGTGCAGCGCGGCGCCGCAGCTCAGCACCAGGTTGCGGCCGTGGGGGTCGGCGGCCGGGAGGGCGCGGGAGCGGTCGGCGTACAGCTCCAGGGTGGTGCCCTCGACGCGCCAGCGCCAGGGCTGGGTGTTGTGGACGCTGGGTGCGCGACAGGCCAGCGCGACCACCTCGTACGGCGCGCTGGCGCGGGTGCGGAGCGGGTCTGGGACGGGCCTCGGCGGCGTGGCGCGAGCGGTGTCGGCCAGGGGGCACATGGTCCGCTCCTCCTCTCAAAGCTCCGGTCCGAATGCCTTCAGCGTGGTCGGCGGCCTGGGGGCGGCACAGGGCCGATGGTCCCGGTGCGACGGGACCATCCGACGGGGTGGCGTCCACCGGGACCGCCCCCGATGCGCGCGTGTCTCCCATCGGGACGGGCGTCGGAGGACGTCAGCCGGTAGGTTCGGGCGCATGGCTGAGCCACGCACCACGCCGATCCGCGTCTTCCTGCTCGACGACCACGAGATCGTCCGGCGCGGGATCAAGGACCTCCTCGAGAGCGAGGGCGACATCGAGGTCGTCGGCGAGACCGGCCTGGCCAAGGAGGCGGCCGCGCGGATCCCCGCGCTGCGCCCCGACGTGGCGATCCTGGACGGCCGCCTGCCCGACGGCTCCGGCATCGACGTGTGCCGGGAGGTGCGGTCGCTGGACCCGTCGGTGCACGCGCTGATCCTGACCTCCTACGACGACGACGAGGCCCTGTTCGCCGCGATCATGGCCGGGGCGGCGGGCTACCTGCTCAAGCAGGTGCGGGGCAACGACCTCATCGACACGGTCCGCCGGGTGGCCGACGGCCAGTCGATGCTCGATCCGGCGGTGACCGCGCAGGTGCTCGAGCGGCTGCGCAGCGGCCCGCCGCGCGACTCCAACCTGGAGCGGCTGACCAGCCAGGAGCAGAAGATCCTCGACCTGATCGCCGAGGGCATGACCAACCGGCAGATCGCCGAGCACATGTTCCTCGCCGAGAAGACGATCAAGAACTACGTCTCCTCGCTGCTCGCCAAGCTCGGGCTCGACAGCCGCACGCAGGCCGCGATCTACGCCACCAAGCACCGGCACTGAGCCCGGTCCTGGGTCCGCGCTGGGTCAGCCCGCCACCAGGCGGCGCCCGGTGACGGCGCGCGGGACCACCTCGACCCAGACCGGCCGCGGGCCGCTCGGCCAGGTCTGCAGGTCCGGCGGGTTCGGGCCCTCGCGGCCCGGGTAGACCAGGCGGGCGGTGCCCTCGACCACCACGCTCCACCCGGCGCGGGTGCGGTCGTCGAGGTCGTCGACCTCGTAGGCGACCGGGCTGTCGTCGATCTGCTGGGCGAGCGAGGAGTACGCCGTGGTCCGCAGCCACAGCACGCCGTCGCTGACCGCGTGGTTGACCGGGCGCAGCGCCGGCCCGCTCGGGCCGGTCCAGGCGATCCGCCCGAGCTCGCGGGAGGCCAGCAGCGTCCAGCACTCGCCCTCGTCGAGCTCGATGAGTGGCCCCGTGCCCCAGCGCAGTGCGTCGTCGTGTGGCGCGTCCATGCTTCCTCCGATCCCGGTCGCTCCTCGGACCTCTGCCGCCCATCGTGCCCCCACCCCGGTCACCCCCTTCCGCGAGTCGGGGTGTGAGGTGGAGCGCGAGGGGCGGTGTGGAGGCGCTGGCGTTGCTAACCTCGGTTCCTGCCGGGGCCGATCGGTGCTGTCGCAAGCGGGCGCCGCCCCGGATCCGCCGAGGAGGACACGCCGATGGTGCGCAACGACGGGACCCCGCCTGAGGACCCGCGAGCGCCGCATCCGGCCACGGACCCAGCGCCCGCACGGGACGAGATCCCCTTCGATGAGCTGCTGCGCGAGGTGCTGGCCCGCGTCGGGGGAGTGCGCGACGAGCAGGCCCGGTTGAGGCTGCTGCTCGACGCCGTGGTGGTGATGGCGGCCGACCTCAGCCTCGACGGGGTGCTCACCCGGATCGTGGAGGTCGCCAGCCGGCTCGTCGACGCCAAGTACGCCGCCCTCGGCGTGCTCGGCAGCGGACCCGACAAGCGGCTGCGGACCTTCGTCCACCACGGGATGGACGAGGAGACGGTCACCAAGATCGGCGCGCTGCCGGACGGCCACGGACTGCTCGGCCTGATCATCGACCGCCCCGAGCCGCTGCGCCTGCACGACATCGCCGCGCACCCCGAGTCGTACGGCTTCCCGACGCACCACCCGCCGATGCGCTCGCTGCTGGGGGTCCCGGTGCGGATCCGCGACAAGGTCTTCGGCAACCTCTACCTCACCGAGAAGGCCGACGGCGGCGACTTCACCGAGGGCGACGAGGAGGTCGTGGTCGCGCTGGCCGCCGCCGCGGGTGTCGCGATCGAGAACGCGCGGCTCTATGAGGAGGCGGCGCGCCGCGAGCGCTGGCTCGCGGCGACCGCCGAGATCACCGGGCTGCTGGCCGGCTCGGTGCACGGGCTCGACGCGCTCCAGGCGGTCGCCGACCGGGCCCGCGAGGTCGCCGAGGCCGACCTGTCGTGGATCGTGACCGGCTCCGACGAGGACGACCTGTTGCTCCAGGTGGTGGCCCGTGCCGCGGGCACCGAGCCCGGCACCCAGGCCGCGGCGGCCGCCGAGCACACCCGCACCGTCGTCCGCACGGGTACGGCGCTCTCCCTCGACCGGCTCTCCCTGGACGACGGCGCGCAGGGCCCGGCGGTCATCGTCCCGCTGCGCACCCCCGACGGGGTGGAAGGCGCCCTGGGTCTCGCCTGGACCCTCGAGAACGCGGCCCTGCACCACGAGATCGACCCGCAGCTGCCGGCGAGCTTCGCCGAGCACGCCGCGCTGGCCCTCCAGGTCGCGCGCGCCCACTCCGACCAGCAGCGTCTGGCGCTGTTCGAGGACCGCGACCGGATCGCCCGCGACCTGCACGACCTGGTCATCCAGCGGCTCTTCGCGGTCGGGCTGACGCTGCAGAGCACCGCCAAGACCTCCGACAACCCCGAGCTGGCCGCGCGGCTGGAGGGCAGCGTCGACGAGCTCGACGCCACGATCAAGGACATCCGTCGCTCGATCTTCGCCCTCGGCGCGATGGAGCACGCCTCCGACATCCAGGCCGAGGTGACCCGCATGGTCGACCGGGCCGCCGGCACCTTGAAGTTCCGCCCGGTGCTGCGCTTCACCGGACCGGTGCGCACGCTGGTCTCCGAGGACGTCGCCCCGCACCTGCTGGCGGTGCTCGGCGAGGCGCTGTCCAACGCCAGCCGGCACGCCGAGGCCCAGGGCGTGGAGGTCAGCCTGGCCGCCGGCGCCGACATCGTCCTGCGGGTCGCCGACGACGGTCGCGGGCTGCCCCCCGACGTACGCGAGAGCGGGCTGGGCAACATGCGTCGTCGCGCGGAGGAGCTGGGCGGTCGCTGCGAGGTGCGCAGCGCCCCCGGCGAGGGCACCACGCTGACCTGGATCGTGCCGGCCCGCTGCTGAGCGCCTCCGCAGCCCGGAGCGGCCCCGACGGACCCCCGTCCCGGCGCATCCGGGACGTTGGACCCTGTGGCCCTCGGGTCGGGCGCGGCGAGGATCGCAGTGTCCCGCCCGCACAGCACAGGAGCAGCGATGTCCCCCGAGGACAGGTCCGAGCACCGCACCGACCCCACGGCGGAGGTCGTCGCGGTCGGCGTCGACGGCACCGCGCGCAGCGTCGGCGCGATCCGGTACGCCGCGGACGTGGCCGCTCGCGAGGGATCGGTGCTGCGCCTGGTGCACGTGAGCCCCTCCTACGTCCCGATGGCGCCGCTGCCGCTGACGCTCACGGACCTGCGGGGCGCGGCGGAGGAGGTCCTCGCCGCGGCACGCAGCGAGGCGCTCGAGCGCCAGCCGGACCTGCTCATCGAGACTGCTCACGAGACCGGGTCGCGGGTGACCGGCCTGTTGCGCGGCACGGGCACCGCACACCTCCTGGTGCTGGGTCGCGAGACCCGCACCGGCGTGGACCGCATGGTCGCCGGCGCCACCACCGCAGCGGTCGCGGCCCGCGCACCGGTCCGCGCGGTGGTCGTCCCCGAGGACTGGACCGGGGCCGCGGGGCACGGTCGGGTGCTGCTCGGCGTGAAGCGTCCCGCCGTCTCGCCGCACCTGCTCTCGCGGGCCTTCGAGTTCGCGCGGGAGCGCGGCGCGACGCTGGTCGTGGTGCACGCCTGGCGGATGCCGGACGCCTACTCCGACCTGATCGCCCAGCGGGTCCGTCCCGAGGAGTGGCGTGACGAGGGGCTGCGGATGCTGACCTCGCTGCTCGCCCCGTGGCGCGCGGAGTACCCCGACGTCCACATCGAGATGCACGCCGAGCACGGCACCCCCGCGGAGGTGCTGGTGCGGCACAGCGCGGCCGTCGACGTGGTCGTCGTGCTGCGCCGGCGCCGTGACGCCGCACGGATCTGGCCGCTGGGCAATGTCGCGCGGTCCCTGCTGCGGCTCTCCGAGGCGCCGGTCGAGGTGATCCCCGACGGGCCCGTCGACGACCTGGTGCCCGGGCTGGTGCTCGAGGAGGACGGCCAGATCCTGCGCTGACAACGACTCCTCCTCCTGGGCTTGAGGGAGCCTCGGGAGGAGGTACGGCGGCCCGTGTGCGGGGAGCGGTGGTCGAGCACGCTCCCACCGCAGCCTTGAGGGAGGCCCCCGCCCGGGCCGCCGTTGCTTCACCTTCCCCGCCGAGTCGGCGCCAATGGTTGCGCGAGTCGGCGCCAATGGCGCGCCGAGTCGGCACCAATGGCGCACGACAACGCGCCCCCGGTCGGTGACCGGGGGCGCGCAGGTGGTGCGGAAGGCTCAGGCGTCGGTGCCGAGGACCGCGCGGGCGGCCTCGAGGCGGGCGATCGGCACCCGGAACGGCGAGCAGGACACGTAGTCCAGCCCGACGGACTCGAAGAAGTGGATCGAGACCGGGTCGCCGCCGTGCTCGCCGCAGACGCCGACCTTGAGGTCGGGCTTGGTGGCCCGGCCCTTCTGGGTGCCCATCTCGACCATGCCGCCGACGCCGCGCTGGTCCAGCGACTCGAACGGCGAGACGTCGAAGATGCCGTGCTCGAAGTACTTCGAGAAGAACGCCGCTTCCACGTCGTCGCGCGAGAAGCCCCACGCCATCTGGGTCAGGTCGTTGGTGCCGAAGGAGAAGAACTCCGCCGAGGCCGCGATCCGGTCGGCGAGGAACGCCGCGCGCGGCAGCTCGATCATGGTGCCGACCTTGACGTCGATCTCGACGCCGCGGGAGGCCTGGACCTCTTCGGCGACCGCGAGGATGTCGCGCTTGACCACGTCGAGCTCGCGCACGCTGGCCACCAGCGGGACCATGATCTCGGGCAGCGGGGTTCCGCCGGCCTCGATGCGGTCCGCGGCGGCCTCGAGGATCGCCCGGGCCTGCATCACGAACAGGCCGGGGATCTGGATGCCCAGTCGTACGCCGCGCAGGCCGAGCATCGGGTTCTGCTCGTGCAGGCGGCGTACGTGGTCGAGGAGTCGTACGTCGCGCTCGTCGGCGCCGCCGGCGGCCTCGGCGAGCGCCACCTTGACCGAAAGCTCGGTGTAGTCGGGCAGGAACTCGTGCAGCGGCGGGTCGATGAGGCGGATGGTGACCGGCAGGCCGTCCATCGCCTCGAGGATGCCGGCGAAGTCGGCCCGCTGGAGCGGCAACAGCGCGTCGAGCGCGGCCTCCTGCCCGGCGGCGTCCTCGGCGACGATGAGGTGCTCGACGAGCTCGCTTCGGTCACCGAGGAACATGTGCTCGGTGCGGCACAGGCCGATGCCTTCGGCGCCGAAGCGGCGGGCGCGGGCGGCGTCCTCGGCGGTGTCGGCGTTGGCGCGGACCTTCATGCGGCGCCGGGAGTCGGCGTGGGTCATGACCTCATCGACCGCCAGCACGACGTCGGCGTCGACGTCCTCGCCCTCGAAGTAGCGCACCACGTCGGAGGGGGAGACCGGCACCGCGCCGGCGAAGACCTCGCCGGTGGCGCCGTCGATGGAGATGACGTCGCCCTCGCGCAACTCGCCGCCGCCGCGCACCCGGGCGACCTTGGCCTCGACGTCGACGTCGAGGGCCTCGGCGCCGCACACGCAGGTGCGGCCCATGCCGCGGGCGACGACCGCGGCGTGGCTGGTCTTGCCGCCGCGGCTGGTCAGGATGCCCTGGGCGGCGACCATGCCGGCCAGGTCGGAGGGGTTGGTCTCCTTGCGGACCAGGATGACGTCCTCGCCGCGCTCGACCCACGCGACGGCGGTGGGGGAGTCGAAGACGACCTTGCCGACGGCAGCGCCGGGCGAGGCGTTCATGCCGGTGGCCAGCAGGACCTTGTCGGCGGAGGCGTCGAAGCGGGGGAACATCAGGCTGGCCAGCTGCGGTCCGGTCACCCGGCTGAGCTGCTCGTCGGCCTCGATGAGGCCCTCGTCGCGCATGTGCCGCGAGATGCGGAATGCCGCGCCCGGGGTGCGCTTGCCGACGCGGGTCTGCAGCATCCACAGCTTGCCGCGCTCGACGGTGAACTCGATGTCGCACATGTCGCGGTAGTGGTTCTCCAGCTGCGCCATGATCGCGATCAGGTCGTCGTACGACGTCTTGTCGAGCTGCTCGAAGTCGGCCAGGGACACGGTGTTGCGGATGCCGGCGACGACGTCCTCGCCCTGGGCGTTCTGCAGGTAGTCGCCGTAGACGCCCTGGTTGCCCGACGCGGGGTCGCGGGTGAAGGCGACGCCGGAGCCGGAGTCCATGCCGAAGTTGCCGAACACCATGGTCTGCACGTTGACGGCGGTGCCGAGGTCCTCGGGGATCCGCTCGCGGCGGCGGTAGAGCCGGGCGCGGTCGGTGTTCCAGGAGTTGAAGACCGCGCGGACGGCGAGGTCGAGCTGCTCGCGGGCGTCCTGCGGGAACTCGCGGCCGGCCTGGTCGCGGATGATCTGCTTGAACGTCTCCACGAGCGCGCGCAGGTCCTCGGCGTCGAGGTCGAGGTCGGCGGTCGTGCCACGGGCCGACTTCGCGGCGTCGAGGGCACGGGAGAAGTGCTCGGAGTCGATGTGCAGGACGGTGCTGCCGAACATCGACAGCAGACGGCGGTAGGAGTCCAGGGCGAACCGCTCGTCACCGCTGAGCCGGGCTAGACCATGGACGGACTCGTCGTTGAGGCCGATGTTGAGGACGGTCTCCATCATCCCGGGCATCGAGAACTTCGCGCCGGAGCGCACCGAGACCAGGAGCGGGTCTGCGGCGTCGCCGAGGCGGCGTCCCATCGTCTCCTCGAGCGCCGACAACCGCGCGCTCACCTGCTCGGCGAGCTCGGTCGGCTCGGTCCCCGCGGTCAGGTAGGCGCGGCAGGCGTCGGTGGAGATGGTGAAACCTGGTGGCACGGGTAGCCCCAGGTTGGTCATCTCGGCGAGGTTGGCTCCCTTGCCTCCCAGAAGGTCCTTCTGGTCCTTGTTTCCCTGCGCGAAGTCGTAGACGTAGACGGTCACCGGGTCATCCTTGCCGCTGTGCGCGCTTTAATGCGCGGAACTCGCACTACGTGGACAAACCCGGGATTCGCCGGACTCAGCAGACGTCGCGGTGCCAGGCTCCCAGCTCGCGCACCCAGGGCTCCGCGGCCAGGGTGATCCGAGGGCCACGGAAGCTCGCCGTCACGCTCGCGCGGTCGCTCCCGCTCTCGGCGTCGTACGACGTGAGGCGGGGGGTGGTGCCGTGCTTGGCGGCCTGGGCGAGCGACTCCTCACCGAAGGCGCCCATGTCGACGGTGTCCTTGCAGCGCTCGCTCAGCAGCTCGAACGCCGCCGGTGCGTCGCCGGTCGTGAACGCCACGTGGTACGCCGTGACGGCCACCCGGAGGTCGGTGTCCACCGCCGGAGGCTGCGCCGCGGGCGCCGTCGGCGTGGCCACGGGCGCGGTGGTCGCGGGGGCGGAGGTGGCGGGCGCGCTGGTGCTCGGGGTGGCCGGAGCGGTGGGCTCGGTCGGGGTCGCGGACGCGGAGGTGGAGGTGGTCGTGCTCGGGCTCTCGCTGGGGCTCACCGACGGCGTGCCGGGGGCGGGGCTCGTCGGCGTCGCGGTCGCGCTGTCGCTGACCGGGACCGTGGGCGCCTGGTCCTCGGAGTCGGAGCCGCAGCCGACCAGGACAGCAGCCAGGGTGCCGGTCAGGAGGGCGGGGAGGAGCAGAGGAGCCAGGCGCTGACGCATGGCTCGATGCTAGGCGGCGCACCGACGCGACGGATCGCCGCTCCCGCGTGAGGTGCGCGAGTCTTCGGTAGGCCCCGTGGGACTCGAACCCACAACCAAGAGATTAAAAGTCTCCTGCTCTGCCAATTGAGCTAGGGGCCCGGGGGATCAGGGATTTAACCAGGTAAACCCTCTGGATAACTCCGGTGTAGTTCGCTCACGCGATCCAGGCCCGAGTATGCCCTGCGCGAACCACCGGGGCCGGTGGTGGGGGCGACGGCTCCGCTCGGACCGTCCCCGCTCGGGGTCCGTTGTCACGGGGATCGGAGGGTGCGCAGCGCGGGGAGGCCGTCCTGCTCGGCGCGTCGCCTGGCGTCCATCCTCAACGCCGTCACCCGCGACCTGCGCGAGAGCCTCGACTCCTGACCTCACCCCGCCGGTGCTGGGTGAGCTTGCCGTTGGTCGAGCTTGTCGAGACTCACGCACGGGTGTGGCCCCGCCGACTGGGTGCTGACGGGGTCCGGCGCGGTGGATCTACTCGTCCGGCGGGTGCGCGGTGACGAGGCTCGTGGTGCTGTGGTCCTTGATCAGGTGGAGCCCGTGCGGGGATCGCCAGAGGTACGTCGCCGCGTCGGTCTTGTCATAGGTCCAGGTTGTGTGGGTCTTGGCCCGATGGTGTCGCCGGCACAGCGGCGCAAGATTGCAGCTGCAGGTCGCGCCGCCGTCACCGTGGGCGGTGACGTGGTCGGTGTCGCAGCGCCGGGCGGGGCGTTCGCACCACGGGAACGCGCACACCGGTTGGGCGAGCTTGGTCTGCTCGGCCAGTTTGCCGGGGACCGCGTAGGTGTCGGTGTGGTGGTGGGCCTCGAGGTCGATGACCGGCTTGATCACGACCTGCGCTTCCGGGCTGTTGCACCAGTCGCGGACCTGGTCGGTGGAGACGATGGACCGGGTCTCCTCGACCTTGGCGAAGCCGGCCTCGTCGCGACCGATCGCGGCGTGGGAGAGATGAACGTGGATGACGACCTGCCGCGGCTTCACCACTGAGGCTGCGGCCTCACCAGCGCTGCCGGCCTCGGCGCGCAGGTCGAAGGCGAGCTGCCGTCGGGCGAGCTCGCCGGCCGCCATCGAGCGGCGTACGTCCAACGACTCGGTGGAACCGAGCGCGGCCAGTTCCTCCGCGCCCTGGCGAATCGCGGTGTCGAGGTCGAGTCCATCGGCGAGGTCAAGGACTCCCTCGACGTGGACGATGCCGTGGTGGTTGGCCTCGTCGGTGCGGACGTCGAACCGGCGGCCGTCGGCAGCCGCGCGGCGCTCCTTCTCCGCACCCTCCGGGTCGAACGCGACGCGGGCCTGGTCGACGAGCCGCTCGATCCCGGCCCAGCTGATCTTCCCCACGAAGCCAGCGAGCTGGCGGTCCACGAAGTCGGCGCCCTCGACCGGAAGGGTGGCGGTCAGCTGCGCCAGGCGCCGCGCCTTCCATAGCGGCACCTCACCGGCCCGGACCAGCTTCCACGTCCGCTTGAGCCGGTGGGCCAACTCGAGGGCATCTCCGACCAGGGTCCGCGCGGAATCGGTCGACAGCCCCAGCGCGGCGCCGAACTCCATCGGCGCGAACTCCGCGACCAGCGGCGTCCCCTCACCCGCGAGTGGAACGGCCATCTCGCCAAACACCGGTCCTTGGGAACCGTTGGTCGAGCCTGTCGAGACCGACTCCTCCGGATGCATCGTCGCCCACACCAGGGCCGCTTCCAGGACGTCGATCTCCGCCCGCTGGGCCGCAACCCGACGGCGCTGTGCGAACGCCAGCACGGCGGCTGGGGTGTCGCAGCCGGAGAGCTCGGAGTCGGCCATGCCTCATACTACTCGAACGCATGTTCGATGACAAGAGGTTCTCCACCAGCGCCTCAGACGAGGGTCGGTGCCATGATCAGCGCGTATGCGACCGGGTCATCGGCCGAGGAGGTGGAGCGACGTGCGAGCCCGACGTGTTGCCTGGTGGCTGGCGGTCTGGGCGACCACCCTGGCGACCACGGCGTGCACCGGTGATGGTGACAGCCAGGAGCCGGCGAACAACCGGGAGGGCGCGAGCATCAGCGAGCTTTCCGAGAAGGCCCTCGAGCCAGTGGTCGAGGACGATCGGCCCTTTGCCGCACCCACCAGTGACGCGCCCAGCGGCCCCTCCCACTCGAAACCAGTGCCGGCCGAACCGACCGCCGATGAACTCGCCGAGGCTTCGCAGGGCCCGTTCGACCGGTACGGCGCCGAAGTCTTCGCCCTCACGCTGAGCCACGCCATGGAGGATCAGACGGAGGGCACCGGGCCGGAGCTGTTCGAGCAGTACCTCGCCACGGACCTGCCGGAGCTGGCCGCTCGGATCATCTCGGATGCGAGACGCTGGCCCGGCAACAGGACGGCACCGGGTGAGACGGCATGGGTGAGGTCGCAGGCATCGGGGGAGCAAGACAACACCTTCGTCGTGCATCTCATCGAACTCGTCGCGTCACCGAGACTCAACGTCGACGGTGAACCGTTCTACTTCTGGAGCAGCAACCTCCTGACGGTCGCCCACGGATCAGCGGGCTGGCAGCTGGTGGACTTCCAGCAGCAGCTCGCGTCAGAGAAACGTGACTTCAGGCCTCCGAAAAAGGGAGGCTGGCGCCCAGCGAAGGTCCGCTAGCTCGTGTGTCCCAGCACCACCTCAGGCACCACAGATCAGATGTCACCGGTCGGTCCAGCAGCCTTCCTCGAGCCGCTGGGGCATGGTTGGCTGAGCTCGACCGCCGCACCGCACAAGTACGACGCGGCCTGGGACACCGGATGCGGCTGGCTCAGGGCCGTTCACAAGGAGCACCTCATGCGTAGGACGTCCCGTCTCGCCCCGCTCGTGCTCGTCGCCGCGCTGCCGCTCACCAGCTGCAGCGGAGCCGAGGAGCCTGACACCTCGAAGGCGGACCGCCTGACCGCACAGACCACGGAGTCCACCGAGCCCACGGAGTCCGCCGCGCCCCCCGCTGGCGACCCGACCTCCTCGGACGCCCCGGCGTCGGAGGAAGCCGTGACGGTCTCGGCGGACACGATGACCGCGTGGGCCAGGGAGTGGAGCTCCATCGAGCGGACGGTGGCGGAGAAGATCGATCCCAAGGACCCCATCAGTGGGCTCTGCGTCGCCCTGGGGGCCCCCGACCCGGCTTGGTTCGGCCTGCGCGACGTCGACGCGGACGCGAAGACGGGCAAGATCGTGTTCGGGGTGAACCCGGATCTCGACGCGGCGTACTCGTGCGACGAGAGCGACGCGGCCGTCGTCGTCGACCTCGCCTCCCGTGAGCCGATCAAGGGCGCCGAGCTGTTCGCCAAGATCAAGGCAGAAGCCGAGGCCACCAGCTGACCCCGACACCCGCCGCGGGCCTGCTGCACGCACGCGCGGATACGTCGTGCGAGCATCACGCTGATCCGCGCGGGGAGAAACCGAACCCGGGCGCCGCCGCGGACATTACCTAGTGTGAGTCCACCGCCCCCGCACCGAACCGAGCGCTCCTCTGACATGGCCGACCTGTCCTGGCGCCAGCAACGGGCCTTGTTGCGGGCCGGGGACCACGACGTGTTCGCGCAGCTCTTCGTCGCCCACAGCGACGAGGTCTTCGCGGCGGCGCTCCGGCTGACCGGGAGCCGGGCGTCGGCCGAGGACGTCACCTCCGAGACCTTCCTCGTTGCGTGGCGCCGCCGCGGTGACGTCGAGCCGAGCCACCTTCCGCTGCGGGGGTGGTTGCTGGCCATCGCCACCCATCAAGCCATGAACGTGACCCGGGGGCGGCGCCGACGGCTCGCCTTCCTCGGCTCCGACCGGGCCCGTCCCGGGGTCGTCGCCGACTTCGCCGACGAGACCGCGGGCCGGCTCGACGACGCGCGGCGACTCGAGCGCACCCGCACGGCGCTGGACGCGCTGACCCGCCGTGAGCTGGAGGTGGTCAGTCTCTGCGTCTGGTCCGAGCTCTCCTACCAGGAAGCGGCCGACGCGCTCGGCATCCCGGTCGGGACGGTGCGCTCGCGGCTCAATCGCGCCCGGGAGAGGCTCCGCGTCCTCGTGGCCGATACCGACGTGGCGGAAACCGCCCCGTCCGCTCCCGCGCACCCGCACTCCACGAACCGAGGCCCCCGATGAACGACGCCGACCTGCTCCCGCCCCCGCCCGCCGGAGCGCCGACCGCCGCCGAGCGCGCCCGCATCGAGCACTCCCTGCGCCAGAACCTGCGGGCGGAGATCCGCGCCGAGCGGCGCGCGGTCGTACGTCGCGACCGCGTCGCGACCGTCGCGGTACCGGGGTTGGTCGTGGCCTGCCTCGGCGCCGTCGCCGCGCTGGTCCTGGTCGTCGCCGGGACGCCGTCCTCCCCGCCGGTCGAGGCTGCGCGACCGATCGTCGCGTCGGGTCCCGCCGTCAACGTTCTCGAGGCGGCCTCGCGCCGTCTCGCCCAGACCGACGTGCTCGCGCCGACCGCCGACCAGTTCGTCTACGTGCGCAGCGTCGCGCTCACCAACGAGGGCGCTTACGGCGGCGGGGTCGACCTCGGCGACCGGCACACCCGCGAGATCTGGCTCAGCCAGGAGCCCGGCTCCATCAGCGACCAGGGCCTGATCCGTGAGTTCGGCCAGGACTGGCCGCTCTGGGGCGGCACCGGCTCACCCGCGAGCATCCGTCGTCCGACCTACGCCTACCTCGCCTCGCTGCCGAGCGACCCCGACGCCCTCCTCGACGAGCTGGCCTCGCAGCTCCCGACCTGGGACGACGCGCGCAGCACCGACCAGGTGCTGTTCGACGCAATCGTCGACCTCGTCAGCGAGGGGCTCGCGCCGCCGGACACGACAGCAGCGCTCTACCGCGCGCTGACGCGGATCCCGGGCGTGGAGGTGGACGACGACGCCCGCGACCTCCTCGGCCGCCCGGGGATCGGCATCACCCGCACCGAGGACGTCTTCCTCACCCGCACCGTCCTCCTCATCGACCCGTCGACCGGAGAGACCATCGGGGCCCGCTACCTGATGTCGACCCCCGCAGGCGACGAGGTCTTCGGCGCGACCGCCGTGGTCGCCCGGGGCGTCGCCGATGCCGTCGGCGAGGTACCGGACGACCCGGACGACATGGTCGCGGCAGGCGGGAAGAGGCGCGTCGAGCCGGCGTGACGCGCCGCCGGGCCGACGACGAGGTTGATCCGGGCGCGCGTCTCCGGCCGCAGACGTTTGGTCCGTCGGGCTGGGGTACCGCTCGAGCGTGTGCTTCTCGATGAGCGCCGATGTGACCGCCGGGGTCGTCCTGCTCCCGGTCGCCGCGATCTGCCTGCGCGAGGTGCGCACGGCCCGGGAGTTGCCGTTCGCGTCGCTGCCGCTGCTCTTCGCGCTCCACCAGCTGACCGAGGCCCTTGTCTGGCACGGTGCGTCCGACTACGTCTCGGCCGGGGTCCAGCACGCCGCCGCGATGATCTACGTCCTCTTCGCCTTCCCGGTCCTCCCGATCTTCGTGCCGCTCGCGGTGCTGCTGCTCGAGCCGGTGGGCCGGCGCCAGCGGGTGGCGCCGTTCGTGGTGCTCGGCGCGGTGGTCGCGGCGTACCTGCTCTGGGCGGTCCTCGACGGCCCGCTCGTGGTCACAGAGGAGCCGCACGCCTTGATCTACAACGTCGACCTGACGTACGGGCCGATGTGGGCAGTGCTGTACATCGTGGCGGTGATCGGCCCGTCGGTGCTGTCGGACTACCCCTCGATCGTCGCCTTCGGGTTGCTCAACCTCGTCGGGCTCACGGTCGTCGCCATCGTCTACGTCGAGGCGTTCGCGTCGCTGTGGTGCGTCTACGCGGCGCTGACCTCCGCCCTGGTCATGGTGCACATGGTGCTGCGCCGCCGGCTGCCGGACATCCACCGCCTCGAGGGTCGGGGACTGGCGCGCGCCTGAGGTGTCCCCGCCTGCCCTAGACTCGCCGGCCTGCGGCGTACGACTCCGCAGTTCGCTCGTCCTGTCGCCACGGCGCCGCGGGACCACGCACACGGGGGATGCGCCGATGAAGATCTCGAGGAACGCCATGGCGGTGTCCGTCATGATCGCCGCGCTGTACGCCGCCACGCTCGCCCCCGCGGCGGCCGCCGACGGCGCGGGCGAGCCCGAGGTCCCGCCGGACGGCGTCATCGTCGAGTGCTTCCCCCAGCGGCTGAGCATCGGCGTGCGCGCTGCGCAGAAGCAGGGGACGCGCGCGACCGTGCGGGTGCGGGTGCAGTCGAAGGGAAAGGGCGCGGTCGGCACCCTCACCCTGCGGATCAAGGGTCCCGGCGGGAAGCACGTCAAGCGTGCCGTCGTCACGATGGACGGCAGCGGGGCCACGCAGACCTTCAGGACGAAGCGGCTGCACAAGCGCGGCGTCTACCGCATCACCGCACGGTTCGCGGACGTGGACACCGGGCTCACGTCGACGAGCCGCGGGGCCCTGCGCGTGCGCTGACCCCGGCGTACTGATCCCCAGGGACCCGGGGGATCAGGGATGTGAACGGGCAGACCCTCTGGACAACTCCGGTGTAGTTCGCTCAGGCGATCGAGGCCCCCGGCACCGACTAGGCGGGGCTGCCGTTCCGTCGGCGGCGGTGTGGCGCGCCCACCAGGTGCCGTTCCTTTCTGCACCGATCGTTTTCGCACGCTGAACCGGTCCAAGACTTCCCAGACCGACTGACGGAGGGCGTGGCAGATGCGGAAGCTGATCTACGGCATGAACCTGACACTGGACGGCTACGTCGCGGCGCCCGGCGACGACATCGGGTGGAGCGAGCCGAGCGACGAGCTGTTCCAGTTCTGGCTCGAGGAGGAGCAGGCGAGCGGCCTGTCGCTGTACGGGCGCAAGCTGTGGGAGGCCATGAGCTCCTACTGGCCGACCGGCGACCAGCAGCCCGATGCCACCCCGGCGCAGATCGAGTTCGCGCGGAACTGGCGGGACACGCCGAAGGTGGTCTTCTCCTCGACCATCGACAAGGTCGACTGGAACACCCGCCTGTTCACCGGTGACGCGGTCGCAGAGATCGCCCGGCTCAAGGCCGAGGACGGCGAGCCGATGAGGGTGGCCGGCCCGACCCTCGCCGGCGCGGCCATGCGCTCCGGGCTGATCGACGAGTACGCGATCGTCACCCATCCGGTCC
The DNA here is from genome assembly GCF_009557055.1 of Nocardioides sp. dk884. Taxonomy (NCBI): domain Bacteria; kingdom Bacillati; phylum Actinomycetota; class Actinomycetes; order Propionibacteriales; family Nocardioidaceae; genus Nocardioides; species Nocardioides sp. dk884. The sequence continues at coordinate 3,851,237 of NZ_CP045649.1, read as the reverse complement.
TGGTGGGCGGCGGCACGCCGTTCTTCACCGGCCTGGACAGCTGGGTGGACCTGGACCTGGTGGAGACCCGGACGTTTCCCGGCGGGGTGGTCCTGAACAGGTACGAGACGAGGCACTGAGCGAGAGGCAGGGGATGACATCTCAGACAGCCCAGCAGTCAGGCACCTGGGAGGAGGTGCCGGTCCTCGCCTCGGCGCCCGGGTCGGCAGGACCGGGTGAGTCCTGGCAGGAGGTCGACGGCTTCGGTCTCGGCCTCCTGGTCCTGTGGTTGCTGCGGCACCGGGCGGTCTGCGTCCCGATCACCGAGCCACGGCTCGTCCGGGTCACCTGCACCAAGGCGGACGGCAGCGTCGAGGTCTCGGCGCAGGCCCTGACGCCGGAGGAGCAGGCGGAGCTGGACGAGGACGTCAACGAGTTCCTGTCCGAGGCCGGCATCCCGCCGAGGCCCGGCGCCCGAGACTGGTTCCTGCGCGTGCCAGCCGACCTCCAGCTGAGCGCCGCGATCACCCAGTGGTGGCGGAGCATCTACGCCCGACTGGCCGATCTCGACCACCAGACCCCCGCCGACGAGCTGCGGGTCGTGCAGGACCTGATCGCCGAACGGGGCGACCTGTTCTAGTCCGGGACTGATCGGAGGCGCGGTGGGGCACACTCGCCGGCATGCATGCCCACCGTGACCAGCGTTCCTCGCGCCTCGAGGTCGTCCTCGGCCTGCCGTTGCTGCCCTTCGTCTGGGCGTGGGACCTGCTGCGCTGGGTGGGCCGTGGCGTACGCCGCGTGGTGGCCGCGATCGCCGGGGCTGTGGCGCGGGTGTTCACCGCGCTGGGGCGCGCGGTGTCCTGGCTGTTCCGGCCGCTCGCGCGGTTGTTGAAGGCGGTGGGCGACGCGCTGCGCCCGTTGGTCGAGCTCCTCGCGAAGTGGGGCACTGCCGTCCTCCGCCTGGTCGAGCGGGTGCTGCTCGCCCCGTGGCGGTGGCTGGCCGCGGCGTTCCGCGCGCTCGGGCGGCTGCTGCTCCGACCGTTCCAGTGGGTCGCGGCCGCGTGGGCCGCTGCGCGTCGGTGGCTGGTCGCGGCGCTCCGGCCCGTCCTGCAGGCCCTCCGCGCGGTGTGCCTGGCGCCGCTGCGGTGGGCGGGGGCGGCGGCGCGTGCCGTCGGCCGGTTCTTCGCCCGCCTGTTCGCGGCGCCCGTCAGGTGGCTGCGCGCGCTGGTCCTCACGCCGGTCCGGCGCGTCCGGGACGCCGTACGACGGGCGCGGCAGCGGGTGACGGCCGCCCTGCCGCGGCCCCGCCTGCGCCGCCGACCCTCCGACCCGGCGTAGCGCTCGGCCGGGTTTACCGGCCGCCCCCGCGAGGCAGGGTGCGCCCCGTGATGATCCGTCGCCACTGGAAGCCGCTTCTGGCGGTCGCGGTCGTGCTCCTGGCGGCCCTGGTCTACGTCGGCCAGGACCGGTGGCGGCACCGCTGCGGTGCCGGCGTGGAGACGCTCGACGCGGGAGACATCGGCCAGGTGCTGCAGCCTGGGGCCGCGATCTCCGGTGCCGATCCCGCTCTGCTCGGAGCCCTCGAGGCGCTTCCGGCGCCGTTCGGGTCCTTGGTGGCCGGCCGGGCCTTCGAGGGCTCGATGAGCCGCCCGTCGGTCGGGGCGGTCGACGCCGACACCGCCTACCTGGCCTCCGGCAGCGGGCTCCTCGACGGCGAGTACGACGGCCAGGTCGTGCTCACCGACGTCGCGACCGGCGCGGCCCGGTGGGGCGTCGGGGTGCGCGAGTACGGCGCGGGCGGCGGGCCGGTCGGCGACCTGTTCCTCACGCTGGGGATCCCCGCGGACCGGGCACCACAGCTGGCGGCGTACGACGTCGGCTCGGGCGAGCGGGTCGCCTGCACCGAGATCGGCGAGGACGCCGAGACCGGCTTCGACCCCGCCCTGGGCAGCACGTCGGTGGCCGGGGGCGACGTGGTGGTCGCCCGCGAGGATCCCGAGGGTGGGCTGGCGCTCAGCCGTCTGGACCCGCGCTCGGGCGAGGAGCGGTGGCGCCGCGCCGTCGAGCACCGGGGTCCGCAAGCCGTGCTGGACGACGCCGGCCCGGTCGTGGTCTCCAGCGCCTACGGGCGCAGCGACCTGCTGGGGGGCGCCAACCTGCAGCCCGGGCAGGTGGTCGGCCTGACTGCCCTCGACACGGAGTCCGGCGAGCCGGCGTGGACCTGGCCCAGCGCGGTCCCGAAGAGTCACGCCGTGCAGGCCGAGGTGGTGGGCACGGACACGGAGGCCGGCCGCGTCTACGCGCTGGTCCGCACCTGGTCGGGCGAGCCCTCCTCCGCCCGGGCGCGGGTGGTGGCGATCGACGCCGACGGCGAGGAGGTGTGGTCGCGCGGCCTGCCGGGGGACCACTGCGACGCCGCGCTCTGGGGCGAGCTCGTCGTCACCGCCTGCGGACGGCCCGCGCTGGCGGGGCTGGATGTCGCGACCGGCGCTCCCCGGTGGACCACCCGGCGCGTGCTCGACCACCCGCACACGATCGATGTCAGCGGTCGGCCGGCCGTCGACCTGGGCGATGGCACGCGGCTCCAACCCGCGGCGGACGACCTCTATCGCATCGACACCACGACCGGGCGGGCCACCGCGGTGGCCACCGAGGCCGACCTGCGCACCTACGTCGCCGGGGTGGAGACGGTGGGGGAGCACCTGGTGCTCTCGACCGCGAGCGGCGTCTTCGTCTTCGAGCGCGAGGAGTGAGGCGACAGGCGGCGCGGGCCGCTCGTGGGCGCTAGGGTCCGCGGCATGGCGTACGGGGACTACCAGATCGAGCTCTACTTCGCGGCGCTCCAGGGCGTGCTGCCGCGGATGCCGTTCGACTACGCCGACCTGGAGCGGGACGCGCTCGCCGCGCTGCCGCCCGAGCTGCGCAGCTACATCGCGGGCGGGGCCGGGGACGAGTCGACCCAGCGCGGCAACGTCGAGGCGTTCCAGCGCTGGGCGCTGGTGCCGCGGATGCTCACCCGTTCCGCGGAGCGCGACCTGTCGATCGAGCTGTTCGGCAAGAAGCTGCCGACGCCGCTGCTGATGGCACCGGTCGGCGTGATCGGCCTGTGCACGCCCGACGGGCACGGCGACATCGCGGCCGCCCAGGCGTCCGCGCAGACCGGCGTACCGATGATCGCCTCGACGCTGATGAACGACCCCCTCGAGGACGTCGCCCCGCACACCGGCGACACCCCGTCGTACTTCCAGCTCTACACGCCCAAGGACCGCGACCTCGCCGCGAGCCTGGTCAAGCGCGCCGAGCAGGCCGGGTACGACGGCATCGTGGTCACCCTCGACACCTGGGTGCCGGGGTGGCGCCCGCGCGACCTGGCCAGCGGCAACTTCCCGCAGCTGCGCGGCAAGGCGCTCGCCAACTACACCTCCGACCCGGTGTTCCAGGCGATGACCGGCCCCGACCCCGAGCCGGGCACCGTGGTCTTCACCTGGGCCGGCACGTTCGGCAACCCGCTGTCGTGGGACGACCTGGCCTGGCTGCGCTCGCTGACCGACCTGCCGCTGCTGCTCAAGGGCATCTGCCACCCCGACGACGCCCGGCGGGCGCTGGACCACGGGGTCGACGGCATCTACTGTTCCAACCACGGTGGCCGGCAGGCCAACGGCGGCGGGTCGGCGCTCCAGTGGCTCCCGGCCGTCGTCGAGGCGGCCGCCGGCGCGCCGGTAATCTTCGACTCCGGCGTCCGCTCCGGCCCCGACGTGGTCAAGGCGCTGGCGCTGGGCGCGACGGCCGTCGCCGTCGGCCGGCCGTACGTCTACGGCCTCGCGCTCGGCGGCGTGCCCGGCGCCGTCCACGTGCTCCGCTCGCTGCTGGCCGAGACCGACCTGGTCATGGCTGTCGACGGCTACCCGACGCTGGCCGACCTGACGCCGGAGGCGCTGCAGCGGGTGGTGTGAGCGCGACGCGTCAGGTGAGCCGCGCCAGCTCGGCCAGGTCCTCCTCCTTGACCGTGAGGGTCAGGAGCCGGCCGTTGTGGTCGCGGATCCGGGTCCGCCACCCGGTCAGCCACCGCCGTCCGCGCTGGACGGTCAGCGGCCCGGGGTACCGCTCGAGGGGCAGGGTGAAGTCGGCGGGCACGGTGATCAGCGCCGCGTCAGTGATCACCAGGACAAGCGGGTTGAACCCCCAGGTCAGGGTCACCCAGTGGACCGTCTCCCGGGGACGCAGGTAGAGGAAGAACAGCTCGACGCGGCTCAGCAGTTGGCGGCGGGCGGAGCGCGGCCCGCGCATCCCTCTGGTGCGGGGGTCGAGATCGAAGGCGTCGTAGGGCTTCAGCGACTCCGGTCCCTCGTGGCTCATGGGGACGTCCTACCCCGGACCGCGCCGCCTCACCCGGCGACGAGCGCGCAGCCGGCCCGCGCCGACCCCCCCCACCGCCGCCGTCCAGATCACCCGATGGGGGTGGCCTCGGTCGCGAGCGGCGAGCCACACTCGAATGGATGGTCCCGACCCACGGACGCGACCGAGGTCAGGTGGAGGTAGCGATGGGCACGTGCGTACGGCGCCGGGCGATGACATGAGCGCCGCCGACGTCCCGGCCGAGGAGACGCTGACCGCTGCGCGGGCACGCACCGCCACCACGCAGTGGATCTCCTGGATCGCCCTGGCGCTGATGACCACCAGCTCGGTGGCCAGCCTCCGGGCGGCGCCCACGATGGCGGTCTACGGGCTCGCCTGCATCTTCTTGTACCTGCTCCCGGCCCTCGTCTTCCTGCTGCCGACGTCGCTGGTGTCCGCGGAGCTGGCGTCGGGCTGGGAGGGAGGCGTCTACAACTGGGTCTCCGAAGGCATCTCGAAACCCATGGGGTTCTTGGCGGTGTGGTGCCAGTTCGCGATGACGATCTTCTACTACCCGAGCCTCCTGGGGTTCGTCGCCAGCACCTTGGCCTACGTGTTCAATCCCGCGCTCGCCAGCAGCGGGGTGTGGACCGCGGCGGTCATCATCGTCGTGTACTGGTCCGGTGTGTGGATCTCCGCACGGGGCACCAAGGGCGTCGCCGGGCTCGCCAGCGGCGGCCTGATCATCGGCACGCTGGTCCCGGGCACCGTGCTCGTCCTGCTCGGCGTCGTGTTCCTCGGACAGGGCAACACCTCCGCGGCGCCGATGGACTCCAGCCACCTGCTGCCGGCGTGGGCCGGGCTCTCCAGCCTGGTCCTCATCGTCAACAACTTCCTCTCCTACTCCGGCATGGAGATGAACGCCGTGCACGTCTCGGCGCTGAAGAACCCGGCCAAGGAGTTCCCACGATCGATGTTCCTGGCCATGGGTCTGGTGCTGGCGATCTTCATCCTCCCCGCCCTCGCGATCAGCTGGATCGTGCCGACCGAGGAGCTCTCCCTCACCGCGGGCGTGATGCAGGCATTCGACGCCGTGTTCGCCGACTTCGGATGGCAGTGGCTGACACCGATCGTCGGGGTCATGCTGGTCACCGCCTCACTGGCCGGCATGCTGACCTGGCTCGCCGGGCCGTCCAAGGGGCTGCTGCTGATCTCCCGGCAGGAGGGCTACCTGCCGCCGTTCCTGCAGCGGCTCAACAAGAACGGCGTCCAGCAGAACATCCTGGTCGTCCAGGGCGTGATCACCACGGTGATCGGCCTGGCGTACGCGCTGATCCCCGACGTCTCCAGCGCCTACTGGATCTTCTCGGTGATCACCACGCAGGTCTACCTGATGATGTACCTGTTGTTGTTCGTCGCCGCGGTCCAGCTGCGCCGCAAGCAACCGGACCACGCGCGCGGCTACCGGGCACCGATGCTGCTCGGCCTGTGCGGGGTGGGCTTCGCAGCCTCCCTGGCCGCCCTGCTCGTCGGGTTCGTCCCGCCGTCGCAGTTCGCCGCCGGCAGCTCCGGCGTCTATCTCCTGATCGTCGGTGGCGGCGCTCTCGGTCTCGGCCTGGTCGTGCCGTTCCTCTTCTACCGCTTCCGCAAGCCCTCCTGGAAGCAGCCCGAGCCGGTCGAGGGGGTCACGTCATGAGCGCACCGGTCGAGAACCAGTCCCGCCGCGAGCGGTCGTGGATCTACCTCACGGTCTGCGTCCTCCTCGGTGCCCTGCTGATCGGCGCTCTCCTCACCTTCCGGGCCGCGGAGGAGTCCCGGGAGGCCGAGGCGAAGGCCGAGGAGCTCGTCACGGCGCTCGACGCCGCGGGTGCCCGCACGCCCGACACCGTGCAGATCGTCCGGGTGCTCGGCATCGACGGGGGCGCCACCTGCGAGAACCCGAACGGCGCCCTCGTCCGTGCGGTCCTGCACGCCCAGCTGACGAACGGCGCCACCGGACCCGGTGTGCGCCCGGTCATCGTGGACAGCCGGGTGTTCCAGGGTCAGCTGCTGATCATCCAGGTCTACTGTCCCGAGGAGCTCGAGGAGTTCCGGGTCTACGTCGAGGAGCTCCGCACCGACCCCGTCGCGGGCGACTGACGTGGAGGGCCTGCGGCGCGTGAGTCGGCTCAGTCGCGCGGGTCCTCCCGGTCGCTTCGCAGCCAGTCCTGCGCCAGCTCCGGCTCGGCCACGGGGACGTCGCCGGTGGGCAGGTAGAGCCGCTCGCCGTCGAGCTCGAAGGACGGCAGCGCGTCGCGCCACTCGACGTACGCCGGCGACGAGCGCGCCCGGGTGAGCGGCGCGTCGGGCTGCTGGTCCGGCGGGACCGGGGGCTGCTCTGCCATGGACGGACTCCTCGGCGCGAGCCTACGCTTCGACCAGCATCGCCCACGGCGCTCGGACCGGAGGTGGGGTGGCATGGCGACCTCGGAGCAGACCCTGGCCGCGCGGGTGCTCGCCGAGCAGCCGGAGCTGGTGGAGGTGGCGGAGGGCACGAGCGCGTACGGCGAGCTCGCCAGCGCCCGGCACGCGGTCACGCTCAGCATCGACGGGCGCTCCTACGTCGTCGCGGAGGGCGACCTGCTGCTCGACCGCGACGAGCTCCGCCTCTACGCGCTGCGTCGCGCGGCGGCGCGCGACCCCGGCGTACCCGACCCGGCGCCGTCGGTGCCGCTGGAGCCCTCCGCGGCGCTCACCGGGATCTCGGTGGGAGGGCGGGCGGTGCGGTGGGAGGACCCCACCTCGCTGCACTACTGCGTCTTCGAGACGAGCTTCCCCACCCGCGAGCAGTACGACGCCGTGCGCGACAATATGGCGGCGGCGACCGCCGACTGGGAGGCCGCGTGCGGCGTGCGCTTCGCCCACCTGGTCGAGCACGACGGCGCGGACCCCTCGGCCCCGCTGGTCGACCTCGACCCGGGCCTGGTCTTCGCGGTCCGCTTCGTCGACGCCCAGGGGCAGTTCCTCGCCTCGGCGTTCTTCCCGACCAGCCCGCCGGAGCGGCGCCGGCTGCTGATCGACCCCAGCTACTTCGAGCCCGGGCTGCGCTTCGACCCCGTCGGCATCCTGCGCCACGAGCTGGGCCACGTGCTCGGCTTCCGCCACGAGCACATCCGCAGCGGCGCACCTCCGCAGTGCCCCGACGAGGACAGCGCCGACACCGTCGACCTGACGCAGTACGACCCCCGCTCGGTCATGCACTACTTCTGCGGTGGGGTGGGGACCTCGGAGCTGGCGATCACCGACCTCGACCGCGAGGGCGCCCAGCAGCTCTACGGCCCGCCGCTCGCGGCCGAGGGCGCCTGAGGCTGGTGGTCGCGGGCGGGTCGCGCCGGGAGGCTCCACGATTGGTCACGAACGACAGCGATCCGGGTCGGATCCGTGTCGTTCGTGACCAATCGTCCGGGCGCAGGGCGCGCGGCGCGCGGCGCGCGGCGCGCGGCACCCACCACCCGCCCGCTCAACGCTGGCCCGCGTCGGAGACCCGCACCTCGGGCACCTCCGCGACCGCGGCGGCCGCGGCGGCAGGGGGCAGCGCCGAGCGCAGCCCCCACTCGAAGAACACCAGCGCGAACGCGGCGACCACGACGATGTCGACGCCGTTCGGGAGCCAGTCGCGCCCGCCGCCGTACCGGCCGGCGAAGCACAGCACGAGCAGCCCGACGTAGTAGGGGCCGAGCCAGGCGAGCGAGCGCAGGTCCAGGGAGGCGACCAGGCCGCGGTCGCGCACGACGCGGTAGCCCAGCACCACGGCGCCGACGGCGATCGGGATGGTCAGCTTGATCATCGTGTCCCAGCCGGTCCAGTAGATGATCAGGCTGACCACGATGAAGGCGACCCGCGCGAGCACCCCCAGCGCGGGGATCCGGAAGGGCCGCGACCGCTCGGGGACCTGGCGGCGCAGCGCGACGACGGTGATCGGCCCCAGGCACATCGACAGCACGATGGCGCCGGAGTTGAACGACAACAGCTCCGACCAGCCGTCGCGGAACGCGATCAGCAGCACCAGCCCGACCACGAGGTTCAGCACCATCGCCCGCATGGGTACGCCGTGGCGCGAGAACACCGACACCGCGCGCGGGAAGAGGCCGTTCTCGGCGACCGCCACGGTCAGTCGGCCGGTGGAGGCGGTGGAGACCAGCCCGGCACCGAACGGGCCGAGCACGGCGTCGGCCACGACCAGCTTGGCGAGCATGGTCATGCCCAGCCCGGTGAGGATCGCGGCGAGCGGGCCGTTGGCCCCGCCCTGGTCGAGCCCTGCCCAGCCTCGGTTGAGGTCTGCGGGGTCCACCGCGCCGATGAACCCGAGCTGGAGGATCGTGAAGAGGACGGTACAGATCAAGAGGCCCCCGACCAGCGCGATCGGGATGGTCCGCTGCGGTCGGCGGGTCTCCCCGGCGAGGTCGAGGGCGTGGCGGAAGCCGAGGAAGGCGAAGGCCACCCCGCCCGTGGTGATCGCGCTGAGGACCCCGGTCATGCCCTCGGGTGCGAACCCGGTCTCCCGCACCGGGTCCCAGGAGAACTCGGTGAGCAGCGCGGCGGCGACCACGATCGGGATGATGAGCTTCACCCAGGTCAGCGCGGTGTTGATCCGGGTGAACAGCGCGACGCCGAACGCGTTGAGCGCCGTGAAGACGGCCAGTACGCCGGCGGCGGCCACGATCCCCGGCAGGCTCAGCGCGCTCTGCCCGTTGTGGGACGCCTCGGCGACGAACAGCCAGTCGAAGGCCCGGTCGTTGCTGACGTACTCGAGCATCGCCTGGGTCTCGATCGGCGCGGCGGTCACGTAGCCCACCCACGCCACCCAGCCGGTCGCGACGCCGACGCCCTGGCCGTGGCTGAAGGTGGGCAGCAGGCCGAGGCCGCCGACGACCGGCAGCATCGCCGAGACCTCGGCATAGACCAGCGCGACCGTGATGAGCATCAGGCCGGCGATCGGCCAGGCGAGGATGGCGGCGGGCCCGGCCTGTTGTGCGGCGAAGAGCGGCGCGAACAGGACTCCGGAGCCGACCACGCCGCCGACTGCGACAAAGGTCAGTCCGAGAGTCCCAACCGAGCGGTTGGGAGCTTGCCGCTCGTTCACGCTAGCAACGGTAACGCGGGTCACACTGTGTGGCGGCTCCTCACCTGAGGATCACGTGGGCCACCTCGAGCCCCGCGGCCAGCGCGGTCGTGGCGGCCAGCACGAAGGTGGGCCCGCCGATCGCACGGTAGACGCGGTAGTAGCGGTCGTCGTCGTAGCGCCGCCAGCCCTCGACGACCACCCAGCCCGAGACCAGCGCCAGCGGGACGATCGGCACCAGCGCCGCCGGCCCGAACTCGGCCCAGGTGTGCTTCGCGATCGCGGCCACCACCCCGAACAAGGCCAGCGCCGTGCGCTCCCAGGCCAGCGTCGTGCGCTCGTCGCTCGGCACCGGGGGATCGGGGCGGCCGTCGGGCGACCGCGGCATGCTCACGGGCGGGTCCTCATCGAGTGCCCCCGTCGCTCACCCGGCGCTCACAGCCAGGCGACGATCAGGATCGCGGAGATCCCCGCGATGGTCAGCACGAGCAGGGCGCCGAACCCGATCGCCGGCATCGGCAGGCGTCGGCGCATCGAGCGCTCGACGAGTCCCCACCGCGCCCAGGCCACCAGCGCGCTCGCCAGGGCGATGACGAGCAGGACCAACGCGAGCGCGCTCTGCACGCGCTCGGGGAGCGACAGGTCGACCACGTCGAGGGCGACCCCGGCGGCGAGCAGCGCCAGCGCAGTGCGGATCCAGGCCAGGAAGGTGCGCTCGTTGGCCAGGCTCGAGCTGTAGTCGGGGTCCTCGCCCTGGCCGTAGACCCAGTGCGGTCGGCGCTGGCTTCTCTCACGCATCCACCCAGTGTCACCCCGGGAGGCGTTTCCGGCACCGGACCGCGAGGGGTTCAGGCGGGAGCGGTCAGCCGTCGTACCGGATTGGGGTGACCGGGCAGGTGGCGCCCCGGCAGTCACGGAACTTCGCGTCCCACGCGCGCACGCGGTCCAGGACCGCGGCGTACTCGGGGTCCTCGGCGACGTTCTCGAGCTCGTAGGGATCGGCGCGGAGGTCGTAGAGCTCCTCGCCCGCATCGAGGGCGACGTAGGTGTAGCGGTCCGCGTACCGCACGCCGGAGTAGGTCCGCTGGGTGCCGCTGTCCTCGGAGTACGCCTCGATCGGTACGACGCGGGGCACCGCCCGGGTGCTGCCCCAGTAACGCGACACGTCGACGCCGTCGAGGACCCGCTTCACCGGCGTCGCCCGGGCGAGCGCGGCGATCGTGACCGGCCAGTCGGCGGTCGAGACCAGGGTCGAGACCGCGGCGCCACGCACCACCCCCGGGCCGCGCACGATGGTCGGCACCTGGAGGGACTCGCGGTAGTGCCGCAGCTTCCCGGTCAGGTTGTGCTCGCCCATCAGGTAGCCGTTGTCGGAGGAGAAGATGATGACGGTCCGGCGCAGCTGACCGGTCCTGCGCAGCACCCGCACGTGCTTGCCGACCGCCTCGTCGATCGCGCGCAGCGACTCCTGGCGCTGCTGCCAGGCCTCGGTGAGCAGGCTGCGGCTGGTGGGGTTCCAGTCCCGCCCGGTGCCGTCGGCGACCTTGTCGGAGGTGTCGGCCTCCCACCGGCTCGGCTTGGCCGGCATCTCGACGCCGTCGAACAGGTCACGGTGCCGCGGGGCCGGCACGGTCGTGGCGATCTGCCGCGGATGGCCCGGATGGGTGGACAGCGGGTCGTCCGCGTCGCGGGGACCGCCGTTGTGCGGCGCCACGTAGTTCACCCACAGGTACCACGGCTTGTCGCGGCGCTCCCGCGCGCGCAGCATGTCGGTGGTCTGGGCGGCGAACAGGTCGGTGTTGTAGCGCTGGTAGCGGCGGACTTGGCCGTTGATGTTCAGCTTGGTGCTGAAGAACCGGTACGTCGTGGGGTCGACGCTCCCGCGCCAGTCGGTCCAGCCCGGCGGCACGTACTTGCGCGCCTTGCGGCCGCCCTCGCCGTACCCGTTGAGGTACTTGCCGACGAACATCGTGTCGTAGCCGGCACGGCGCAGCCACACCGGAAGCGTGTCGGTGTCCTCGAGCGTCCGGAACCCGCCGTGGTCGCCCTTCACGCCGAGCGTGCCGTGGTTGTGGGCGTACTGGCCGGTGAGCATGCTGGCCCGGGACGGCGCGCAGATCGGCGTCGGGGCGATCGTGTTGGTCATGGTCGCGCCCTTCGCGGCCAGGGCCTGGGCCACCCGGGGCATGCTGCGCAGGTCGTCGATGCTCATGTCGTCGACGGTGATCATCAAGACGTTGGGCCGCTTCTTCGCCGGCGCCACCCGGACCGGCTTCTGCTTGCCGGTGCCCGGCGTCGCCGGGGACACCACCCCGGGGACCGTGGCCGAGGGGGCGGGCTCGGCCTCGCTGGGGACGGGGGAGTACCCGGAGACCGCGGTGACCGTGAGCGCCGCGAGCGCGGAGAGGGCGCCCAGGTGAGGACGGGACAGCTTCACGTCGTGGACCTCTCGTGCCAGCTCAACAGGACCTTGACCGTTGGGCATGCACGGTGCTCGGTCGCGACGCCCGCGCGGGGCGCGTCGGTATCGTCGCAGACACCCCGGCACCCGGCGTACTTCTCGACCCGGCGAGCCTTGCTAGGGCCCGCTCGGGCTCACCATCGGCAAGGTGGTGTGGCTGGGAATGTCGCAGGCCGGGCAGCGCCACTCCAGCAGCCAGGACCGGGGGCCGTCGGTGACCCGCATCGGCCGGGTCCGGAAGGTGTCCTCGTCCCGGACGGTCTCGGCTGCGGCGTCGGCCCGGAGGGTGGTGTGGCAGTGCCCGCAGGTCAGCAGGGCGGTGAGCAGGCCGGTCGTGCTGATCGCGGCGCGGACCCCGGGCTGGTGCGGGGACGGGTACGGCGGCGCCACGACCTGACGGATCCAGCGCGGGATGCTCATCGGGAGCCTCCGTCTCGGCGGGGTGGGCACACCGATGATTCGTAGCCGCGGAGCTCCTGGCTCGCTCGCAGGGGCTAGGAGATCCGATCCGCCGGGATGCCACCCGCGGGCACGGTCTCCCCGTCGGCCGACCGCGCATAGAGCCGGATCGGTACGGCGCCGCGCAGCGCCGCGAGCCGGCCCGGGGCGACGCGGGCGTCGAGGTCGGCGGCCACCCGGGTGAGCGCGGTGGCGATCGGCTCCAGGTCCGCGAGGTCCACCGGGGCGTGCACCGCGAGCGCGTCACCCAGTGGCGAGGCGCCGACGACGGTGTCCTCCGGGGCCCCGGCCTCGACCAGGGCGCGCCGCACGTCGTCGGCGAGGGCGGCGTACTGCCGGCGGGTGAGCAGGTCCCCGGAGAGCACCTCCACCTCCACCGGGAGCCGCGCGAGCCGCTCGAGCAGCTCGGGGGCGGGGTCGTCGGTGACCGTGACGTAGAAGTCGTGGCCGGGCACCGTGCCGGGGACACCCGCGCCGACCCAGACGGCGCGGAACTCCCGGGCGAGCCGGGCGGTGTGGCTGGCGAACTCCCGCCGGGCTGCGCGCCCCGCAGGTGCGGGCGCCCCGGAGCCGTGCACGGAGATCGAGCGCAGCACCAGCCCCTCGGGCTCCGCCCGCGTGGCCGCGGCGTCCTGCACGGGGGTCGCGGCCGCCGTCGCGTCGTCGCGGTCCGGCGCGCCGAGCCTGGCCACGGGAGCGACGGCGGGGTCGAGGCAGCCCGACAGGCTGAGGACCGCGACGAGGCAGAGGCCGGCAGTGGCGGTGCGCAGCATGGGACTCCTCGAGGACCAGGCAGGACCAGGCAGGACCGGACAGGACCGGCCAGGGGAGCGATTCAAGCGAACCCGGGGTGGCCGGGTCCACGTCGTCTGGTCCACCCGCACGCCATCCCCAACTTTGTTGATGACACCACCCGCGGCCCGGGCGTGCCATGTGGGAAGCGTCGCGCCCTCCGGGGGCGCGCGGATCCGGAGGCTCCCCCCATGCGCCGTCGACACACCCCCGTCTCTCTGCTCACCTCCCTGGCTCTGACGGCAGGCTTCGCGGCGGCGTTCGCCGGCCCGAGCACCGCCGGCGCCGCGCCACCCGACGACCCTGCCGGGCCGAGCGTGTACGTCGGCGAGTTGACCCTGAGCCAGGTCGGTGACCTGCGCCGGGCCGGCTACGACCGCGAGGACTTCACCACCACCGGCGAGAGCAGCGCGCGCGGCAAGCTCGGCGTCGAGGTCGTGATGAGCGAGGCGGAGGCCGCCAAGCTGGTCGCCCAGGGCGTGCCGCTGGCCGAGAAGCGCGTCGACGGCGAGCCGGTCTCCCGGCTGCTGGCCGAGGCCGCCGAGCCGACCGTGTTCCGCTCCTACTCCGAGCCCGGCGGCATCCGCGACGAGCTGCGCCAGGTCGCCCAGGACCACCCCTCGCTGACCAAGCTGGTCTCGATCGGCACCACGATCCAGGGCCAGCCGCTCTACGCGATCAAGGTGACCCGCGGCGCGCGCCAGGTCCGCGACGGCTCCCGCCCGGCGGTGCTCTACTCCGCCGCCCAGCACGCGCGGGAGTGGATCACCCCGGAGATGAACCTGCGCCTGCTGCACCACGTCGTGGAGGGCTACGCCGCTGACCCCGAGATCCGTCGGCTGCTGCGCGGCACCGAGCTGTGGTTCGTGCCGGTGGCCAACCCGGACGGCTACGACTACACCTTCACCGAGGGCAACCGGCTGTGGCGCAAGAACCTGCGCGACAACAACGGCGACGGCCAGATCACCGGCATCGACGGAGTCGACCTCAACCGCAACTTCCCCACCCGGTGGGGCTACGACAACGAAGGCTCCTCCCCGTCGTACGGCAGCCAGACCTACCGCGGCGCCGCCCCGGCCTCCGAGCCGGAGACCCGGGCGATGGACGGGCTGATGCGGCGCGTCGGCTTCGAGTTCCAGGTCAACTACCACTCCGCGGCCGAGCTGCTGCTGTACGGCGTCGGCTGGCAGGTCGCGACCCGCTCGCCCGACGACCTGATCTTCGAGGCCCAGGCCGGTGACGACGAGGACTCGGCGATCCCGGGCTACGACCCCGACCAGTCCGCCGAGCTCTACACCACCAACGGCGAGACCACCGAGCACGCGCACAACACCTACGACACGCTCGCCTACACCCCGGAGATGGCGACCTGTCAGACCGCGAGCGAGGCCGACCCCGACGACGCCTTCGAGGCCGAGGACTGCCAGAGCGTCTTCAACTTCCCCGACTCCGAGGCGCTCGTGCAGGCGGAGTTCGAGAAGAACCTGCCCTTCGCCCTGGCCGTCGCGGACTCCGCGGACGACCCGGACCACCCGGTCTCCCCGGTCGGGCGGCGCGCCCCGGACTTCGAGGTGGACAGCTTCGAGGTCTCCTACGGCGACCCGCAGACCGTGGCGGTCCTGGCCCGGCGCGAGCTGCGCGGGCTGGTGCTGCGCTACTCGATCAACGGACGGCGCCCGCAGACCACCGGCACCCGGCTGTGGCGCGGCGGCGAGCGGTACGGCGACGAGGGCACCACCTACTACGGCGAGTTCCGCGGCCAGGTCCGCGGCGCCCGCCCCGGTGACCGGGTCCGCGTGTGGTTCGAGGCCTACCGGCCCGGCAGGGGCCACGGCGCCAAGGGCAAGGCCGGGGGCAAGCACGGCAAGCGGACCACCAGCCGGTCCTTCACCTACCGCCTGGCCCAGGACACCCGCGACAAGGTCGTGGTGATCGCCGGTGAGGACTACAACGGCGTCAACCCGACGTACGACCCGCCGCTGACCGAGCCGAAGTACGCCGAGGCCTACGTCCGCGCGCTGCGGCGTGCCGGGATCGGCGCCTCGGTGTGGGACGTCTCGCGCCAGGGCGTGCCGCACCACCTCGGCGTGCTGAGCCACTTCCGCGGGGCGGTCTGGTACCAGGGCGACAACCGGCTCACCCAGGACCCCGAGGACGAGATCACCGAGACCTACTTCGGTGACCTGCCCGACGCCTCGGTCGCCGAGCGCGAGCAGTACCTCACCCTCGCCGTGCGCGACTTCCTCAACGAGGGCGGCAAGCTCGTCGACACCGGGGAGACCGCCACCTACTACGGGTCGATCGGCGACGCCCTCGGCGGCATCTACTACGGCCTGAACGGCGACCCGACCGCGCCGTGCCAGGTCACCGACGACCCGCGCGGGGACTGCCTGCTGCTCGCCGACGACTTCGCGCAGTACTACCTCGGGCGCTACACCCGGAGCACCACCGAGAATCCCACCGGGTTCGCCGGGTCCGGTCCGCTCGAGGGGGTGACCGCTGAGTTCGGCGGTCCCGCGCTCGCGGCGAACCCGCTCGACGAGGCGGGCGTCTTCACCGCCACCAGCTCGGTGCTGCCGGTGGAGGACTTCCCCCAGTTCGCGAGCACCACCGCCGGCACCTACACCGGCACGCCTCCCGGCCGGGTCGACCCGGTCGAGGGCGAGTGGTACGTCGGCGGGCTCCACGTGGACGACTCCTACATGCGCCTGACCCGCCAGGTGGACCTCACCGGGGTCGGCGCGGGTGACGCGCCGACGCTGCAGGCGCGGCTGTCCTTCGACGTCGAGGAGGGCTACGACCACGTGATCGTCGAGGCGCGCACGGCCGGCCAGGACGACTGGACGACGCTGCCGGAGGCCGGGGGACTGACCAGCACCACGGTCCCGACCGAGTGCGAGGCCGGGTTCTTCCTCGAGACGCACCCGTTCCTGCAGCACTACCTGACGCCCGGCGACCCCTGCACCCCGACCGGCACCACCGGGGAGTGGAACTCCATGACCGGGGACTCCGCGGCCGGCGGCGGGGACGCGTGGCAGGACGCGTCGTTCGACCTCTCGGCGTACGCCGGGTCGCAGGTGGAGGTGTCGATCTCCTACGTCACCGACCCGGGGACCGGCGGCACCGGGCTGTTCATCGACGACACCCGCCTGAGCGTGGGCGGCACGGTCGTGGAGCGTGAGGGCTTCGAGACCGGGCTCGGGCCGTGGACGATCGCGGACCCGCCGGCCGGCAGCTCGCCCGGCACCGGGCAGTTCACCCGCTCCCAGGAGCTGTTCTCCCCGGCGGTGCGCACCCGCGACACCGTGCTCCTCGGGTTCGGCGTGGAGCAGGTCGCCTCCGTCTCCGAGCAGGCCGCGCTCCTGCGCCGGGCGTTCGGGTCGGTGGGGCTGCGCTGAGGGTCCTTGTCTCGGCGGTGCTCTCGAGGTAGTCCGCCACACAGGTGTCGTAGATCGGGCGATTCACGACACTGGTGTGGCGGACTACCCGCGTGGCCGGGCCAACCCACCTGGCCAACCCACCCGAGCGCTCAGCGGCGGACGGTGATCTTCACCTTCTTGGTCACCGCGTCGACCGAGGCGTTGCCGGAGTAGCGCACGACGACCCGGCTGGTCTTCGTGAGCGCGGGCAGGACGATCGTCGCCGTGCCCTTCGCGCGCACCTCGGCGACGGCGACGACCTTGCCGGCGATCCTGGCGGTGACGGTGCCGGTGGCCTTCGGGGCGGTGGTGACCGCCACCGCGAGGCGGGCCCGGGTGCCGGGCTTCACCGCCCCCGTGGCCTTCGGGGTGAGGGCCAGCCGGGCCTTGGCGCGGGTGACCTTCAGCGTCGCGGTGGCCTCACCGGCCGCGGCGCGGGAGGTGCCGGCGTACCGGGCCGTGACCAGGTGGGTGCCGACGGAGAGGTTCTTCGGCAGCGCCACGGTGGCGGTCCCTCGGGCGAGGGTGGCCTTCACCGTGCGTCCGTCGATCTCGACGGCGACCGTGCCGGTGACCGCGGCCGAGCTCTCGACGGTGACCGTCGCGCGCGGGGCGGTGCCGGCGCCGACGGCGGTCTTGCGCAGCTGCACCGAGACCACCGACTCGGCCGGTCCGGTGTGCTCCAGCGCCGGGGCGTACGACGTGCGCAGCCGGGCGTCCGCGACCTGCTCGGCGGCGTAGCCCATCGCCAGCACGTCGGCGTCGGACCAGGCGCGGCCCATGATCTGCAGGGAGTTGGAGTAGCCCTCGGAGTCGACGCCGATCGGCACGATCGCGGTCGGCAGGCCGACGTTGGAGGTCAGCACCCCGGAGGCGCGGTCGGAGCTGAGCGCGGCGCTGGTCGCGTCGTTGTTGCCGATCGCGCTGATGAAGCCGGGGTAGACCACGGCGTCGACGCCGAAGGAGTCCATCCACGCGCTCGCGCTGGCCTTGTAGCCGTCGCGCCGGGTCAGGAACCGCTCGGTGTTCTCCTCGTCCATGCCGGACACGTTGCGGTCCGACACGTTGTAGGGCAGGTTGCCCAGGTTGGCCCAGACCTCCGCCGGCGTGCGCAGCGGGAAGCCCGGCTCGGAGGCGATGTAGCGCTCCCAGCCCTCGGCGCCGGCGTTGCCGCTGATCGAGGCCGGGGGGTTGGTCGGGTTGCCGGAGATCTCGACGAGCTCGGCGCCCGCGGCCTCCAGCACCGTGCGCGCGGCGGCGAGCGCCTCGGCGCCGTTGGTGTTGTCGCTGACGAGCTGGGAGACGAACGACGCGGGGTTGTAGCCGATCTTCTTGCCGCGCAGCGCGTCCGCGTCGAGGGCGTCGGTGAAGCTCTCCGGGCGCAGCTGGTTGTCCACCCGGGTGGTGAGGATGTCCTCGGGGTTGTTGCCGGTGGCCCGGGTCGCGGTGGCGTCGAGCACGGAGGCGACGTCCTCGACGCTCTGCCCCATCGCGCCGGCGTAGTCCTGGGCCCAGGTCAGGGGCATCACGCCCTCGGTGCTGGTGAGGCCGTCGGTTCCGCGGAACGTCGTGAGGCTCGCGCCGGTGCTGGGCGCGTAGAGCGACACGCCGGTCTGGGTGCCCAGCGCGATCGGCGCGAGCTCGGCGGCGACGGCCGTGGCCGAGCCGCCGCTGGAGCCGAAGGAGCTCTTGGAGGGGTAGAGCCCGTTCCAGGTCTGCATGAAGCCGCTCTCGCTCCACGACCCGGAGTTGGCGAACTCGCTGAGGTTGGTCTTGCCGAGGAACACCGCCCCGGCCTCGCGCAGCTTGGCGATCTGCCAGGCGTCCGACTCCGGCTCCCAGTCCTTCAGCGACATCACGCCGCCGGTGTTGGGCTGGCCCTCGACGTCGTAGAGGTCCTTGACCGCGATCGGGATGCCGAGCAGGTCGCCGTCCTCGCCGGCCGCGCGGCGCGCGTCGGCCGCCGCCGCCTGCTCCAGAGCGTCGTCGTCCACCGAGATGAACGCCTTGAAGCCCAGCTGGGTCTGGTCGTACGCCGCGATCCGGTCCAGGTAGGCCTGGGTCAGCTCGACCGAGGTCACCTCCCCGGAGCGCAGCGCGGCGCGGAGGTCGGCCACCGTCTTGCCGGTCACGTCGTAGGCGACGCTCGTGCGCACGGTCGGCTCGTACGGCGCCGCGGGGAGCTGCAGCGGGTCGGCGCCGGCGCAGGTCGCGGGGTCGAAGGCGGCGCCGCCGAAGGTGACCCCCTCGAGCTGCCAGTTGGCGACCGTGCACAGCTCGTCGAGGGAGAGGAAGGACAGGTCGGGAGCGGAGGCGACCGCCGCGGTGCGCTCGACGATGGCGGTGCTGTCACCGGGGGCGCCGGTGAGCAGCAGCCGGGCCAGCGACCGGGTCTCACCCGGCTCGAGGGTCAGCTCGTGGACGAAGCCGGGGTCGTTGGCGCCCGACCCGCTCGCGCGGTAGTCGTCGGTGAAGGGGTCGTTCTGCTGGTCGCCCACTCGGTCCGCGCCCTCGTCGCCGACCACGATGCCGGTCGGGCGGTAGGAGGTGGTGCGGCTGCCGGATACCACGTCGGGGGAGGTGGCCACGGCGAAGCTGTCCCCGGCCTCGATCACGTCGTCGCCGTCACCGGTCGCGACCACTGTCCCGGCGGTCGCGGCCTCGCCGGGCACGCCGTACCCCAGCGAGCCGCCGAAGGAGACCCGCACCGTGACCGGTTCGGTGGAGGTGTTGGTGAAGCTGTCGAGGTACGACGCGGTGTCGGTGCTCGCCAGGTCGAGGCGCCGCGAGACCAGCACGTCGCCCAGGCGCACCGAGCGGGTGGAGACGTAGCCCCGCTTGGTGTCACCGACCAGGCCGAAGCCGCGCATCATCTGCCCGTTCATCCGGGCGTCGGAGCCGACGACCTCGACGAACAGGCTGCCCAGCCCCTCGGCACGCGAGCCTGCGATGTTGCGGATGCTGCCGGTGTCCAGGCCGGGTCGGCGGGAGTCGTTGACCGTCCAGGCGGCCCCGTTGTCGGTAGTGACGGTGGAGATGGCGTGGGCGGGGACGGTGGCGAGCGCGGGCAGCAGCCCACCGACGAGGGCCGCAGCGGGCGCCGCGCGCAGCACGCGGCGTACGGCCGGGGAGTTCGACATGTGCTTCCTTTCCGAAGGCACGCGGGGAGGTCCGCGGTGCCTGGGGAGGACGCTAGGAACGCCGTGTGTAAACAGACGTCCTCGTCGATGTCGCGCGTGTGAACACCTTGCCGCCCCGGTTACGGACGGCGTCAGGGGCGGGTCAGGACGCCGCGACCACGCGGTCGAGGTCGGCGCCCTGACCGGCGAAGTCGAAGGTGTAGCCCGAGCGGTCGGACGGCCGAGTGCGGCCGTGCTCGGGCGGCGCCACCTCCGGGACCTGCCAGAAGTAGTGGATGTCGGCGCCGAGCAGCGAGGTGAAGAGGTGCTCGTTGCGGGCGGCGTAGCCGTGGTGGCTGATCACGATCGTCGAGGCGAGGTGCTGGCAGTGCATCAGGTTGAACATCGCCGACCCGCCGAATCCCGCCACCACCCGGGCGCCCGCGAACAGCGCGACCTGCTCATCCATCGGCAGGTCCTCGGGGTAGAAGACGTGGAAGCCGCGGTCGGCGAAGAACCGCTCCAGCTCGGCCTGGTTGCGGCAGGGGCGGCGGTTGATCAGCCCCGGCCCGCGGGAGACGAAGATGCGCTCGTGGGGCCCCGGTGAGGCGTCCCCGAGCAGCCCCGCGGTGAGCCGGTGCCAGGTGTCGACGATGTCGGGGTGGGCGTGGTGGGGGTCCTGGTTGTGCCACATCGGCGAGGCGCCCACGACGCTGCGCAGGCGCACCGGGTGATCGAGGACCACGATGTCCTCCGGGGCGATGCCGTAGGCCGTCAGCAGCATCCGCTCCAGCCTGCCGCGGCCGGGCTCACGCACGTGGACCAGGGCCTTGAGGTCGGGGATCTGGCGCTTGGCCTCGTCCCAGCCCCAGAACCGGCACACGACCTCGGTGGTGAGGTGGCCGAAGTGCCCGTCGAAGACGCAGTCGACGTAGTAGTGCTCGCCGTCGAGGACGCCGGTCCCGGCGCGCCGCGGCACCCGCAGGAACCCCGGCGCGACCGAGCGCAGGTGCGGGTGGGTGAGCGGGCGGTGGTGGGGCCAGCGAAACGACTCCGGCAGGACGGTGGTGCCGCTGATCAGGCGCATCCCGCCCAGGCTGATCAGCGGGCCCTCGTAGCGGCGCAGCTCCACGGGCGGGTAGGGCAGCGCGTCGGGCCACGGCTCCGCCCGGCTCGGGCCGTACGACGACTCGTGCATGCGCACGTCGAGCACGCCACCGGGCCGGGTGGCCAGCACGGTCACCGAGGTGCCCGGCTCGCGCCCGGTGATCAGCGACAGCGGCACGCCCTCGCCGACGGCGTAGGCGTGCTTGCCGCGCTTGCGGATCGCGATCACGTCGCCGAGGTCGTGCAGCTCCCGGGCGGCGCGCGCGACGGACAGCACGCCCGTCGTCTCCTCCTCGGCGGGGCTGGTGTCGTCCATCGACTCCTGCACCGAGCGCAGCATCCGCTCCAGGCGCGCCTCGCGGCCGTGGGCGGCCCGGTCGTCGGAGACGTCGAGCAGGAAGGTGCCCAGCGGGCGCACGTGGGCGAAGGTGTGGCGCACCAGCTGGCGGTGGCTGCCGAAGAGCCGGGTGACGGTCTCGGGGGCGAGCACCACGACGAGCACGTCGCAGGAGCCGTGGGGGACCAGCTGCTCGCTGAGGGTCTCCGGTGTGGTCTCGTCGTCGACCTCGATGAGCCGCGCGCCGCCGCGGTCGGTGTCGAGGCGGACCCGCCAGTGCGCGGCCCGCTCGCGGCGGGTGGCGTCGGTGATCACGGCCGAGCCGCGTCGGATCTCCGTCGGCAGGAGCGCGGCCAGCGGCTCGAGCAGCGGGTCGCCCTCGGCGACCAGCGGGTGCGACCCGTCGGCCTCCCCGGGGAGGCTCATCGGGCGCCGCCGGCTGATCGCTCGCGCAGCCCGCGGGCGGCCCGGACGCCCTGGCGGGCGGTGTCGCGCACCTGGATCAGTCGGCTGCGCACCGGTGGCGGGAGCGTCGCGACCACGCGACGCAGCCGGGTCTGCGGGACCTGGGGGGCGTGCGGGCGCGGAGCGGCGTGCACGGTCGCCGGGGCGGGACCGGGCAGCAGCGCCACCGGCTGGTCGGCCACCGCGAGCAGCCGGGCACGCACCCGGCGGAACGGCTCCTCGCCGCTGCGCACCGTGATCTGCCAGGCGCGGGGGCCGAGGCGCTCCTGGTCGACGCGGAAGTCGAGCACCGTGTCGTCGCCGTCGGCACGGGCGGTGCCGTCGCTGCGGCGCCGCGCGTCGCCGGCGACCAGGCGCACCTGGACCGGACCGGGCTGCAGGCGGGTGCCGGGCAGGCGCACCGAGACCTCGATGCCCTCGTCGCGGCGGCGCGCCCAGCTGGTCAGCTCGTCGACCTCGAGGGCTCCGCGGGCGCTCATCGGGCCACCGCCGCGGTGCTCGGGAGCAGGCCGGCCGCGGCGTACGCGTTGCGCACCCGCTGGCGGGCGTCGGGGACGCCGAGTCGTCGGGCCGCGCGCAGCTCATCCCAGATCGGCGCCGCGAGGAACGCCACCGGGTCCATCGCGCCCTTGCGGGTCAGCACCCGCTCGGGGACCTCCTGCGGGTCCGGGGTGACCAGGTCGCCGACCACCTCGTCGTACGCCGCGGCGAGGGAGGTGTCGCTCGGGTCGGGCAGCAGCACCACCACGGTGCCGGTGGGCTTGGTGTCCAGCTCCACGACGACCAGGTCGGGGCGGCGCTCGCGCAGCACGTCGACGATCTTGAAGACGTCGCCGGCCCAGGCGCCGCCGTCGGCGCTGCCGACGCGTCCGCGACCGGCCTCGACCACGCTGCGCGGCAGCATGTCGTCGATGACGATCACGCTCGAGGGGTGGCAGTGGCGCTCGGTGTTGATCAGGTCGCGCAGCGCGAACTCCGACAGGTGCATGCCGTCGATGAAGGCGAGGTCGACGACCGGCTCGGGGAAGTGCGCGAACGGGTGGCGGCGGGCGAAGAACTCATCGCTCGTCGTGCGCACCAGGTGCACGTCGCAGTGCAGCTCGTGGGTGAGGACGAAGAACGGGTCCACCCCCACGCTCGGGACACGCGACAGGGTCAGGCTGCGCCCCTTGCGCACCCCGATCTCGAAGTAGGTGCGTGGTTGCAGGAGCTCATGGAGCCTGGCGAGAAGCTGGTGTCGCTGCACTGAGTGGTCCTCCGGTCCATTTGTGACGTCGGGAGTCGTGCTGGCAAGACGGTAACCCCAGGGTCCCCCCATACGGCAGCATTCCTCACATGGGGATTTCGATGCCGCACGAGCTCGAGAGCTGGGTGCTCCACTCGCTCCCGGACGCCGTCTGGGTCGTCGACGACGCCGGGCTCACGACGTACGCCGACGCACGGCTGGGCGCGCTGGTGGGTCGCGACCCCGCCACGCTGGCCGGCCGGCCGGCGCCGGAGCTCGGTGACGAGGCCGGCGGCGAGGCGCTGACCGCGCTGCTCGCGGACCTCGCACGGGCCGGGGCCGAGGGGGTCGGCGAGGTCGCCTGCACGCTGCGCGGCGCCGACACGCCGGTGCGGGTGGTGCTGCGCCCCGCGCCGCTGCTCGACGACCAGGGGCGCCGGCGCGGCTGGCTGCTCGCCGTGGCGCCGGTCGGTCCCGCGGGCACCTATGAGGAGGTGTGCCGGCGCGAGCAGCGTCTGCTGGAGGCGCAACGGGTCGCGGAGGTCGGCAGCTGGGAGTGGGAGCTCGCCACCGGGGAGGTGACCTGGTCCGACCAGCTGTTCCGGCTGATGGGCCTGGAGCCCTCCGCCCTCACGCCCGGGGTCGAGGTGTTCCTCGACCTCGTGGACGTCGAGGACCGCGGGCGCGTCGCCGACGTGCTGTACGCCGCCACCGAGGGCCGGGTCCCGGAGCAGTACGACGCCCGCCTGCCCCGGCCGGGCCTCCCGCCGCGCTGGATCCGGGTGCGCTCGATGGTGCTGGAGGAGCGCGACGGCGTGCCGGTGCGCCTCGGCGGCACCGTCCAGGACGTCACCGAGTCCAAGGAGTACGAGAACGGCGCCGCGTTCCTCAGCGTCCTGGCCCCGCTGGCCAACAGCTCGCGCACGCTGCTCGAGGCGCTGCTCGCCGCCAACGACCTGGTGCGCCCGGTCGCGCAGTGGCCGGCGGTCCTGGTCGGCGTGCCCGACACGCCGGAGGGCGCGGCCGGCCCCGAGGGGCTGACCTGGGTCGACGTCGCCTGGGTGCCGCTGGAGGAGGGTCGCAGCCGGGTCGCCCGCGAGCTGGCCGAGCGGGTCGCGCGCGAGCGCCGGATCCTCTCCATGATCGCCAGCCGGTCGGGGGAAGCAGGGGAGCCCGGGGAAGCCGGGGAGCCCGGGACCGGCACCCGGCTGCTCGCCGGGCCGGTCGAGGTCCGGGGGCGGCTGGCCTGCGTGCTCGTGGTCGACATGCGCACCGAGGCCGAGCCGCCTCCCTCCGAGGGCGCGATCTTCGAGGAGATGCTGCGCGCCTTCACCGCGGTGGCCGAGCGCGAGCTGAGCGCCCGCGAGCTCGCCGCGGCTCGCGACGAGGCGCTGGGCGCCTCCCGAGCCAAGTCGGAGTTCCTGGCCACGATGAGCCACGAGATCCGCACCCCGCTCAACGGCGTGATCGGCCTGAGCGAGCTGCTCGGGCGCACCGAGCTGACCCCCCACCAGCGCCGCCTCGCCCAGGGGATCGACCAGGCCGGGCGCACCCTGCTCTCGCTGGTCAACGACATCCTCGACCTGTCCAAGATCGAGGCCGGCCGCCTCGATCTCGAGGAGCTCGACTTCGACCCCCGCGCCGTCCTCGAGCAGAGCGCCGCGCTGGTGGCCGAGCACGCCGCCGACCGGGGCTTGGAGCTGCTGGTCTCCAGTGCGGCCGACACCCCCGAGCTGGTCCGCGGCGACCAGGTCCGCTTCGGCCAGGTGGTCACCAACCTGGTCTCCAACGCGGTGAAGTTCACCGCCGAGGGCGAGGTGGTCGTCCGTGCGACCGGCACCACCGGCAGTCACGGCGCGACGGTCCGCGTGGAGGTCCGCGACACCGGCATCGGCATCGCCCCGGAGGTGCAGGAGCACCTCTTCGAGGCCTTCTCCCAGGCCGACAGCTCGACCACCCGCGAGTACGGCGGCACCGGCCTCGGTCTGGCGATCAGCGAGCGCATCGTCTCCGCGATGGGCGGGGAGATCGGCGTGGAGAGCGAGCCGGGGGTAGGCAGCACCTTCTGGTTCGAGGTCGCCTTCGAGAGGCCGCTGGGCGCCACCCCGGTCCGCGACACCGCCCGCGAGAACGCCGTCGCCGGCCTGCGCGTGCTGGTCGTCGACGACAACGAGACCAACCGGTTCATCCTCACCGAGCAGCTCCAGACCTGGAAGGCGGGCGTGCGTGCGGTCGACTCGGCGTACGCCGCGCTGGTCGAGCTCGACGCGGCCGCCGAGCGGGGCACGGCGTACGACCTGGTGCTGCTGGACTACATGATGCCCGGCGCCGACGGGGAGCAGCTGGCCCGGATGGTGCGCCAGGAGCGCCGTCACGACGACGTCCGCCTGGTGCTGCTGTCCTCGGCGACCGAGCCCGAGGACAGCTGGCTCACCGCGGCCGGCATCGACGCCTTCGTGAGCAAGCCGGTGCTGCCGACCCGGCTGCTCGACGTGCTGGCCCGCCTGGGCGGGCGCCTCGAGGAGCAGGCCGGCGAGAGCGTCGCGGCCCCGGCGTCCGAGGCGGCCAGGGCGCGGGGTCGGGTGCTCGTGGTCGAGGACAACGAGGTCAACCAGCTCGTCGCCGAGGGGCTGCTGGGCCGGCTCGGCTTCGAGGTCCGCATCGCCGAGCACGGTGCTGCTGCCGTGGCCGCGATCGCCGCCGACCCCGAGGGGTACGACGTGGTGCTGATGGACTGCCAGATGCCCGTGATGGACGGCTACGACGCCACCCGCGCGATCCGCGCGATGCCGGGCCGCGCGAGCCGGCTGCCGATCGTGGCGATGACCGCGGCCGCGGTGGCCGACGAGCGCGACCGGTGCCTGGCGGCCGGCATGGACGACTTCCTGGCCAAGCCGGTCGACGTCGGAGCGCTCGAGGCGGCCCTGGACCGGTGGGTCCCGGCGCCGGCGGAGCCCTCCCCGGCGCCCGCGCCCGTCGCCTCCACCGGGGTCGTCGAGCGGCTCGGGTCGCTGCTGGACAGCGGGATCCCGCCGGAGCTCGTGGGCCGGATGACCAACCGGTTCGGCCAGGTCGCGGAGCGGGCGCTCGCCGACCTGCACGCGGCGGTGAGTGCCGGTGACGCCAGCGCGGCCGTCGACGCGGTGCACGGGCTGCGCGGCTCCTCGGGCAACCTCGGGCTGGGGGAGGTGGCCGAGCAGACGCGGGTGCTGGAGGCCGCCGGCCGGGACGGCTCGCTGCCCGACCCGGCGTCGCTCGAGGCGCTGACGGCGGCCGTCGCGCGTGGTGTCGAGGAGCTCGCCGCGGTCGCCGGCGAGCTGCTCGCGGTGGGCCCGGGGAGCCCGGGGAGCCCGGGGACCGGGCCCGGCACACGCTCCTAGCGCAGCGTTCGCGAACCGATCAGAACTCCTCCCCCGGGGGAGGTTTGCTTTTGCGCTTCTCTTGGTACTGTTCTGTCTGCAACAGGTGCAAGTTCCAGCAGGTCTGACGCCCGCGGAGTTTGTGATCCAACGGCGTTTCTTCTTAGTGGTCCACCACGGGTCGGAGCGACGTGTCACCGCATCTGATGCGGAGTCGTCGAAGTGACGGCTTCTCGTTCTGACAAGGAGTACCAGCACCATGGCTCAAGGCACTGTGAAGTGGTTCAACGCTGAGAAGGGCTTCGGCTTCATCGCGCAGGAGGACGGCGGCGACGACGTTTTCGTGCACTACTCGGCCATCCAGACCCAGGGCTACAAGTCCCTCGACGAGAACCAGAAGGTCGAGTTCGACGTCACCCAGGGTCCCAAGGGCCCGCAGGCGGAGAACGTCCGCGCGGTCTGACCTCTGGTCGGCACCTGTCTCGACAGGGCTTTGCGCACGAGGCCCCACCCTCACGGGTGGGGCCTCGTGTCCGTTGTGGGCGCACCCTGGCAAGAATGGGTGAGAACTTCATCAGATTGACCGGCGCCCGGTTTGGTGGTGCCGCCGACCGGGGAAGGAGCAGCGGATGGAGCACCGCCCGCTCGATCCCGACCACGCCGAAGGAGGAGGACTCGTGCGCGATCAGTTCGACGTCACGCTCGAGGACTCCGACCTGCTCGGCGAGGTCGAGCTCACCACCAACCTGATCATCGCCGCCAGCGAGTCCGAGGACCACCTGAGCGACGACCAGATCGACACGATCCTCGGGATCCACGACGACTGAGCGCCCCCTCGCCCGGTGCCGCAGGCCCCCTCGCTCTCACGAGCACGGGGGCCTGCGCCCATTTCGCAGCCGACCGGAGCGACCTTGAGACCCATACCCCGTAGGGGTATGTTCGAGGTATGGACCACGGACCGCACCAGCACGGGTACATCCAGCACAAGGACGACCACCTGAAGCGCCTGCGCCGCATCGAGGGCCAGGCCCGTGGCCTGCAGCGCATGGTCGAGGAGGAGCAGTACTGCATCGACATCCTCACCCAGGTCGCGGCGATGACGAAGGCCCTCCAGGCCGTCTCGGTGAGCCTGCTCGAGGAGCACCTGAACCACTGCGTCGTCGACGCCGCCCGCCAGGGCGACGACGAGGCACGCGAGAAGGTCGGCGAGGCCGTCGACGCGATCCGGCGCCTGGTCCGGTCCTGAACCCCCACATCTTCACGAGGAGCACCCGACATGAGCGAGACCACCACCTGGACCGTGACCGGCATGACCTGCGGGCACTGTGAGGCCTCGGTGCGCGAGGAGATCTCCGAGCTCCCCGGCGTCACCGCGGTCGAGGCCCACCACCAGACCGGCGAGGTCGTCGTCACCAGCGACGCACCGCTCGACCGGGCCGCCGTCGCGGCCGCGGTCGAGGAGGCCGGCTACGCGCTGACATGAGCACCCCGGCCCGCATCGGCGCCTTCGTCGCCGCCCTCGCCGTCGTCTTCGGCCTCGCCCTCGGCGTGGGTACGGCGGTCGGTCCCTGGGAGGACGAGCCCGCCCGGTCCGCCGGGCACGGCCACGCCGAGGACGCGGAGGACGCGGCCCACGGCGGCGACCACGGGGACGAGCACGGCAGCGGCGACGCCACGAGCGCACAGGCCGCGGTCGCCGGGCTCGCGGTGAGCGCCGACGGGCACACCCTGGTGCTCGCCGAGCCGATCACGTCGCCGGGTCGCCAGCAGCTCGCCTTCACCGTGACCGACGCCGACGGCGAGCCGGTCACGGCGTACGACGAGGCGCACGAGCGCGACCTGCACCTGATCGTGGTGCGCCGCGACCTCACCGGCTTCCAGCACGTCCACCCGCGGCTGCGCGCCGACGGCACCTGGACGGTCCCGGTGGACCTGACCACGGGCGCCTGGCGGGTGCTGGCCGACTTCACCCCGACCGGCGGCGGGCCGCTGGTGCTCGGAGCCGACCTGCTGGTCGGCGGCGACTACACCCCGGAGCGGCTCGGCGCCGACACGCGCCGCGACCGGGTCGACGGCTACGAGGTGACGCTGGACGGTGCGCTGCCGGTGGGTCGCGAGGCCCCGGTGAGCCTCACGGTCTCCCGCGACGGCGCGGGCGTGCGCGACCTGCAGCCGTACCTCGGCGCGCACGGACACCTGGTGGTGCTGCGCGAGGGCGACCTGGGCTACCTGCACGCGCACCCCGCCGACGTCGAGAGCTCCGGGCCGGGGATCACGTTCGACACCACGTTCCCGAGCGCGGGCCGCTACCGCCTCTTCCTGGACTTCAAGCACGCCGGCGTCGTGCACACCGCGGTGTTCACGGTGAGCGTCGGCACGGAAGGAGGACCCGATGGGTCCGAGCAGCCCCACCACGACGACTCCGGGCACGGGCACTGACCTGCCGAGCACCGACACCGAGCTGGCGATCACGGGGATGACCTGTGCGTCGTGCGCGAACCGCATCGAGCGCAAGCTCAACAAGCTCGACGGCGTCACCGCGACGGTCAACTACGCCACCGAGAAGGCGCGGGTCACGCACCCGCCCTCGGTCGGCACCGACGTGCTGCTCGCGACCGTCGAGGCGGCCGGCTACTCCGCGACCGTGCCGCAGGTCGCCTCCCGCGGCTCCGACGCGGGCGCCGCCGCGAACGAGGACCCCGCCGAGCGCGAGCTCGCCTCGCTGCGCCAGCGGTTGGTCGTCTCCGCGCTGCTCACCGTGCCGGTGGTCGCGCTGGCGATGGTGCCGGCCTGGCAGTTCGACGGCTGGCAGTGGATCTCGCTGACCCTCGCCTCCCCGGTCGCGGTGTGGGGCGCGTGGCCCTTCCACCGCGCAGCCTGGGCCAACCTGCGCCACGGGTCCACCACCATGGACACCCTGGTCTCGGTCGGCGTGATCGCGGCGTACACCTGGTCGGTGGTCGCGCTGGTGTGGGGCAGCGCCGGCGAGATCGGCATGACCCACCCGTTCCGGATCGCCGTGGAGCGCACCGACGGGATGGGCAACATCTACCTCGAGGCGGCCACCGGGGTGACCACCTTCCTGCTTGCCGGGCGCTGGTTCGAGAAGCGCTCCAAGCGCCGCGCCGGCGCCGCGCTGCGCGCGCTGCTCGACCTGGGCGCCAAGGACGTCGCGGTGCTGCGCGGCGCGCCGGGCGCCGAGACCGAGGTGCGGGTGCCGGCCGAGGAGCTGAGCGTCGGCACCCGGTTCGTGGTGCGCCCCGGCGAGAAGCTCGCCACCGACGGCGTCGTGGAGTCCGGCACCTCCGCCATCGACGCCTCGATGCTCACCGGCGAGCCGGTGCCGGTCGAGGTCGGTCCGGGCGATGAGGTCGTCGGCGGCTGCGTCAACGCCGGCGGGCGCCTCGTCGTCCGCGCCACCCGGGTCGGCAGCGACACCCAGCTGGCCCAGATGGCCCGGCTGGTCGAGGAGGCCCAGGCCGGCAAGGCCTCGGTGCAGCGGCTGGCCGACCGGGTCTCCGGGGTCTTCGTTCCGGTCGTGATCGCGCTGTCCGTCGCCACCCTCGGCTTCTGGCTCGGCACCGGCGTCGCGACCTCCGCGGCGTTCACCGCCGCCGTGGCGGTGCTGATCATCGCCTGCCCGTGCGCGCTCGGCCTGGCCACGCCCACTGCGCTGCTGGTCGGCACCGGCCGGGGCGCCCAGCTCGGCATCCTGATCCGCGGGCCGGAGGTGCTGGAGTCCACCCGCCAGGTCGACACCGTCGTGCTCGACAAGACCGGGACCGTCACCACCGGCGTCATGGCCCTGGTCGAGGTGGTCGCCGACGGGGCCGCCGAGGAGGAGGTACGCCGTACCGCCGCCGCGCTGGAGTCGGGCTCGGAGCACCCGATCGCGCGGGCCGTGGTGGCCGGCGCCGAGGGGCCGCTGCCGGCGGTGGAGGGCTTCGCCAACGTCCCCGGGCTCGGGGTCAGCGGCACGGTGGCCGGGCGCGAGGTGGTCGTCGGACGGCCCGCGCTGCTCGCCGAGCGCGGGCTCGAGGTGCCCGCGACCCTGGAGGCCGCGCTGGACCGGGCCCGCGCCGCCGGCCGCACCCCGGTCGTGGTCGGCTGGGAGGGCCGCGCCCGCGGGGTGCTGGTCGTCTCCGACGAGGTCAAGGAGACCTCCGCCGAGGCAGTCGCCGAGCTGCGCCGCCTGGGGCTGCGCCCGTTGCTGCTCACCGGCGATCACGAGCAGAGCGCCCGCGCCGTCGCCGACGCCGTCGGGATCGACGAGGTGATCGCCGACGTGCTCCCGGCCGACAAGGTCGACGTCGTACGACGCCTGCAGGAGCAGGGCCGGGTCGTGGCGATGGTCGGCGACGGCGTCAACGACGCGGCCGCGCTGGCCCAGGCCGACCTCGGCATCGCGATGGGCACCGGCACCGACATCGCCATCGAGGCCAGCGACCTGACCCTGGTGCGCGGCGACCTGCGGGTGGCCGCCGATGCGGTGCGGCTCTCGCGGCGCACGCTGGCCACGATCCGGGGCAACCTGTTCTGGGCGTTCGGCTACAACGTCGCCGCGCTGCCGCTGGCCGCGGCGGGGTTGCTCACCCCGATGCTGGCCGGGGCGGCGATGGCGCTGTCGTCGGTGTTCGTGGTCTCCAACAGCCTGCGGCTGCGGCGCTTCCGCTGAGCCCGCCGTCCCGCCGCGGGTCCGCAGGTGGGGGTCAGCAGGTGGCGAACAGGACCGGGCCGGTGCTGAGGTCGGAGAAGACGGCGGCGCCGTCCACGGGCTCGAGGTCGAGGCGCACCAGGGTGCCGTCGGCGCTGACCTGCCCGAGCTCGAAGCGCTCGGCGAAGGTGCCGCCCTGGCCCGGCGCCGGCCCCGCGGCGAGCACCGCGCGGGCGTCGGCGTTGCGCCGGGCGCGCTCGTCGTCCTCGAAGGACATCGCCACCACCAGGTCGCGCCCGGGGTGCACCGCCATCGCGAAGGCGCGCACCGGGCTGATCCGGCCGGCCTCCTCGACCAGCCGGTCGGCGCTGGCCTGGTCGACCTCGTCGGCCTGGCTCATCGCCAGCGCCGTGCAGGTGTGCCGCCCGGTGTAGACGGCCGCGGTGAGCACGTCCCCGGCGGCGCCGACCACCTCGTCGAGCTCCTCGGGGGCGCCGAGGTCGCCGGCCAGCACCCCCTCGAGGTGGGCCGCGTTGTCACTGGTGCGGACCAGGCCGGCGTCGGCGTCGAGCGCGACGTACTGGAGCACGGGGGAGCCGGTCTCGCCGGTCTCCGCGGAGATGGTGGCGACCAGCTCCTCGCCGCCGTGCCACACACCGTCCTCCTCCTCGGGGCGCTCGTAGCCCAGGTCGGCGAGCCGGTCGGCGAGGTCGTCGACGTCGGCGTCCTCGCCCAGGGCGGCGACCACCAGCACGCCGTCCTCGGCCTGCGCGAGCAGCTCCCACTCCAGGTCCGCAGGGGACCAGCCGTAGCTCGAGCGCAGCAGCTCGGCGGACTCCTCCAGCGCCGAGGCGGTGCTCAGGTCGGCGTCGTACCCGTCGTCGAGCAGCGTGCGCAGCGCCTGGGCCGACGGGTCCTCGGGGGCGTCGAGCTCGCGCCGTACGGCTGCCCAGTCGGTGAAGGAGTAGCGCTCCGCGGGGGCGGCCAGGTCGAGGGCGCGGGCCAGGTCGCTGCGGTGCGCGTCGCGCCACCAGCGCACGCCCACCACGGCGAGCGTGGCGACCACGAGCACGGCGACCACCCCGACCACCATCCATCGCCTGCGCACCCGGCGACCCTAGCGACCGGGGACCACTCGGCGGGTGCCCCACACTGGATCCATGGTGCAGCCTCGCGAGGTGTTCTCGGCCGGTGCCGTCGTCTTCCGACCCGGGCGGCAGGTGCTCCTCGTGCACCGCGCGCGCTACGACGACTGGTCCTTCCCCAAGGGCAAGCTGGACCCGGGGGAGCACCGCACCGCCGCCGCGGTCCGCGAGGTGGAGGAGGAGACCGGCCTGCGGGTGCGGCTCGGGGCGCCGCTGGGCCGGCAGCGCTACCCGATCAGCGGCGGGCGCACCAAGGTCGTGGACTACTGGTGCGGGCGGGTGCTGGGCGACGACGACGTCAGCGGCTACGCGCGCAACGACGAGATCGACGACGTCGCGTGGGTCGGGATCGACGAGGCGCTGCGGCAGCTGACCTATCCCTTCGACCGCGACACGCTGCGCGAGGCCGCCCCGCGGCGCCACCGCACCGAGGCGCTCGTCGTGCTGCGCCACGCCGAGGCGCGCGCCCGCAAGAGCTGGCCCGGCGAGGACGCCGTCCGCCCGCTGACCGACGCGGGACGACACGACGCCGCCGCGCTGGTGCCGCTCCTGGCGGCGTACGACGTGGGCGAGGTGGTGAGCTCGAGCGCGACCCGCTGCGTCGAGACCGTCGCGCCGTACGCCGCCGCGCGCGGAGCCCTCGGTGCCCGCGGCAGCGAGCCGCGGCTGCTCGACGAGCTGACCGAGGAGCGGGCCACCGAGGCCGATGTCCTCCGCACCGTGGAGGAGGTCGTCGGTGTCATCGGCGAGCGGCGCGTGGGCGCGGTGCTGTGCACCCACCGCCCGGTGCTGCCGCTGGTGTTCGAGGCCCTCGGCGTACCCGACCCCGGGCTGGCGAAGGGCGCGATGCTCGTGGCGCACCTGCGTCACGGGCGGGTCGTGGCCATCGAGCGGCTGCCGTAGCCGGTGGGGCGGGGGCTCCAGACCGCCCTGGGGAGATAGTCCGACACACAGCGGTCGTGTTTCGGCCGAAACACGACCGCTGTGTGTCGGACTATCCGTCCGGGGGCCTGCCCGGACCCGCGGGCCCGGCCGAGTGTGACCGACCCGCCGGGAGCCGTTCACCCGTCGTTCACCAACGCCCCAGGGTCCGGACACCTCGACTGCCTAGCGTCGATGACGTCAACAGTCGAGGAATCAGGAGTCACGGAGTGAACCGAACCTCCCTGCGCCGGGCGCTCGTGCCGGGTGCTGCAGCTCTGGCGATCGCGCTCAGCGGGTGCGCGGCCGCCAACGACACGGGGGCCTCCACCTCCGAATCCGATCTGGCCGGCAACCTCGCCGGCGGCGGCGCCTCCTCCCAGGAGGCTGCGCAGGCTGCGTGGATGGCGGGCTTCTCGCTCGCGCACCCCGACGTCACCGTCACCTACGACCCGATCGGCTCCGGCGGAGGCCGGGAGAACTTCATCTCCGGGGCGTTCCCCTTCGCGGGCTCCGACGCCTACCTGACCGACGACGAGGGCGAGCTCAGCGCCGCCACCGAGCGGTGCAACGGCACCGCCCCGATCGAGATCCCCGACTACGTCTCGCCGATCGCGGTGATCTACAACCTCGAGGGCGTCGACGACCTCCAGCTCTCCCCGCAGACCCTCGCCGGCATCTTCGCCGGCACCATCACCAGCTGGGACGACAAGGCGATCGCCGCCGACAACCCGGGCGTCGACCTGCCCAAGGCCCCGATCAACGCGGTGCACCGCTCGGATGAGTCCGGCACCACTGAGAACTTCACCGACTACCTCGACGCGGTCGCGCCGAAGGTGTGGACCGAGGGTCCGCTGGAGGTCTGGCCCGAGCAGTACGGCGGGGAGGGCGCGCAGGGCACCTCGGGCGTGGTGTCCGCGGTCAAGGAGGGCACGAACTCCATCGGCTACGCCGACGCCAGCCAGGCCCAGGGCCTCGGCGTCGCGAAGATCAAGGTCGGCGGTGACTACGTCGCCCCGACCGACACCGCCGCCGCGCGGATCCTCGAGGTCTCCCCGCGGGTCGAGGGCCGCGACGCCAACTCGGTGGTCTTCGACCTCGACCACCAGACCGACGAGGCCGGGACCTACCCGATCGTGCTGGTCTCCTACCTCCTGGCCTGCGACAACTACGACAGCGACGACGCCGAGGCCGGCAAGCTGACCAAGGCCTACCTCGAGTACGTCCTCAGCGACGAGGGCCAGCAGCAGGGTGCCGAGGAGGCCGGCTCCGCGCCGCTGGCCGAGGGCCTGCGCAAGGAGGTCACCGCGATCGTCGACGGCATCACCGTCGACTGATCGACCTGCGTCCGCTCGAGGGTCCGCGCCCGGGAGGGCCCGGACCCTCGGGTGCGTGAACCACACGAGTCACTTCAGCACCACGAAAGCCACAGAAGAAGGGCACCAGGTGTCGACCACCCCCACGCGCACTCCCACGCGCACCCCGTCGCGGGCGTCCTCGGGGACCTCCACGCGTCGCGGTGACGCGGTGTTCGCGGGCCTGGCCCGCGGCGCGGGCCTGCTCATCGTCCTCGCGCTCGCCGGCGTCGCGATCTTCCTGATCGTCGAGGGCGCCCCGGCGCTGGGCGCCGACCAGGGGCAGCTCTACGGCAAGGAGAGCCTGACCCTCTACGTCTGGCCGCTGCTCTACGGCACCCTGCTCGCGGCGCTGCTGGCGATCCTGATCGCGGCCCCGCTCGCGATCGGGCTGGCGCTGGTGATCTCCCACTACGCGCCGCGCCGCATCGCCCGCACGCTCGGCTACCTGGTGGACCTGCTCGCCGCCGTGCCCTCGGTGGTGTTCGGCCTGTGGGGCATCCAGGTGCTGGCGCCGACGATCTTCCCGGCGTACCAGTGGCTGGCCGACCACCTGGGCTTCCTGCCGTTCTTCGAGGGCCCGGCGACCACGGGACGCACCATCCTCACCGCTGCGATCGTGCTGGCGGTGATGGCGCTGCCGATCATCACCGCGATCTGCCGCGAGGTGTTCCTGCAGACCCCGCGCATGCACGAGGAGGCGGCGCTGGCGCTCGGGGCGACCCGCTGGGAGATGATCCGGATGACGGTCTTCCCCTACGCCCGCTCCGGCATCATCTCCGGGATCATGCTCGGCCTCGGGCGCGCGCTCGGCGAGACGATGGCCGTCGCGATGGTGCTCTCGGTCAGCGGCGCGGTCACGGTCAACCTGATCTCCTCGCAGAACCCTTCCACGATCGCGGCCAACATCGCGCTCAACTTCGGCAACGCCTCCGGCATGAAGATCAACGTGCTGATCTTCAGCGGCCTGGTGCTGTTCGTCGTCTCGTTCATCGTCAACTTCCTCGGTCGCTGGGTCGCCGCCCGTGGCCAGGTGAAGGGCTGAGCCGCCATGACCGACACCCTGACCCCGGTCGAGGACGACCGCGGCTCGCTCCCGCTGCAGGCGCCGCAGCTCCCGTCGTACGCGCCCCTGCTCGCGGCGCTCATCTGCTTCGGCCTCTCCGGGCTCGCCGGGCTGCTGCTCGGCTGGGGCCCGATCGCGATCGTGCTGCTCGGCTGGGTGCTGCTCGTGCTCGGCCTGCCGGCGTGGTCCTCGGCGGTCGAGGGCAGCCGCAAGGCCACCGACCGGCTGGTGACCACGGTCGCCTGGTCGGTCTTCGCGCTGGCGATGGTGCCGCTGGTCAGCCTGGTCTATGAGGTGATCAGCCGCGGGTACGGCGTGCTCTCGGCGCAGTTCTTCACCTACGACATGCGCGGCGTGCTCGGCGAGGGCGGCGGGATCTACCACGCGCTGATGGGCACGCTGATCATCACCGCGCTGGCGACGATCATCTCGGTGCCGATCGGCGTGCTGGCCGCGGTCTACCTGGTCGAGTACGGCGCCAAGAGCCGGCTGGCGCGGATGATCACGTTCCTGGTGGACGTGATGACCGGCATCCCCTCGATCGTGGCCGGCCTGTTCGCGTTCGCGCTGTTCACGCTGATCTTCGGGCCCGGGGTGCGCTTCGGCATCGGCGGCGCGGTCGCCTTGTCGGTGCTGATGGTGCCGACGGTGGTGCGCTCGACCGAGGAGATGCTCAAGCTGGTGCCGGCCGAGCTCCGCGAGGCGTCGTACGCCCTGGGCGTGCCGAAGTGGCGCACGATCGTCAAGGTCGTGCTGCCCACCGCGCTGGGCGGCATCGTCACCGGCGTGACGCTGGCGATCGCGCGCGTCGCCGGCGAGACCGCCCCGCTGCTGATCATCGTCGGCAGCACCACCGCGCTGAACCTCAACCCGTTCGACGGGCGGATGTCGACGCTGCCGGTCTTCATCTACAGCTCGGTGACGACCGGCGGCAAGTACAACCTCGAGCAGCTCGACCGGGCCTGGGGCGCCGCGCTGGTGCTCGTCGCGATCGTGATGCTGCTCAACCTGCTGGCCCGGGCGATCGGCGCGCTGTTCGCGCCCAAGACCGGCCGCTGACCCCCGTTCTTCGACACTGATCCAAGGAACCCACTGATGGCCAAGAGCATCGACGTCTCGGACCTGAACATCTACTACGGCGACTTCCTCGCCGTGCAGGGCGTCAACATGACGATCCGGGCCCGCGCGGTCACCGCCTTCATCGGCCCCTCCGGCTGCGGCAAGTCGACCTTCCTGCGCTCGCTGAACCGGATGCACGAGGTGATCCCCGGCGCCCGCGTCGAGGGCAAGGTGATGGTCGACGGGCAGTCGCTCTACGACCCCGGCATCGACCCGGTCGCCGTACGCCGCCAGATCGGGATGGTCTTCCAGCGGCCCAACCCGTTCCCGACGATGTCGATCTATGACAACGTCCTGGCCGGCAACAAGCTGAACTCGAAGCGGATGAAGAAGGCCGAGGCCGACGACATCGTCGAGCGCTCGCTGCGCGGCGCCAACCTGTGGAACGAGGTCAAGGACCGCCTCACCAAGCCCGGCATGGGCCTCTCCGGCGGCCAGCAGCAGCGCCTCTGCATCGCCCGCGCGATCGCCGTGGAGCCGCAGATCCTGCTGATGGACGAGCCCTGCTCCGCCCTCGACCCGATCTCCACCTCCGCGATCGAGGACCTGATCCACGAGCTCAAGTCCGACTACACGATCGTCATCGTCACCCACAACATGCAGCAGGCCGCCCGCGTCTCCGACGACACCGGCTTCTTCAACCTCAAGGGCGCCGGCCAGCCGGGCCACCTGGTGGAGTTCAACCCCACCAAGAAGATGTTCACCAACCCCGACAACGAGTCGACCGAGGCGTACATCTCGGGTCGGTTCGGGTGATCTAGGTCCCGCGGGGGTGGGGGTGTTCGGCGGGCTGAGGGGATAGTCCGCCACACCACTGTCGTGTTTTGCTCATTTCTCGACACCTGTGTGGCGGACTATCCCGCCCGACAGCCGTGACAGCCGTCTGAGAGGGCGAGCCCGGGCCACCCGTCGTCCCCAACCCGCCCTCCCGGTCGTACGCCGGGGGAGCCTGTGGGCGAGGCGCACGGGAGGGGCCGCGCCGGACGCAGGCTCGGCGGGTGCGGCGAGTCGAACGAGCAGGTCCAGGTGTCCACCCGGGCCACCCCGACGTGGTGGTCCCGGTGCCGATCGACCCCACCGGGCAGTCGGGGCCGACCCCGGGGCAGGCACGCGGCCGGCGATGGCGGCGTACCTCGGCGGGGATGTACGTGCCCGCCGACGTAGACAGCGGCCGGGTCGAGCAGCGGATCGTCGAGGCCGCGGCCGTGCTCGGGCCCCACGGAGCGGTCACGGGGTGGGCGGCGCTCTGCTGGTCGGGGGCCCGGTGGTTCGACGGGAGCGACGGCCGGCCGGTGGTCATCGCGACCCACGTCAACCTCCGCCCGGATCCTCGCTGGGTCCCGTGCAAGGAGGGGATCGACCCGCGCGACCACGACCGGGTCGACGGCCTGCCGGTCACGACCGCCGTGCGCTCGGTGTGCTTCGAGGCGCGGCACGCCCCGGACGTCGCCACCGCGGTCGTGGCGCTCGACATGGCGGCGTACTCCGACCTGGCCTCGTTAGAGGAGTGCCGGGTCTACACCCAGTGGCGCCTGCGCACCTGGACCGGAGTTCCCCAGCTGCGCGCGGCGCTGGTCCTGGCCGATGAGAACTCCTGGGCGCCCACCGAGTCGGCGATGCGCCTGGTGTGGACCGACGCCGGCGGGATGCCCCGGCCGTTGTGCAATCGGCCGGTCTTCGACCTCGACGGACGACACCTCGGCACCCCCGACCTGATCGATGCGGAGCTCGGCGTCGTGGGGGAGTACGACGGCAAGGACCACTTCTCCAGCGCCCGTCGGGCCCGCGACCTGACTCGTGAGGAGAGGTTCCGCACCCACGGGCTCGAGCCGGTGACGATGGTGGGGGCCGACCTCGCAGACCCGGCCGCGTTCGTTGCCCGGCTGCGCGCGGCGTACCAGCGCGCCTCGCGGCGTCCGGCGGCCGAACGCCGCTGGACCCTGGCCCAGCCCCGTCGGTGGATCCCGACCGAGACCGTCGCCCAGCGCCGCGCGCTCGACCCCTGGGACCGTGCGCGGCTGCTGCGGCACCGGCGCGCCGAGAGCAGGTAGTCCGACACATGAGTGTCGTGAAAACGGGGATTCACGACACTCATGTGTCGGACTATCCGGATCGACCCGGGAAGACCTGACCCCGAGCACCCCACAACACACAAGGACCGCCGGTCACCCGGCGGCCCTTGTGTCCCACGTGGTCAGTGCGGTCAGTGCCTCACGGCAGCTGGAAGACGTACTTGCAGATCCAGTACAGGATCGCCGCGACCGCGCCGGCCATCGGGAAGGTCAGGACCCAGGCGGCGACGATGGAGCGGGCGACGCCCCAGCGGACGGCGGAGAAGCGCTTGGTGGCGCCGGCACCCATCACCGCGGAGGTGATCGTGTGGGTGGTGGAGATGGGGGCCTCGAAGGCGAACGCGGTGGTGTAGAGGACACCGGCGGCGATCGTCTCGGAGGCGAAGCCGCGGGCCGGGTCGAGGTGGATGATGCGGCGCCCGAGGGTGCGCATGATCCGCCAGCCACCGGCCCAGGTGCCGGCCGAGATGGCGGCCGCCGCGGCGAGGATGACCCACAGCGGCAGGCTGTCGTCGGCGCTGGCGTAGCCACCGGTGAGCAGCGCCAGGAAGATGACGCCCATCGTCTTCTGGGCGTCCTGCAGGCCGTGGCCGAGCGCCATCGCGGCCGCGGAGACGGTCTGGGCGATGCGGAACCCGCGCTGGGTGCGGTGCGGGTTGCGGCGCCGGAAGATCCACATGATCGCGAGCATGAACGCGAACGCGGCCATGAAGCCGAAGATCGGCGAGGCGATCATCGGGAGCAGGACCTTGTCGATGATCGCGCTCCACTTCACGACCGAGCCGGACGCCAGCGCGGCGCCGACCAGGCCGCCGATGAGGGCGTGGGAGGAGGAGGAGGGCAGGCCGTAGTACCAGGTCACCAGGTTCCAGGTGATGGCACCGAGCAGGCCGGCCATCACGATGACCAGGCCGTGTGAGTTCTCGGTGACGGAGATGACTCCGGCGACGGTGTTGGCGATCTCCTGGCCGAGGAAGGCGCCGACGAAGTTCATGACGGCGGCCATGCCGAGCGCGACCCGAGGGGTCAGCGCGCGCGTCGAGACGGACGTGGCGATCGCGTTGGCGGCGTCGTGGAACCCGTTGGTGTAGTCGAAGACCAGGGCGACGACGACGACCGCGATGACCAGCGCGAGGGTTGCGGACACGCGCTCAGGACTCCTTGACGGCGATCTGCTCCACCGTGTTGGCGACCTTCTCGAAGGCGTCGATCGCTTCCTCGAGGGACTCGATGATGTCCTTGAGCTTGAGTACGTCGATCGTCTTGTACTCGCCGCTGAACAGGTGGGCCAGGATCCGGCGGTGGTTCTTGTCGCCGGTGTTCTCGAGGCGGTTGATCTCGATCCAGTAGTCCGACAGGGACCCCGGGTCGGTCAGCTTCGGCATCGCCTGGGCGGTGAGCTCGGCGCACCGCTGGAGCACCTCGACCTGCTCGGAGACCCGCGGCGGGAGCTCGTGGACCTCGTAGAGCAGGATCATGTCGACGACCTCGTCCATCAGGTCCATGACGTCGTCGAGGTCCGAGCCGAGGGAGTAGATGTCCTCCCGGTCGAACGGCGTGACGAAGGTGCTGTTGACCTTCTTGAACAACGAGTGCGTGGTCTCGTCGGCGGCGTGCTCGGCGTCGCGCATCTTCTGCGCCACGGCCTCGCGCTCGTCGCCGGCGGAGAGCATCTGCGCGAGCAGATCGGCTCCGGTGACGAGGTGGGTGGCCGACTCGGTGAAGAGGTCGTAGAACGCATTGTCGACGGGGCGGAATCGCAAACCCACGGAATACTCCTGGAGAGGCGGAGAAGAACGGACTCATGCTAGGGGGTGCCCGGTCCACGCTGGCAAACCAGACCCCCCGGGTGCGGGCGGCGCGAGCCCGCCTGCTCTCATCCCGCCGTACGCCGTGCGCGGCGACGCGTGATCAG
Source organism: Nocardioides sp. dk884 (assembly GCF_009557055.1). Lineage (NCBI taxonomy): Bacteria > Bacillati > Actinomycetota > Actinomycetes > Propionibacteriales > Nocardioidaceae > Nocardioides > Nocardioides sp. dk884. The sequence continues at coordinate 3,810,832 of NZ_CP045649.1, read as the reverse complement.
CGTCTCCTGCAGGTGCCGGGGCCCGGCGTGGTGGGTCCACTCCCCGTCGGGTCCCAGCTCCCACGCCGCGGCGTCCGAGGCGAACGCGAGGTCGAAGATCTGCCCGACGTCGGCGATCGCGTCGGCGCGCGGGAGCCGTACCAGCACTTCGACGCGCCGGTCCAGGTTGCGGTGCATCATGTCCGCCGAGCCGATCCAGGCGACCGGCTCCCCGCCGTTCTCGAAGGCGAAGATCCGGCTGTGCTCGAGGAACCGCCCGAGCACCGAGCGCACCTCGATGGTCTCCGACAGTCCCGGTACGCCGGGGCGCAGCGCGCAGATGCCGCGCACCAGCAGCTGCACCGGCACTCCGGCCTGGGAGGCGAGGTAGAGCGCGTCGATGATCGTCTCGTCGACCACCGAGTTGGCCTTGAACCGGATGCGCGCCGGGCGCCCGTCGCGGTGGTGGGCGATCTCGCGGTGGATCTGCTCGATCAGCCCGGCCCGCACGTTGTCGGGGGCGACCAGCAGCTCCTCGTACGACGCGTTGCGCGACCAGCCGGAGAGGTTGTTGAACAGGTGCGCGACGTCCTCGCCGATGGTCTCGTCGGTGGTGAGCAGCCCGATGTCCTCGTAGGTGCGCGAGGTCTTGGGGTTGTAGTTGCCGGTGCCGATGTGGGTGTAGCGCCGGATGCCGTCGGGCTCCTCGCGCACCACCATCGCCAGCTTGCAGTGGGTCTTCAGCCCGACCAGCCCGTAGACGACGTGGCAGCCGGCCTGCTCGAGCTGGCGGGCCCAGCGGATGTTGGCCTCCTCGTCGAAGCGGGCCTTGATCTCCACGATCACCAGCACCTGCTTGCCGGCCTCCGCGGCGTCGACGAGGGCGTCGATGATCGGGGAGTCGCCGGAGGTGCGGTAGAGCGTCTGCTTGATCGCCAGCACGTGCGGGTCGGCGGCGGCCTGCTCGAGGAAGCGCTGCACCGAGGTCGCGAACGAGTCGTACGGATGGTGCAGGAGTACGTCGCGGCGCCGCAGCGACTTGAACACGTCGACCGGCGCGGCCGACTCCACCTCGGCGAGGTAGGGGTGGGTGGTGGGCACGAACGCGGGGTACTTCAGCTCCTCGCGGTCCAGGTCGGCGATGCCGTGCAGGCCGCGCAGGTCCAGCGGCCCGGGCAGCCGGACCACCTCCTGCTCGGAGACGCCGAGCTCGGAGACCAGCAGCGCGAGCACCGAGGAGGAGATCGACTCCTCCACCTCCAGGCGCACCGGCGGGCCGAAACGGCGGCGCAGCAGCTCCTTCTCCAGGGCGGCGAGGAGGTTCTCGGCGTCGTCCTCCTCGACCTCGAGGTCCTCGTTGCGGGTGACGCGGAAGGTGTGCACCTCCAGCACGTCCATGCCCGGGAAGAGCCGCTTGAGGTGCTCGCGGATGACGTCCTCCAGCGGCACGAAGCGCTGGTTGCCCAGCGGCACGAAGCGGGCGAAGATCGGCGGCACCTTGACCCGGGCGAAGTGCTGCTTGCGGGTCTTGGGGTTGCGGATCAGCACCGCGAGGTTGAGCGAGAGCCCGGAGATGTAGGGGAACGGGTGCGCCGGGTCGACGGCCAGCGGGGTCAGCACCGGGAAGATCCGGTCCTTGAACAGCCGCTTGCAGGTGCGCTGCTCCTCGCGGTCGAGGTCGTCCCAGCGCACCAGCTGGATGCCCTCCTCGGCGAGCTGGGGCACCACCTGCTCGCGGAACACCCGCGCCTGGCGCAGCGACAGCTCGCGCGCGGTCTGCCAGATCGCCTCGAGGGTCTCGCGCGGCATCATCCCGGAGGCGGCGCGGACCGCGAGCCCGGCGGCGATGCGCCGCTTCAGCCCGGCCACGCGGACCATGAAGAACTCGTCGAGGTTGCTGGTGAAGATGGCCAGGAACCGGGTCCGCTCCAGCAGTGGCAGGGTCGGGTCCTCGGCGAGCTCGAGCACCCGCTGGTTGAACTTAAGCCAGCTGAGCTCGCGGTCGAGGAACCGGTCGTCGAAGCCCTCGACCGCCGCGATCGCCTCGTGGTCGGGCTCGTACGGCGGCTCGACGTCGAACGGCTCCTCCGGCGGGGCATCGGAGGGCGCGGTCGGGGAGAGCTCGGCGGACATGGGTCGAGTGTGGCACCGCCTGTTGAACACCGGGAGTCCATCTGTCGACCGCGGGCTGCCCGAACGGCGGTACCCGTGGGTAGGTTGCCGATGTGACCCGCGACACGACCACGCCGTTCCTGCTCGATCCGCCGACCCGGCCGGTACGCCGCGCCGCCCGCGCCCGGCTCGCGCCGGTGCTGGCCCGGGCCGAGGCCGCGGCCTTCGCCGGGGCGCTGAACCTGCCCGCGCGGGTGCAGCGGGTGCTCGCCGGGGCGCCGGTGGTGCGCGAGGGCCAGACGCTCGCGGTCGACACCCAGCTGATGCTGCGCCTGCAGCAGGTGGCGCGCGAGCCGGCCGCGGAGTCGCTGCCGGTCGCGGCCGGGCGCCGCGCCATCGTGCGCCAGTCCCGGCTGGCCGGCGGCCGGCCCGGCGTCGGCGGCGTACGCGACCTGCGGCTGGGGGAGGCGGGCGAGCCGTCCGCGCCGCGGGCGCGGCTCTACACCCCCACCGGCCACCCGTCGCTGACCCGGCAGGGCTGGGCGCCCGGCACGCCCAGTCCGCTGCTGGTGTTCTTCCACGGCGGCGGCTTCATCTACGGCGACCTGGAGTCCCACGACGCTTCCTGCCGGCTGCTGGCCGAGCACTCCGGGGTGCGGGTGCTCGCGGTGGACTACCGGCTCGCGCCGGAGGCGCCGTTCCCCGCGGCGTACGACGACTGCGTGGCGGCGTATCGCTGGGTCGTCGAGCACGCCGCCGACCCGGACGCGGGCCTGGACGTCGACCTGGAGCGGATCGCCGTCGGCGGCGACTCTGCCGGCGGCAACCTGGCGGCCTCGGTGGCGATCGCGGCGGCGCGCGAGGGGCTGCCGCTGGCCTTCCAGCTGCTGGTCTACCCGATGGCCGACGGGGAGGGGCGGATGGCGAGCCGCCGCACCTTCGGCTCGGGGTTCTTCCTCAGCTCGGAGTTCATGGACCTGGCGACGTCGAGCTATCTGCCGGACCCCGCGACCCGCGCCGACCCGCGGATCTCGCTGCTGCACGCCGACCTGCCCGCCGGGCTGGCCCCGGCCTACGTCGCCACCGCCGGCTTCGACCCGCTGCGCGACGAGGGGGAGGCCTACGCCGAGCGCCTGGCCGCCGCCGGCGTACCCGTGCAGACCCGCCGCTTCGCCGACCAGATCCACGGCTTCTTCAACGTCGTCGGCGCCGGGCGCACCGCCCGCGCCGCGCACCGGGAGATCGCGGGGGTGCTGGGCAACGCGCTGCGGCCCTCGAGGTAGTTGCGGCTCAGCGACCCTCGTCCAGCAACCGCGACAGATACGCGCCGTACCCGCTCTTGGTGAGGGCGGCGGCCCGCTCGGCGAGCTGGTCGTCGTCGATGAGGCCCATCCGCCAGGCGACCTCCTCGGGGGCGCCGATCTTCTGGCCCTGCCGCTGCTCGATCGCGCGGACGAAGTCGCTGGCGTTGGCGAGGTCGTCGAAGGTGCCGGTGTCCAGCCACGCGGCGCCGCGGGGGAGCACCTCGACGTGCAGGCGGCCCTGCTCGAGGTAGCGCCGGTTGAGGTCGGTGATCTCGAGCTCGCCGCGCGCGGAGGGCTTGAGGTCGCGCGCGATCTCGACCACCCCCGCGTCGTAGAAGTACAGCCCGGGCACCACATAGCTGCTGCGCGGGCGCTCGGGCTTCTCCTCCAACGACAGCGCCAGCCCGGAGTCGTCGAACTCCACCACCCCGTACGCCGTGGGGTCGGCGACCCGGTAGCCGAAGACCACCGCGCCGTCGACGTCGTGGAAGCGGCGCAGCCCGGTGCCGAGGCCCTCGCCGTAGAAGAGGTTGTCGCCCAACACCATCGCGACCGGCTCGGCGCCGATGTGCTGCTCGCCGATCAGGAACGCCTGGGCGAGGCCGTCCGGGCTGGGCTGCACCGCCCAGGAGATCTCGATCCCGAACTGCGAGCCGTCGCCGAGCAGCCGCCGGAACAGCTCGGCCTCGTGCGGCGTGGTGATCACCAGCACCTCGCGGATCCCGGCCAGCATCAGCGTCGAGAGCGGGTAGTAGATCATCGGCTTGTCATAGACCGGCAGCAGCTGCTTGCTGACGCCCAGCGTGATGGGGTGCAGCCGGGAGCCGGTCCCACCGGCGAGGATGATGCCGCGCATGCAGCGAACTGTAGGCACGACCCGGGCCCCCGTGCCTAGCATCGAGCGCATGGACCGCATCCTCGTGACCGGTGGCGCCGGCTTCATCGGCTCCAACTTCGTGCACCACCTCCTCGCGCGGACCGACGCGCGGGTCACCGTGCTGGACCGGCTGACCTACGCCGCCAGCCGCGAGGCGCTCGACGGGCTGCCGCCGGAGCGGGTCTCCCTGGTCGTCGGCGACGTGGCCGACGCCGCGGTCGTCGACCCGCTCGTCGCCGAGCACGACGCGGTGGTCCACTTCGCCGCGGAGTCGCACAACGACAACTCGCTGGCCGACCCCTCGCCGTTCATCCATACCAACCTGGTCGGCACCTTCACGCTGCTCGAGGCGGTCCGCAAGGCCGGCACCCGGCTCCACCACGTCTCCACCGACGAGGTGTACGGCGACCTCGCGCTCGACGACCCGCAGCGCTTCACCGAGGCCACGGCGTACAACCCCTCCAGCCCCTATTCCGCCACCAAGGCCGGCTCGGACCACCTGGTGCGCGCCTGGGTGCGCAGCTTCGGGGTGCGGGCGACGATCTCGAACTGCTCCAACAACTACGGCCCCTGGCAGCACGTGGAGAAGTTCATCCCGCGCCAGATCACCAACGTGCTCGCCGGCGGGCGGCCCAAGGTGTACGGCGCGGGGCTCAACGTGCGCGACTGGATCCACGCCGAGGACCACTCTGCCGCGGTGTGGACGATCCTCACCCGCGGCCGGATCGGGGAGACCTACCTGATCGGCGCCGACGGGGAGCGCACCAACCTCGAGGTGGTGCGCGCGATCCTGCGCCAGCTCGGGCGCGACGAGGACGACTTCGACCTGGTGGGCGACCGCGCCGGGCACGACCTGCGCTACGCGATCGACTCCACCAAGCTGCGCACCGAGCTCGGCTGGGCCCCGGCGTACCCCGACTTCGAGGCCGGGCTCGCCGCCACCGTCGAGTGGTACGCCGCGCACCAGGACTGGTGGGCCCCGCACAAGGGCGCGGTCGAGAGCGCCTACGCGGCGAAGGGGCAGTGAGCGTGGTCGAGACCCTCCGGGTCGAGGAGACCGCGATCCCCGGGCTGCTCGTGGTGCACCTGCCCGTGCACGCGGACTCCCGCGGCTGGTTCAAGGAGAACTGGCAGCGCGCGAAGATGACCGCCCTGGGGCTGCCGGACTTCGGGCCGGTGCAGAACAACATCTCCTTCAACGCCCGGCGCGGCGCCACCCGCGGCATCCATGCCGAGCCCTGGGACAAGCTGGTCTCGGTGGCGACCGGGCGGGTCTTCGGCGCGTGGGTGGACCTGCGCGCGGGGGAGAGCTTCGGGGCCACCTTCCACATCGAGCTGGGCCCGGGCACCGCGGTGTTCGTCCCGCGCGGGGTCGGCAACTCCTACCAGGCGCTGGAGGACGCCACGGCGTACTCCTACCTGGTCAACGAGCACTGGCGCCCCGGCACGACCTACCCCGCCGTCGCCCTCGACGACCCCGCGCTTGCGATCCCGTGGCCGGTGCCGCTCGCGGACGCCGACGTCTCCGAGAAGGACCGGAGCAACCCCACCCTCGACGCCGTCGAGCCGATGGCCCGGCGCCGCACCCTGGTGCTCGGCGGGCGCGGCCAGCTCGGGCAGGCGCTCGCCGCGGCGTTCCCCGGCGCCCACGTCGTGGGGCGCGACGAGCTCGACGTCACCGACCCCGAGGCGCTGGCCGCCTGGCCGTGGGGGGAGTACGACGTGGTGCTCAACGCCGCCGCGTGGACGGGCGTCGACGACGCCGAGACCCCCGCCGGGCGGGCCGGGGCGTGGGCCGCGAACGCCCAGGCGCCCGCCGCGCTGGCGCGGGTGGCCACCGAGCACCGGCTGACGCTGGTGCACTACTCCTCCGACTACGTCTTCGACGGCACCCGCGAGGTGCACGCCGAGGACGAGCCGCTCAGCCCCCTCGGCGTCTACGGGCAGACCAAGGCCGCGGGCGACGTCGCCGTCGCGACCACCCCGCGGCACTACCTGCTGCGCACCTCGTGGGTGGTCGGCGTCGGCGGCAACTTCGTGCGCACGATGCAGTCGCTGGCCGCCCGGGGCGTCTCGCCGAGCGTGGTCGACGACCAGATCGGCCGGCTGACGTTCACCACGGAGCTCGCCCGCGCCACCCGGCACCTGCTCGACGTCCGCGCGGCGTACGGCACCTATCACCTCAGCAACGCCGGCGAGCCGCTGTCGTGGGCCGGCATCGCGCGCGCGGTCTTCGAGCTCAGCGGCCGCTCCGGCGACGACGTGACGCCGGTGAGCACCGAGGAGTACGCCGCCGGCAAGGCGATGGCGCCCCGCCCGCGCCACAGCGTGCTCGACCTGACCCGGATCCGCGCCACCGGCTTCGAGCCGGAGGACCAGCTCATCGCGTTGCAGCGCTACTGCGCGGAGCCTCCGGGCTGAGGCGTGCTGGTGTCGGGGGAGGTAGTTCGTGACGTTAGGGACTGTGGATAACGCTTTCCACAGTCCCTAACGTCACGAACTACCCGCCGCGCCCCGCGAGCCGGGCGCAGCAGCCGACCTCAGACCTCCGGGCGCCACCGGCGCAGGAGCGCGGTGAACTCGACCGGGTCGACCATCTTCGCGTCGATGACCAGCGGCGGCATGGCGGGCCGCTCGAGGCGGGCCTCCCAGCCGGGCTCGCCGGGGGTGCCGGCGAGGGTGACGCGGGTGCGGGCGTCGGTGAGGTCGACGTGGTGGTGCTCGCCGTCGGCGCGCACCTCGACGGTGCCGTTGCCGATCCGCACGAAGCGGCGCGAGGTCAGCACCCGCACGCCGAGCAGCAGCAGCACGAGCGCGACGACGCCGCCGACCACCGCGGCGTCGTTGGCGACCCGACCGTCGATGAGGAGGTACGCCGTGGCGCCGGCCGCGGCGAGCGCGAGCAGCACCAGCAGCCAGCCGAAGACCCCGCCGCGTCGGCGCCGGTAGCGCACCGGCTTCCCCGTCGGCGCGCTGTCCGGGCGGACGGCGGCCGGGGCCTCCGGAGCCGCGGGTGCCGCGTGGCGCGGGGCGTGGCCGAGCAGCTGCTCGCGGGCCTCGGCCAGCTCGACGGCCAGCGCGGCGGCGCGCTCCTCGGCGACGATCCGGTCCTCGAGGGCGTACTGGGCGAGCTCGGCCTGGTGGCGCACCGAGGACTCGACGGCCTGGCGGTCGATGGCGCGCGCCTCGGCGGCGTCCTCGACCTCGGCGCGGGCCCGGGCGTGCTCGGCGGCGTCGCGCTCGGCGGCCTCGCAGGCGGCGAGCGCGGCGGCCAGCTCCTCGGTGCGGGCGGCCAGCTGCTCCTCGGCGCGCTGGCGGGCCTCGGTGGCCTGGGCGGCGAGGTCGGCGTGGGCCTGGGCCTCCTGCTCGGCGGCGACCCGGGCCACGACGGCCGCGGTCGCGACCTCCTCGGCCTCCAGGCGGGCGGCGTGGGCGGCGTCGAGGTCGGCGGCCAGCGCGCGGGCGGACTCCTCCGCGGCGACCCGGGCCTCGTGGGCGAGCCGGGCGGCGTCGCCGGCGCGTTCGGCGGCGGTGTGCGCGGCGCTCTCGCCGGCCGCGGCCTGCCCGGCCAGCGTGGCCTGCGCGGTGGCGGCGGCCTCGGCCTCGGTGCGGGCCACCAGCGCGGCGGCGGCCTGCTCGGCGGCGACCGCGGCGTCCTCCTCGGCGGCGAGCCGGGCCGCGTGCGCCTCCGCGGCCGCGTGGGCCTGGGCGGTGGCGGCCTCGTCCGCGGCGGTGCGGGCGGCGAAGGCCTCCTCGGCGGCATGCTCGGCGACCGCGCGGGCGTCGTACGCCGCCTGGGCGCGGCGGGCGTGCTCCGCGGCGGCGCTCTCGGCGGCCTGCCGGGCCTCGGCCTCGGCGCGGGCCAGCGCGCCGGCAGCGGCGGACTCGGTGTGCGCGGCCTGCTCGGCGGCGGCCGCCCGTCCGGCCAGCGCGGCCTGCTCGGTGGCGGCCCGCTCGGCGGCGCGGCGGGCCTCGTGGGCCTGGGCGGCGTCCACGGCGGCGGCGCCGGCAGCGTCCTCGGCGGCGGTGCGTGCGGCGTGCGCCTCCTGCGCAAGGCGGGCGTGCTCGGCGGCCGCCTCGTCGGCGGCGGCGCGCGCGATGGCCTGCTCAGCGGCGGTGGCCTCGGCGGCCTCGCGGGCGGCGGCCTGTTCGGCCGCGGCGGTCTCGGCGACCTGGCGCTCCCGGGCGGTCTCGGCCGTGCGCGCGAGGTGCTCCTCGGTGGCGGTGGCGGCGCTCGCGACGGCGGCGCGCAGCGCCTCCTCGGCGGTGGTGCGCTCGACCTGCGCCTGAGCGGCGACCGCGGCCTGGTCGGCGGCGACCTGCTCGGCCTCGCCGCGGGCGGTGTGGGCGGCCCCGGCCGCGGCGGCCGCCTCGCGGGCGGCCTCCTCGGCCTGGGTGCGGGCCTCGAGGGCGGCGCTGGCGGCGTCGGCCTGCGCGCTCGCGGCCTGCTCGGCGCGCTCACGCGCCTCCTCGGCAGTGCGGGCGGCGGACTCGGCCTGCTCGTGCAGGGCTGCAGCGGTCGCAGCGGCCTCGGCCTGGGCGCGGGCGGCCTGCTCGGCCTCCTCGCGCAGGCGGGCGGCATCGGTGGCGGCGGACTCGGCCGCGGCACGTTGCTCGGCGGCGCCCGCGGCCGCCTGCTCGGCGGCGGCGCGGGCCGCGAAGGCCTCCTCGACCGCGGCCGCACGCTCCGCGAGCGTCCGGTCGGCCGCCTCGCGGGCCGCGAGCGCCTCGCGCGCGGCGTCCTCGGCGACCAGCCGCTCGGCGTTCGCCTCCGCGGCGGCCAGCTCGGCGGAGCGGCGCAGCGCCGTGGCCTGCTCGGCGGCGGCCTGGGCCTCGCCGAGCCGCGCGGCGTACTCCTCGGGACTGAGGAGGGGAGCGGCCGGAGCAGCGGGTGGGGTGGGTCCAGAAGGCACAGTGGCCTTGTCGCGACGCCGCCAGCGGCGCCCGCCGGTCTGGTCGGATTCGTCGAGTGAGGTGGCCGCGTTCATCGGCGCTGAGCGTAGTCGAGCGCCTCCGCCCGGAGCCCACTGCGCTCCGGCAGGGATCAGCTCCGCCGGTACTGCACGTGCGTGTCCACCTCGTCGTGGCGGAACCCCAGGCGCGAGTAGACGGCGATCGCGGGGGCGTTGTCGGACTCCACGTAGAGCAGCACCTCGCGCACGCCCGCGTCGGTGAGGTGGTGCAGGCCGGCCAGGGTGAGGAGCTTGCCGAGGCCGCGGCCCTGCGCGGCCGGGTCGATGCCGACCACGTAGACCTCGCCGAGCTCGGGGGAGTGCCGCTTGGTCCAGTGGAAGCCCAGCAGCCGGTCCGAACCGGTCTCGGTGGCGACCAGCAGCCCCGCGGGGTCGAACCACTCGGCGCTCATCCGCTCCGCGAGCTCCGCGGCGTCCATCGCGCCCTGCTCAGGGTGGGCGGCGAAGGCGGCGGCGTTGACCCGCACCACCTCGTCGGCGTCCTCCGGGCGATAGCCGCGCACCTCGATCCCGCTCGGGACCTCCAGCGCCGGCAACGGGTCGCTCGCGTCGCGGCGCATCACCCACAGGTCCCGCATCCGCTCGAAGCCGTACGCCGCGGCGAGCGCGGCCGCCCCGGGGTGGTTGCCGTGCGACCAGGCCAGCAGCGGCCCGCGCCCGCGGGCCTCTGGGGACGCCTCCGCGAGCACCGCCGACAGCAGCTCCCGGCCGACGCCGCGGCGCCGGGCGGAGGGCCGCACGACCAGGCTCAGCTCCTCGCCGACCAGCAGCGCGAAGCCGTCCTCGCGCTCCCAGGCGGCCACCCGCTCGGGGTGCCGCAGGGCGCGCCAGGTCGCCTCGTCCAGCGGTGCGGCACCGTCGGCCGCCTCGGCCTCGCGGGCGATCTCCTCGATGCTCATGGCGCTCAGCCTGTCATGGGCCCCTGTCATGAGCCCCGGTGTGGGATCGGTCCCACTGTGCGACGCCGGTCACGAGTGCCGGGTCACAGCCGTTAGGGTCATGGGGCCGATCCCCCTGTATTGACTTGGAGTGCCCGCGTGGAGTTGCGTGACTACCTGAGGCTGCTTCGGCGCCGCTGGCTGATGATCCTGTCCGTCACGGCGGTGGTGCTGGCGGCGGCGGCGACGCTGACCTTCACCGCGACCCCGCAGTACCAGTCCTCGGCGCAGCTCTTCATCTCCACCTCCACCCAGGACGGCGGCAGCGGTGACGCCTACCAGGGTGCCCTGTTCTCCAGCCAGCGGGTGACCTCCTACGCCCAGCAGGTCGACACCACCCAGCTGGCCGACTCGGTGATCGCCGACCTCGACCTCGACCTCACCGCCGCCGAGCTCAAGGACAAGGTCTCAGCTGACGTCGTTCCCGATACGGTCATGGTTCAAATCGCGGCCACCGACCCCGAGCCGGTGCTCGCCCAGGCGATCGCGCAGTCCTACGCCGAGCAGCTGTCCGCCTGGATCGAGGAGATCGAGACCGTCGGCGGCCGCACCCCGGTCCGGGCCAGCCTGTCGGACGCCGCGTCGCTGCCGAGCAACCCCTCCTCGCCGCAGCCGGTGCGCAACCTGGGCCTGGGCCTGGTGCTCGGCCTGCTGCTGGGCGTCGGGCTGGCGCTGCTGCGCGAGCTGCTCGACACCACCGTCAAGGACCCGGCCGAGGCCACCACGCTCACCACGGCGCCGATGCTCGGCTCGATCGCCTACGACGCCGCCGCGCGCGCCGAGCCGCTGATCACCTCGCTGCCCACGACGGCGCCGCGCGCCGAGGCGTTCCGGGTGATCCGCACCAACCTGCAGTTCCTCGAGGTCGACCACGCCGAGAAGGTCGTGGTCGTCACCTCCGCGCTGCCCAACGAGGGCAAGACCAGCACCTCGCTCAACCTGGCGCTGTCGCTGGCCCAGGCCGGCAAGAAGACGCTGCTGATCGAGGGCGACCTGCGCCGTCCCAAGGCCAGTGCCGCGCTCGGCCTCGACCACGCGGTCGGCGTCACCACCGTGCTGGTCGGCAAGGTCAGCCTCGAGGAAGCGATCCAGAAGCACCCGGGCACCGACCTGTCGGTGCTCAGCGCCGGCGCGATCCCGCCGAACCCCGCCGAGCTGCTCCAGTCGCAGGCGATGACCGAGCTGCTGGCCAAGATCCGCAGCGAGTTCGAGGTCGTGATCATCGACGCCCCGCCGCTGCTCCCGGTCACCGACGCCGCGCTGTTGGCCTCGCACGCCGACGGCGCCCTGCTCGTCGTGCGCTACGGCTCCACCACCCGTGATCAGCTCGCGCAGTCCGTCGAGCGGCTCGCCAGCGTGGACGCCAAGGCGCTCGGCCTGGTCATGAACATGGTGCCCTCGCGCCGCCGCGGCAGCAGCTATGGCTACGGGTACGGCTACGGCTACGCCCCCGAGGCCGCCGAGACCGGCAAGCGCAAGAAGGACTGACGCTCCGAGCGTGCGTCCCTGGTCAGCGGGGGCGCACGCCGAGCAGGGCGGCCGCCCCGCCGCCGTCCAGCGGCTCACGCTGGGCCAGGCGACCCAGCGCGACGGCCCGCTCCACGAGCTGGGCGTTGGACTCCACCGGTACGCCGGGGGCGAGCGAGAGCACGTCCTCCATGCCCACCCGCAGGTGTCCGCCCATCGACAGCGCGCCGAGCGCGACCGGCAGCGTGGAGCGCCCGACGCCGGTGGCCGACCAGCTGGTCACCTCCGCGGGGAGCATCCCGACCGCGGCGACCAGCGCGGGCGTGGTGCCCGGCATCCCGCCCGGCACGCCCATCACCAGGTCGCAGTGCACCCGCCCGCCGTACGGCAGGCCCTCGGTGTCGAGCAGCCGGCGCAGCGCGGCGACCTGGCCGAGGTCGAAGAGCTCGAATTCCGGCACCACCTCCCGCTCCTGGCTGAGCCGGTAGAGCTCGCGCACGAACGGCCACGGGTTGTGGAACACCTCGTCGCCGAAGTTCACCGTGCCCGTCGTCAGGCTGCACGAGTCCGGCGCCGCGTCGAGCACCCGCAGCCGGTCCTCGAGCGGGTCGTGCACCGAGCCGCCGGTGGAGAGCTGCACGACGAGGTCGGTGCTCTCGCGCAGCGCCGCGACGGTCTCGATGAGCCGGCCCAGGTCGAGGGTGGGGCGGTGCTCGGCGTCGCGGATGTGCACGTGCACCATCCCCGCGCCGGCCGCCTCGCACGCCACTGCGGTGGCGACCAGCTCCTCCAGGGTGGTCGGCAGCGCGGGGCAGTCCGCCTTCGCGGTCTCGGCGCCGGTGGGCGCCACGGTGACGAGCAGGGCGTTGCGGGGGAGGGCGGGCATATCGGCGGTGTCGGTGGTCTCGCGGTCCTCGGCCATCCCGGCATGCTGCCAGAGGGCGCGGTGCGGGACCATGCACCTGTGCGAGCGGTGATCCAGCGTGTCCTGCGGGCGAGCGTCCGGGTGGTCGAGGACGAGAGCGTCGACCCGGTCGGCGAGGTGGTCGGCGAGCTCGCCGGGCCGGGGCTGCTGGTCTATCTCGGCGTCACCCACGACGACGACGCGCGCGACGTCGCCTGGACCGCGCGCAAGGTCTGGGACCTCCGCCTGCTCCGCGAGGAGCGCTCCGCCTCCGACATCGGGGCGCCGATCCTGGTCGTCAGCCAGTTCACGCTCTACGGCGACGCCCGCAAGGGGCGCCGGCCCACCTGGCAGGCGGCCGCGCCGGGCCCGGTCAGCGAACCGTTGTACGACGCGTTCTGCGCCGAGCTTGAGCGCCTCGGCGCCCACGTCGAGCGCGGTGTCTTCGGCGCCGACATGCGGGTCGAGTCGGCCAACGACGGCCCGATCACGCTGGTGCTGGACAGCCCCCGGCCGCAGTAGGCGCGGGAAACGTCAGTAGACGAGCGCCTGCACCCCGTCGCGCAGCGCCTCCTCGGCGAACACCACGGCCCCCGCGATCCGCACCCCGTCGGCCACGTCGGCCGCAGTGATCCCCCGCCGGGTGGCGCACTGGGTGCACACGGTCACCGACCCGCCGCCCAGCACCACCTCGAGCAGCGTCGCCACCGGCGTCGCGTGCTCGAGCCCCAGGTCGAGCCCTCGCCCCGGCACCGCCGCCCACACCGCCTCGCCGGTGAGCCACAGCGACACCTCCGCGCCCGCTGCGACCGCTGCACTGGCGACGGTGAAGGCCTGGTTGGCCCGCTCGGGGTCGTCGGTGCCGCAGGTGACCTTGACGAGGAAGGGGCGAGACACACTGCGATGTTAGTGATCCGGCGTGCTGCTCGTCCCTCGGGGCCTGTGAAGAGGGCTACCCGGCGCGGGATACCCAATTCTGGCTACTGGCGTGACGGCTATCACGTAGTGATCGCTTTGGGGTGTGGAGTGCCTCATGGTCACTGACGAGCTTTCTTGCCCGGACTGTGGGCATGTGGAGGTGCTAGGTCCTGGCTCCGTCTCCAGGCGCGCGGCGCGGAGTCAGCGCAAACGCGGCTGCCCTGCCCAAATCGACCCGATCTTCGATTTCTACAGCACTGACTGTGGATGTCGGTCGTCCTGGCATTGGCGACGCGATAGTCCCGGCAAGCGGCAGGTCGCTTTGGTTGGCGCACCCAGGCGGTCGGTCGTCACAGGACGAGTGACGCGAGGAATCTCAAAGGGCGCCGCCTGACGGGCAAAGCGCCAGCGCCCAACGGGCACGCCAGCGGATGACGCATCCCGCTGCGCGACGGACCTCCCTAGACTGGACCCCATGCCCTTCGAGATCCCCCAGAACCTCCACCCCGACTGCGCCCCGATCGCGTGGCTGCTCGGCACCTGGCGGGGTAACGGGCACGGCGACTACCCCTCGATCGAGAAGTTCCAGTTCGGCCAGGAGCTGATCTTCACCCACGACGGGCGCCCGTTCTTCCACTACATGTCGCGCTCCTGGATCATCGACGAGAACGGCGAGAAGGTCCGCGACGCCGCCCTGGAGAGCGGCTTCCTGCGCGCCCAGCCCGGCGGCAAGGTCGAGTTCGTGCTCAGCCACAACACCGGCATCTCCGAGATCTGGTACGGCCAGGCCGAGGGCGGCAAGCTCGAGCTGCACACCGCCGGCGTTGCCTTCACCGAGACCGCCAAGGAGGTCACCGCCGGGCACCGCCTCTACGGCAACGTCGAGGGCGACCTGCTCTACGCCTACGACATGGCGGCCACCGGCCACGAGCTCCAGCCCCACCTGTGGGCGCGGCTCAAGCGTGCGTGAGGACGACGGCGCCGTGACCGAGGAGCTGCGCGACCGGCTGCGCGGGAAGGGCTACCGGCTCACCCCGCAGCGCGAGCTGATCCTGCGCGCGGTGGAGAAGTTGCGCCACGCCACCCCCGACGACGTGTACGCCGAGGTGCAGGCCTCCTCGAGTGCGGTGAACCGGTCCACGGTCTACCGCACCCTGGAGGTGCTCGAGGAGCTCGGTCTGGTGCGCCACGCGCACATCACCGACCGCGCCCCGACCTACCACGCGGTCGGTGACCACGAGCACTTCCACCTGGTCTGCCGGAATTGCCAGGGCGTCACCTCCGTTGACCCCCACGTGATCGCCCCCGCGATCGAGGCGCTGCGCACCAGCCACGGCTTCGCGCCCGACGTGGGCCACCTGACCGTCTTCGGCACCTGCGCCGCCTGCCAGTCCACCTCGGAGGACACCCCGTGACCAGCCCCCGCCCCGCCAGCCCGCTGCTCGCCCTGCCCGGCGCGGTCGCCGGCAACGGCCCCGACGCCCCGGTCGCCGCCCACTACGGCAGCTTCTACGGCGAGCAGCGCACCCTCGAGGCCGGCGAGGGGTTCGTCGACCTCTCCCACCGCGACGTGATCCGCATCAGCGGCCCCGACCGGCTGACCTGGCTGCACTCGCTGACCACCCAGTTCCTCGACGGCCTGGCCCCGGGTCGGTGGACCGGCGCGCTGATCCTCAGCCCCCAGGGCCACATCGAGCACGGCTTCGTCGGCGTCGACGACGGCGAGGCGTTCACCGCCCACACCGAGCCCGGCGCCGGCGCCGCCCTGGCCGGATTCCTGGACCGGATGCGGTTCATGATGCGCGTCGAGGTCACCGACGTCAGCGACGAGCTCGCCGTCACCTGGCGCCCGAGCCGCGCCGGCGACGACGCCGGCTGGTACGACGCCTACGAGCTCGTCCCGCGCGAACAGCTCGCGGCGTACGCCGAGGCGGCCGGGCCGGCCGCCGGCACCTGGGCCTTCGAGGCGCTGCGGATCGCGCGCGGTGAGCCCCGGGTCGGCGTCGACACCGACGCCCGCACGATCCCCAACGAGGTCGGCCTGATCGGGCCCGCGGTGCACCTGGAGAAGGGCTGCTACCGCGGCCAGGAGACGGTGGCCCGGGTGCACACCTTGGGCCGCCCGCCCCGGCGCCTGACGCTGCTGCACCTCGACGGGTCCGAGAACGTGCTCCCCGAGGCCGGTGCCGACCTCACCAACGCCGACGGCAAGGTCGTCGGTCGGGTCGGCAGCTCCGCGCGCCACCACGAGCTCGGTCCGATCGCGCTGGCACTGGTCAAGCGCAACGTGCCGCTCGACGCCCAGCTGCTCGCCGGCGGCCTGGCCGCCGCGCAGGAGGTCATCGTCGACCCCGAGGTGGGCCTGCACGTCCGCCCGTTGCGCTGAGGTCAAGCAGGGTCACTCGGGGGCGTCGAGCGGATCCGGTCGAGCGCGTCCTCGAGGTCGGCGCGGTGCGGGATCCAGCCCCGCGCCAGCTCAGTGGCGAACATCTCGGTGAGCGCCGCGAGCTCCTCGGTGGTGACCAGCCGCTCGAGGGTGAACGGCAGCGGAGTGCTGTGGGTCAGCGCCATGGGTCCCTCCCCGGGTCCAGCCGCCAAGACGCCCCGCCTGGCGTACAGGCGGGGCGTCGCTCACGTCGCTACCTCAGAAGGCCCTCCAGCGACGTGAGGGTGCGGCGGTCCTAGTAGACCTCGGCCCTGTGAGGCGCGTCATACTCCAATTTGGGTATATCGCGCGGGCCGATCACGCCGTCACGGCGCCGGCGGCGCGACACGTGCGCGAGCTCAGACGGTCGTCATCGCCCGGTAGACGAGCACCGCGGTGATCACCAGGAGCACCGACAGTGCAGTCAGCTGCGCGGTACGGACGGCCTGGTGCTGGAAGTCCGGGCGCTGGCGGAGTCGACGCCAGCGGCGCCGCAGCGTCATCCGGGTGCGCAGGTCGTTCATGGTCTCCCTCGGGCTCGGTGACGTAGCTGGGCGGGAGTCGCATGTTCCCCACGGCAACGACACCTTCTGGACAGACGATAGGAAGTCCTGCGACGGCAGGGCCGGTGATTGCGGATCTGGCGTGCGATCGTCCGCCCTGGTCCAGATGTCAGACGGTCTGGTCGACCGCCTCGGCCGGCACCTCGGTGTCCGCCGGCTCCTTCTCCTTCGAGGGCAGCACGAAGCGGTAGCCGACGTTGCGCACGGTGCCGATCAGCGTCTCGTTCTCGGGGCCGAGCTTGGCGCGCAGCCGCCGCACGTGGACGTCGACGGTGCGGGTGCCACCGAAGTAGTCATAGCCCCACACCTCCTGCAGCAGCTGCTGGCGGCTGAAGACGCGCCCGGGGTGCTGGGCGAGGAACTTCAGCAGCTCGAACTCCTTGAAGGTCAGGTCCAGCGCTCGCCCGCCGATCTTCGCGGTGTACGTCGCGTCGTCGACCACCACTTCACCGGAGCGGATCACGTGGGCGTCGGGGTCGGCGGCCTCGCGGCGGGCGGCGAGCCGGCCGATGGCGAGCTTGATCCGCGCCTCGAGCTCGGCCGGCCCACAGGTGTGCAGCACCACATCGTCCATGCCCCAGTCGTGGGCGACCACCGAGAGCCCGCCCTCGGTGGCGATCAGCAGCACCGGGACGTCGGTGCCGGTGGTGCGGATCAGTCGGCACAGGTCGCGGGCCTGGGCGAGGTCCTGGCGCCCGTCGACCAGCAGCAGGTCGGAGTCGGGCGCCTCGAGCAGCGCGCTTCCTTCCGCAGGCAGGATCTTCACCTGGTGGGGGAGCAGTGAGAGGCCGGGCAGCACGCCGGAGGACGGCTGCAGGGCGCTGGTGAGGAGCAGGAGTGTGCTCACAGTGGTCTCCTCCCGAAGGGGCGGGGACCGAAACGCAACGCTGGGCTCCGGCCTGTTAACCGGGGAGTTTAGGTAACGTCACATACATGGTGGAAGGTCCCCGCTCGTGAATGAGACGCAGGTCATCCGGATCCGTTACTGGGCGGCGGCGCGCGCGGCCGCCGGTGTGGCCGAGGAGGAGCTCCGCGTCGAGGGCCCGGTCCGCCTCGGCGAGGTGGTCCGCGAGCTGGTCTCCCGCCACGAGAACAGCCGGCTGCGCGACGTCATCGCCTCCTGCTCGGTGCTGCTCGGCGAGCAGCCGGTGGGCAGCCGCGACCCCGACGACGTGGTGGTCGCGCCCGGTACCTCGGTGGAGTTCCTGCCGCCGTTCGCTGGCGGGTGACCTGCGTCTCGGGGCTCCCGCGGGGCGTCACCGAGTCGAAACAATCGGAAACATTCCAGGACGTCGGCGTTCCTAGGGTGCGGGCTCCCGCATCCCTCCGCCGCCGTTCAGGCGCCCGGTGGAGGCAGTCCTCGAGGAGTGCCCCTTGCACAACTACCTGCGCCGACGCGCAGCCGCCGGCCTGTCCGTCGCGCTGCTCGCCGGTTCCCTGGCCGGCATGGCCCTGGCCCCGGCCGCCTCCGCGGCCGAACCCGTCCTCGCCTCCGGATCCGACTGGAACGTGGTCTCCGCCCCCGGCGGCTACCGGGTCACCGTCGAGCTCGACGAGCCGCTGCCGATGCGCTCGGACGCCCCGACCATCGTCGTGGACGGCCAGCCGGTCGGCACCGCGGTCGAGTCCGCCGACGGGCTGTCGCTGACCGCGTTCACCGCCGACCCGGCCGTCGCCGACGCCGAGCGCGCCGAGGCCGGCTGGAGCAGCCAGTCCGCGCCCGGTGCCACCGCACCGGACCGCGCGATCGAGGTGCCCGACGCCCCCGCCGCGGAGGAGATCTCCGTCGACCCCGCCGCCCACGGCGACTACGCCTGGACCGAGTCGATCTACAAGTTCGGCGACCAGGCCATCGACCTGGCCGCGATCGGCGGCGTCCGCGGCGAGCTCGAGGGCAAGGTCTACCTGCCCACCAGCGGCGGCGCCCGCCCGACCGTGCTGCTGCTGCACGGGCGGCACACCTCCTGCTACGGCACCGGCCCGACGCACAGCAACCGCTGGCCGTGCGCCACCTCCCCGGACAACGAGCTGCGGATGTCGATCCCCAGCTACGCCGGCTACGACGGCACCGCGCAGGCCCTGGCCAGCCACGGGTACGCCGTGGTGTCGATCTCGGCCAACGCGATCAACTCCAACGACAACCAGCTCGCCGCCGACCGCGGCGCCGTCGCCCGCGGCCAGCTGCTCCTCGACACCCTCGAGATGCTGCGCAAGGCCAACGCCGGCGAGCAGGTCGCCTTCCACGACGCGTGGACCGACCGCACCCTGACCCTCGACGAGGCGCTCGTCGAGGGCGCGCGCTCCTATGAGCTGCGCCGCGAGGGCTTCGTCAACGGCGCCCCCGACCTCGACCCGGTCAGCGCCGCCGACCTCGTCGGCCGCTTCGACCTCAGCACCATCGGCATGATGGGCCACTCCCGCGGCGGCGAGGGCGTCACCGCCGCCGCCACCCTCAACCAGGGCCTCGACAAGCCGTGGGCGATCGAGTCGATCCTGCCGCTCGCGCCGGTCGACTTCGGCCGGATGACGGTCCCCAACGTCCCGATGAACGTCGTCCTGCCCTACTGCGACGGCGACGTCTCCAACCAGCAGGGCCAGCACATGCTCGACGACTCGCGCTACGCCTTCGGCGACGACGTGCTGCGCTCCGGCACCTGGGTGATGGGCGCCAACCACAACTTCTTCAACACCGCCTGGACCCCCGGCGAGTACAAGTACAGCGTCAGCGACGACTGGAGCGGGACCAACCCGACCAGCGCGCGGGCGACCGAGCCGGTCTGCGGCACCGCGGCCAGCACGGCCGACACCTCGATCCGCCTGTCGCCCTCCGAGCAGTACGAGCTCGGCAACGCCTACATGACCGCCTGGTTCCGCGCCACCCTCGGCGGCGAGAAGCGCTTCCTGCCGCTCTTCGACGGCTCCGGCACCGTGCCGGCCTCCCTCGACGGCGCCGACGTCCGCACGGTGGCGACCGCCCCGAGCTCGGCGCGATCGACGATCACCTCGTTCGAGAAGACCTCCTCGCTGGTCCGCACCGTCGGCAGCGCCACCGCCGCCCCCTGCGCCAGCATGGGCGCGCGCACCACGGTGCAGCCCCTGGCCGCGTGCAGCACGACGCTGGCCTCGGCCCAGCTGCCGCACTGGACGCCGGCCACCAATGGCGGCAACGTCCCGGCCACGCCGCTGACCCGGCTGAGCTGGACCGGCGCGGACGGCGAGCTGCGCGTCAGCGTCCCGGCCGGGCGCCGGGACGCCCGCGACTTCGACCGGCTCTCGGTCAAGCTGGCCGCCGACGAGAGCGTCGAGACCGCCACCGACCTGGTGCTCTCCGTCGTGGACGGGGCGGGCACGACCTTCAGCGCCCCGGTCTCCGAGCTCAACCCCTACGCCCTGGTGCGGATGCCGACCTCCACCAGCAGCGCCGCCACCGCGACGCTGAAGAAGATCGTGCTCCAGCAGGTCAACGTCGCCACCGCCGACCTCGCGGCCGCCGGACTCAACGTCGCCAACATCCGCGAGGTCCGCTTCGCCGCCGCCCCCGGCGCCGAGCAGGGCGCGGCCTACCTCTCCGACCTTGCCTTCGAGAGCTCCGCCGTGGGCACGCCCACGGTGAAGCGCGAGCCGGTGCTCAACGTCTTCGCCCCCGGCGTGGACGAGGGCAACGCCCCCGGCACCTACGACCTCGCCGTGCACCTCGACGCCCCGGCGTCGGTCCCGGTCACGGGCTACGTCTCGCTGCTCGGCTCGGCCACCAGCCGCGCCGCCGCCGCCATGGAGAAGGTCACCTTCGCCCCCGGCGAGACCTGCCAGGTCGTCACCGCGCCGCTGCCCGGCGACGCCACCGCCAGCAGCACCAACGGCACCTCGGTGACCGCCAGCGTCATCAACACCAGCAACGCGGTGATGGGCCACGACGCGATCGTCTTCACCACCATCCGTGAGGACGACGGGGTCACCGGCGACGCCACCGAGCTCCCGGCGTACGGCGAGCCCGGCGACGTCTGCGCCGAGCTGGCCGCGGTCCGGGCCGGCGGCACCGTCACCACCCCCGAGACGGTCACCGCGGGCACCGAGGTGGAGCTGTCCGCCGGTGGGTTCCGCGCCGGCGAGGCCGTCACCTTCACCGCCCCCGGCCTGGAGTCGGTGACCGTCGTCGCCGACGCCACCGGCACCGCCACCGCCACGGGCAGCGTCGCGCTGCCCGCGGACCACACCGCCCGCTCCGTCCCGGTGACCGCCACCGGTGCGGGCACCGGCCGCACCGCCACCGGCGAGCTCGTCCTCGCCAAGCGCGCCTCGACGATCTCGGTCGAGCTCGACGCCGCGCGCAACGTGTTCGGCACCGCCGGCACCGTCACCGCCCGCGTCGCCGAGACCTCCGGTGAGGTCGAGTTCGGCTACGGCGACACCACGGTCGCCGTCCCGGTAGACGCCGAGGGCGTCGCCACGCACGTCCTCCCGGCGTCGCTCGCGGCCGGTCGCTACACGATCACCGCGCGCTACCTCGGCACCGACGAGGCGGCGGCCGCCGAGGCGACCGCGTCGTACCGCGTCACCAAGAAGGCGACCAGCACCTCGGTCACGGTGAGCAAGAGCGTCCGCAAGGGCAAGAAGCTCGCGGTGCGGGTGCGCATCGGCGGCGCCGTCGCCGACACCGCGATCACCGGCAAGGTCCGGATCAAGGTCACCGGCGCGCTGACCACGACCCGCACGGCCCAGGTCGGCCCGAAGGGTGCGGTCACCTTCACCCTCACCGCGCCCCGCAAGGGCAAGAAGCTGACCGTCGTCGCGTCCCACCTCGGTGGCGGCAGCTACGCCGGGAGCAAGGCTCCGGCCGCCACGGTCACGCTGCGCTGAGCGCAGGCTGACCCAGCGGGGTGAGGAGCCCCGTGAGACACACCCGCGAGGGCGGGGGACCATCAGGTCCCTCGCCCTCGGCGGCGTTCTCGCCGCGGTGCCTCAGCGGGGTCGGCCGAGCGCGACGCAGGCGGCGACCCCGAGGCCCCAGAACGCAAAGACCGGCAGGTCGCCGACGTTGATCCCATGCCCGTGGGCGACGGGAAGGATCGTCCGTCCCGACCACGGCCCGTGGCCGGCGATCAGCAGCACGGCGAGAGCGGTGAGGCAGAGCGCGGCGACGAAGGCGAGGGTCATCCGCAGCACTCCGCCATCGTAGGGCGCACGGCACGGAATGGGCGGCCGCCCGCGGAGGTTGGACCGTCGTGACCCCCGGCATCTGGATCGCCCTCGGCGCGCTCGTGCTCGCCCTCGCTTTCGGCGGCTACCGCGCCCACACCGACGGACGCTTCCGCGGTGCGACCCGCACGGAGGAGAAGCCGACGTCCGAGGCCCCGGCCGCCCAGACGGCGGCTGTCCCCGAGGCGCCGCGGGCCTGGGACGCGGTGGCAACCGCCCTGCCCGGTGAGCGGCTGGGGGAGCGGGCGACGCTCGTGCAGTTCTCCACCGCCTTCTGCGCGCCGTGCCGGGTCACCAAGCGGGTGCTGAGCGAGGTCGCCGAGATCGTCCCGGGCGTGCGCCACGTGGAGGTGGACGCCGAGCACCACCTGGCGCTGACCCGCGAGCTCGCGATCCTGCGCACGCCCACGACGCTGGTCCTCGACGAGACCGGCCGCGAGGTCTCCCGGGCCGCCGGCGCGCCGCGCAAGGAGCAGGTCATGGCCGCCCTCGGACGGCTGGTCGCGGACTAGTGTCCACATCGTGGTCCAGCAGTCCACTATCTGGGACCGACGTGCGGGCGGGGGTTCCGACTCCCTACCGTGGGGGCATGTCCTCGACCTGGTTGACCAAGCGGCGCGCAGTGGACCACTGCCGCGTGCGCTCGTCCCTGTGTCGATTCTCCTGAAGGCCCCCGAGACTCTTTAGTCGAGTCGTTTACTGCACTAAACTCGACGAAGGTGCTCCTCGCGGCGTGCCGAGGCTTGCCCATGCGTCACAGAGCCCTGCTGCAGGAGATGACATGTCCACGACCGTTCCCACCCAGCGCACCCGCGCTGCGGCGAGCATCGACCCCCGCGGGCCGCAGTTCACCGCGGCGGTGACCGCGGTCGTGCTCCTGGTCGTGCTCGTCGTGCCGACCGGCGTGGCCACGGTGCTGATCGGCGTCCAGGCGGCGCTCTTCGCGCTCGGCGCCGCCGTCGGCGTGCAGCACACGCCGACGGCGTGGGCGTTCCGCACCTTGGTCCGCCCGCGCCTGGGCGCACCCGACGAGCTCGAGGACGCGCGCCCACCGCGCTTCGCTCAGGCCGTCGGCCTCGGCTTCGCGCTGGTCGCCCTCGGCGGCTTCCTCGCCGGCGCCGAGCTGCTCGGCCAAGTGGCCACCGGCTTCGCGTTGGTGGCCGCCCTGCTCAATGCGCTCTTCCGGTTCTGCCTGGGCTGCGAGCTCTACCTGCTGCTCCGCCGCCTGGCGCCCCTTCCGTCCTGACTTCACTGCCACACCCAGACCCCGCGTCGCCTGACGCAACAGAAAGGTAGATACATGAGCCGCGAGAACGCCCTCGTCTCCGTCCAGTGGGTGGAGGACCACCTCGACGACCCGAAGGTCGTCGTCATTGAGGTCGACGAGGACACCGCGTCCTACGACCGCAGCCACATCCGTGGCGCGATCAAGCTCGACTGGACCACGGACCTCCAGGACCAGGTCCGCCGCGACTTCGTCAACAAGGAGCAGTTCGAGGCCCTGCTCTCCGAGCGCGGCGTCTCCAACAACGACACGGTCGTGCTCTACGGCGGCAACAACAACTGGTTCGCCGCCTACGCCTACTGGTACTTCACCCTCTACGGCCACACCGACGTCAAGCTGATGGACGGTGGCCGCAAGAAGTGGGAGCTCGACTCCCGCGAGCTGGTCTCCGAGGTCCCCACCCGCGAGAAGACCACCTACGTCGCCACCGAGCAGGACCACTCGATCCGTGCCTTCCGTGACGAGGTCGTCGCCGCGATCGGCACCCAGAACCTGGTGGACGTGCGCAGCCCCGACGAGTACGCCGGCCGGCTGATGGCCCCGGCCCACCTCCCGCAGGAGCAGGCCCAGCGCGCCGGCCACATCCCCACCTCGGTCAACGTGCCATGGAGCAAGAACTGCAACGACGACGGCACCTTCAAGTCCGACGAGCAGCTCGCCGCGCTCTACAACGAGGTCGGCTTCGACGAGGGCAAGGACACCATCGCCCTGTGCCGCATCGGCGAGCGCTCCTCGCTGACCTGGTTCGTCCTCCAGGAACTGCTGGGCAAGAAGAACGTGAAGAACTACGACGGCTCGTGGACCGAGTACGGCTCCCTCGTCGGCGTCCCCGTCGTCCTCGGCGACGAGCCCGGGAAGGCCTGAGCATGTGCGGTGCAACTGCGGGCGGCCTGTCGCTCGACGGCGTGAACGTCGCCAAGGAAGCCATCATCCAGGGCCAGGTGCTGCGCGACGGGGAGCCGGTCGGCAACGCCTACGTGCGCCTGCTCGACGCCACCGGTGAGTTCACCGCCGAGGTCCCGACCTCGGCGAGCGGGCACTTCCGGTTCTTCGCTCACGACGGGGAATGGACGCTGCGCACGCTCGCTCCGAAGGCGGAGCCCGTCGACCGCCCTGTGCGCGCCCAGGTTGGTCACCTGGCTGAGGTCCAGATAGGGGTCTGAACCGTGGGCGTTTCGGGGCGGTGTCCAGCGGGGACACAGACATCGCCCCGAAAGGCCCGTGCGCGCACAGCTTTTCACGGCATGGTTCGGAGCGGGAACGAACAGCTCCGACGCGTACGAGGCGAAGCACTTCTGTTCCTCGGGTCGTGTGTTGTTCCGCTGACGTAAATGCCATGGGGCGTGACCAAGCGACGGGACGGGGATGGTGGTGCAGGCCGAAACCGGGCGCTCTACGCTCGGTCCCGTTGGTCACGCCGCCGCGGCCTTGTCGGCTGGTCGAAGGTGTCGCTGCGCCCGCCAGACGGGCGTGAAGTCGTCGCTCGACACCGCGACGTTCCCCTCCTGGCACGCGCGCCAGAACCGCTGGGGCACTCTCGCGGTCGCGCGTAGGTCTTCGGGGGCTCGTTCCCGGAGCGCGTGCCGCGCTCGCAGGCGTGTGCGGGTCGCACACGTTTCATGATTAGCGCGCACCGTAGTTCGTGGCTGGGCTCGTTGGTCGAGCTTGGCGAGGCCCGGCCCATCATTCGAGTCCGAGCCGGTCTCGGCAGGCATCATGGCCGATTGCGCCGACATAATCGCTGCGCCGATCGACCGGCTGCTGACCTCCGGTTCGCCCGCCTAACCCTTCGCTGGGCGAGGACCCCGGCGTCCTCGTGGGCTGATTGAACCTCAGAGCAGTGAGCCAGCATGGCCATCGGCCGTGCCACATGCATGCCCGCCCCCCCGGGCCCACGGCAGCCGACTTCCCATTATCACGAGAACATGCCTTAGTCGAGGCGTGCGAGCACTCCCGCCCTGTGACGAAAATCAATCCAAAAGATATCTGAGTAGGATCCGTCGAACCCGCGCCCCAACAGTTATATTGGCATTTAACGATAATCCGCCTAGTCCGCGTATCAGCAGGCATGTGCGTAGGATCTAGCGGCTCGAGACCATGATCTCGGTCGACGGTATGGGGTGACCTGTGGACAGGATGGCGGCAGGATGAGCAAGCGGGGAGGCCGCATGGCGGCTTGGGAGGACATTCCCATGAAGCAGGCGCTTCGAGAGGACATGGCACGATTCGGCGGGAAGACGGTCGCCGTCCTGTTGTTTAACCGGGGATTTCACGCCGTGCTCGCTTACCGCGTGGCGGCCAAATTGCTTGAGCGACGAGTACCGCTTGCTCCATGGTTACTAACGCGCCTCATTCAGGTGCTCTACGGGATTGACATCGACCCGAGAGCAAAGATCGGTGGCGGCTGCCGGATTCTGCATGGCGTCGGTCTCGTGGTGGCACAGGAAGTACGAATTGGTCCCGGAGTGACTATCTATCACGGCGTAACTCTGGGAATCACCGGCGGAGCGAAGGACGGGGTCCCCGTCGTGGGCCGAGGATGCGTCCTGGGCGCTGGAGCGAAAGTGTTAGGGCCGGTCCAAATTGGCGATAATGTTAATGTGGGAGCAAACGCTGTCGTTCTCCAAGACGTGCCATCCGGCTGCGACGCCGTTGGAATTCCGGCCCGGGTGATCAAGAGATGAAGCATCTTAGGGAAGTTCTACTCGAAGCCGGTGCAACCGATTTTGAATGTCGACAGAGAAACTGGTCCCGCATAGCCCGAGCAGACGTTAATGGTCAGCGACTGTTCGCAAAGCAGTTCGTTACCGCTAGAGACAAGAATGACGTCGACGGCTACCAGGCCGAAACGCGATCTGCCAAAATGGCGAGCCGGATTGTCGGGTCAGATGGAGCGGCTGTTCTCGTGCCCGTTCAGGAAGACCCTGAAAATCTCACGGTTTACTATCCTGAATTGTCTCTCGAGACACCTGATCAGCGTGTGCGGAGAACTGCAAGCAGTGGCCTGTGGCCGGACTACTTTCTGCGACTTCGACGAGCCCTCGATCACTTCGCGGACGCTGGAGATGATCTTACATACGCTGACCTTCGAGAGCGTCGCTATGACGATGGTAAATCTGCTATCTGCTTCAAGGGATTCGAAGTCCGGAATACGGCTATCGATGAAGCGGGAAGACTGGTCCTCTTTGACCTCGGGCCCGCATATCGCGGGACTGCGAGCGAAGCTAGCGCGCGGATCCTGGTCTCTGTGGCATTGCTGAACTGGGGAAGGCCGGTTCGCAGATGGGTGCGCGGACCCAGCCGGACATTGGTCCTCGGGGCCTGCCACGAGTTCGCGGATCTCTTTGACTGTGAATTGGTTCGTCGAGAACTTCAGACGCAGCTGGATGGCCGGATTCGTTCCTACGCAGGACCTTCATGGGGCAAGTCTATTTTTCGGGGCCTGGCGCGATTTTACGTTAATCGTTGCCGGAGGATCTTTGAGCAGTATGCCCTAAAGGCCAAGGGGGAGTCGTGCTCATAAGCTTCCTGCTTCTCGGCTACAATAGTTCCCATACACTCCCGCCGCTGTTTGACTCGCTCCGCAGTCAGACGTGCCAGGACTATGAGGTCGTGGCACTAGACAACGCTTCAGCAGACGACACTGCGAGCGTCCTCGAGGGGACCCCAAATCTCAGCCACCTGGCTGTTTCGCCCCATAATCTTGGCTATGCAGCAGGCATGAATCAGCTTGTTGCCCGCTCGGCTGGCTCGATAGTTGTCCCCCTAAACGCGGATGTCATTCTTGACGATCGGTTTGTCGAGAACCTCCTTCGGTCTTTCGAGTGTGGCCATGATGTGGTTAGTCCGCTGGTCTATTCGGGAGAAGGAACTGACGGGAGGATTGACGGAGCCAAGATAGGGATATCCCTGGATATGCGCAGCGTCCACTTTCTGCCGTCGGCCCCCGTGCGCCCGCTCAAACAGACTGGGCCGTGCCCGGCGTTCTCGAGAGATCTGATCGACAGGCTGGGGCGAGGGCGTGGGAATCCGATCTTCGACGACGTTCTCTTCGACACCTATGGCGAAGACATTGACCTGGCATTGAGAGTGGCTCGTGAAGGTGTTCCCGTGCATTTCGACGAGTCAGTTGTGGCATTTCACTCGCGTTCATCAAGTACCGGGGAGGCGCGGGCGATCTTCAAAACCGGCAGGGTGAGGCAGAACATCATCGCGGCGCGCTACCTCAACAGTCTTCTTCATCTGACGCGTGGGCGACTGATAGCTATCGTTCCACTTCTCCTTGCGCAGGACGTTGCCGTTGTCCTCCTTCGGTCGCGAGGAGGGGACCGCAGCGTGATTCGCGACGTCCTTGGAGCATGGAAGCAGGTGTTGCAGAAACTTGGGCGAACTCTTCGTGCGCGCCGTGCAGCACCCCCCGACCCGCGGGTGAACTCATTGTTAAAACTTCCTCGATTTCGGCTAAGGCAGGCGTAGTGGTCAAGGTATTGCACGTCGCGGAAGCATATGGTGGCGGGGTAGCGACTGCCATCCAGAGCTACGTGCTCTCCTCGGGTGTGGAGACGGAACACTTCCTCTTGGCGTACGCCCGGCCGGGGCACGATATTGGCACTGGGCGGGCATCGTTTGTCGACGTGCGCGAGATGGGTAGAGGGCCGTGGTCACAGATTCGAGCACTGCGGTTGGCAATAGCGGACCTAAAGCCTGGCGTTGTCCATTTCCATTCATCGTTTAGCGGACTGCTCCGGCCATTGGTGCGCAATCGATCTGTAAAGCGAGTGTACAGTCCACATTGCTTTGCATTCTTGCGCACAGATTTGAGGGGCGGCTCCGCGACGCGCAAAGCTGTCTGGTGGTGCGAACGACTTCTTGCTAACTTTACGGACGAGTTTGCCGTTGCGGGTCCATATGAAGGTCGTTTAGTGGCGGAAATTCATCCGGGCTCCAAGATTAAGATGCTTCCGCCCGCGGACTGGGATAAAAAGTCGATAGCCGAACCAAAGAATGAGCCGTCCTCGGTCGATATCTGCACCTTGGGACGGGTGTGTCCGCAAAAAGATCCGAAGTTCTTCCGAGGTGTCGTTGACGCACTTGTGTTGAAAGGCTGGTCTGGAACGGCCTACTGGATCGGTGGGTTGAAGAACCAGAGCGAGGAACTTGAGCACCCCAATATTCAGTGTCTCGGTTGGCTACCTCGTGAGGACGTGCACAGCCTTATGCAAGCGAGTGGCGTATACGTCCACTCTGCGGCCTGGGAAGCGAGCGTCCCCTACTCCGTGATGGAGGCTGCGGCGGCGGGGCTTCCTGTGATCGCACGCGACATTCCCCCGATGCGCGATAGGCCTGTCTCAGCTTTGGGCGGGACCCCAGAGGAGGTCGCTGAGCTCGTGTGGCATGTCATTACGGACGCTGTGGCCTGGCGTCAGGCGGTACGGGACGCCATGTCGGCGTTAGATGCCCGCTATCACCAGCAGCAGACTGCAAGTCTCAGGACCCTTTATGAAAGCCGGCTATGAGGCGTTCTGACACTTTGGTTAGCCGCACGCCGAGCGCGACAGCGGTGTTCGCGCTGGTCGCTGCGGCCGCCTCGCTACTCTACTTTGGGTTCAATTTCGCGGGCGGCACGAACGAGGTCGTATGGCTGACCGTGCTTATTGGGGTACTGACGCTCGGGGCAATTGTCTGGTCGCTTGACGTGCAGCGGTGGCCGTTGATCGTTGTGCTCCTCTATTTCTTAGTTGGTTTCGCGCTTCGCCCGGCGGTCGTGATTCAGCGTCCCAATCTAGTTTCATCGGAGATGCTGATCACCCAAGCTACGTTGGTCGATGGCATGCGGATCGCACTGCCGCTCGTACTATTGGCCTGCTTCTTTCTTCTCATTGGCTGGCATCTCCCGGCGAAGCCGACTCGCCCGCCGCGCTTGCTCCCCAGCGTGCGTGCGCCACTCGCCATGGTCGGATTCGTGACTACGTCCCTCGGCACGATGCTGATGCTGCAGGCTACCGGCGGCCTAGGCGCAGCTCTGTCGAACATCAAAACCATTCGGACCGAGATTGAGGGTCAGCACTCGCCGATGGTGCTTGTTTGGTTTGGCCAGATGATTGCGCTCATAGCCCTTGCGAACGGCGCCTCGCCGCGACTGTCGAAAATCATTGCCGCCGCCACAATTGGTGTTGGTACGACTGCTGGTATTGCGACCGGCAGTCGGGGGTCAACGTTGCCCATTTTGGGGGCTGCGGTACTGATAGTCGCGCTGGGTACGTCGCGCCTTAGATCTCGAGGGTCCGTTTCGACAGAGCGTCGGGCAGGTAGAAGACTGATCCTCCTTGGGGTTCCCCTTGTGCTGTTCATGCTTCTGTTTGGTGCCTTCAAGCAGAATCAGTCGCCCAGCGGACAGGGGACAGTAGCGAGTGCGCTGTCCGGTGTAAGTGATGTGACTGGGGACCAAGTTGCAAACCAGTTCAAGGACGCTGACTATTTTGCTCAGATCGCTGTACGGCGCGATCTCATGCCGGATTCAGTCGAACTCGCGTCGCGTGTTGCGCAGTTCCCTATCATGCTTGTCCCCAGTGCTTTCGGTGTCGAGAAGCCGAGGCCCTATGACTACGACCTGCGCAAAGTCGTTCTTGGCGGAATAGTCAAAACTGGACTGCCTGCGTCCTACGTCGCGGAACTCTGGTTAATAGGGGGCACCGGGTTGGTGGCGATCGGTTCGCTAATTGTCGGCGTCTTTCTCCGCCGGCAGGGGCGATGGCTCGCGGGGAGGCCGTCTCTCCAGTATCTGATCGCGGCCGTCGGCTGTGGCTGGTTATACCTCTTTGTGTCTCGCCCGCTCGTCGTGAGTCTGTCGCGTGGTCTGATTCTGTTGGTCTGCTTAGTGGCCGCCATCGGAGTGGCCCGGCTTCTTGATCCTGTTGACAAGGGTGAGATGTCCGATGGGGAGTAGGTCGAGATCGCTGGCGGTGGTCGTCGACCAGGGACTCTCTTCTGTCTCCAACTTTATGGTCACGGCGGCCGTAGCGTCTGCCGCGACGGTTGAAGAGTTCGGATCGGTCTCGCTGGCTCTTCTTGTCTACGCGGTCGTCCTCGGACTCTCGCGGTCCTTCTTGGGCGAGACGCTTATCGCTGCGCGTTCGTTCGATGACTCGGCGGGCGGGTATTCGAAGGGCCAGAGTGCGCGAGACGCTGTGGCCTGCTGTCTGTTGGGTGCAGTCGGCGTCTCGGTGTCGTTGGCCGTGATCGCGGTCGTCCTTGATCTTGTTTTTCTGACTATCCTAGCCTGCGCACTTCCGCTTCTTCTTCTTCAGGACGTTTCCCGGTACCTGGGCTTCTCGCTCGATAAAGTTTGGGTAGCGGTTTCCGCCGACTTAGGCTGGGTGGCCCTCTACCTTGCATACGTGGTGGCCTCGGTCCTCGGGATTGTGCCCGGCGATGCGACACTTCGGTTTGCAATGTGGTGTGTCTCCGGTGGTGCCGCGGGGGTCCTGGGAATCATTCTGGCTTTTGTCACTCTGCCGGCGGCTAGGGGGAGAGTTAGTCCTCTGCGCTACATTCGCAAGTTTGGTCGTCTTGGGGCTTTCTATTGCGGCGAGTATGGGCTAGGCAGCGGTGCGGGACAAGCCGTCGTTGCGGTCGCTGCCGTCGTGGCTTCGACCGAGGTGCTTGGCGCAGTCCGCGGCGCGCAGCTCCTCTTGGGGCCGGTGGCCGTTTTGTTCACTGGGTTACAGGTGGTGCTTACGGTTCGGGGGCAGGATCTTCTCAGGCGTGGCGGTGACATTTCGCTGCTCTTGGTCACCCAAGCGAAAGTTGGCGCGGGCCTCGGTGTCTTCGTCGCCGTGCTGGTGGGTGCGCTTTGGCTGTTACCCGATCAGGTTGGTGAGCTCGTGTTGGGAGAGACCTGGCACGACGCGCGGGTAGTGATGTTGTGGCTTGGATTAGGTGCGATCGCGACTGCGCTCGGGGTTGCGGCGTCGAGTGGGCTCCGCGCCACCCGGAGTGGTTCGAGCGCTGGGTTGGCCCGCTTAGTGAGTGCCCCTTTCGTGATCGCGGCGGGTCTTGCAGGCGCGTTCTTCGGCTCGCTACATAGTCTCGGCGTGGGCATCATGCTGGGGAATGTGTGTACAGCGCTTGGATATTGGTTCTTCTTCGTCCGTTCCAGTGCGTCCGGTGGTGGCGTTTCTCTTAGCCGGACGGTCTGAGCGGATAGGGAGTCGCTCGATTTCCTCGCCATGCTGGCCGCGACTGCTCGTCTTCGGCCCTGCAACGAGGGCCGAACGCCCCGTGGTCACCTTCGACCACTGTCGGATATCGCTGATGGTCACGCTCGCGGTCTCCGGCATCGTGCCGGGGCCGCGACCGTTCGTGCCCGGCCGACTGGTAAGGCTCCGGGTCAGGTCGCCCCCCGCGAAGTGTGTCGGCTCGGGGCCTGTTGCGTAAGCGACCGCCGAACCCGGAGTGGTTTTCTTGGGTAGGCGGGGGTTTATCGGCTCATCCCAGTTGAGGGTGTAGCGACCATCTCCGGGGTGGTCGGCGCGTCAGTGCCCAGATAGGGGTCGAGGTCTCCCGAGGATGAAGGTTCCCACACGCCTCATCCGGAAGACCTCGACGTGCCTGACGCTACCTTCGCGTGCCCTGACCTCACGAAGGTCTGGCCCCTCGAGGAGCTCGGCCTTGTGGTCACCGGGCAGCGCATCGAGTCTGATCGGGCCGTGCTGGCGTCTCGGGTTCCCGAACCTGACCAGTGTTGCCGACGCTGCGGCTGCGAAGGCCGCCCACGCGACACCGTCACCCGGACCTTGGCCCACGGAGCCGCTCGGGTGGCGACCGACCACGCTGGTCGTCAGGATCCGTCGCTACCGGTGCGCCGAGTGCGGGCACGCGTGGCGCCAAGACACCGCCCGGGGGCCGAACCACGAGCGAAGCTTTCGCGCCGCGGGCTGCGGTGGGCACTCGAGGCGATCCTGGTGCGGCACGTCACTGTTGCACGTGTCGCTGGCGGCCTCGGGGTCGCGTGGGACACCGCGAACGATGCCGTCCTGGCCGAGGCAGACGGGTGCCGATCGAGGATCCTGCTCGCTTCGATGGCCTCCGAGTCCTCGGCGTCGGCGAACACGTGTGGCGCCACACCAGGCGCGGCGACAAATAGGTGACCGTGATCATCGACCTGACGCCGATCCGTGACGGCACCGGTCCAGCGCGGCCCTCGACATGGTCGAGGGCCGCTCGAAGCAGGCATTCAAGACGTGGATGGCCGCCCGTCCCCAGGCCTGGCGCGACCGGGTGGAGGTGGTCGCGATGGACGGGTTCACCGGCTTCAAGACCGCCACCACCGAGGAGCTACCTGACGCGGTGACGGTGATGGATCCCTTCCACGTGGTCCGCCTGGCCGGCGACGCCCTGGACCGTTGCCGTCGCCCGGTCCAGCAGAACCTGCACGGCCACCGCGGCCGCAAGAACGACCCTCTCTACCGCGCCCGGCGCACCCTGCACACCGGCGCCGCCCTCCTGACCGACAAACAGCGACAGCGGTTGAGCGATCCGTTCGCGACCGATACCCATGTCGAGGTCGAGGCGACCGGGGCATCTGCCAGCGCATGATCGGTGCCTACCGCGAGCCCGTTCGCGTCCTGGGGCGCGCGCTGACGGAGAAGCTGATCGCCGCGCTCAGCACAGGCGTCCCGAAGGCGCTCGTCGAGATCACCACGCTGGGCAAGACGATGACCAAGCGCGCGGCTCACGTGCTGGCCTGCTTCGATCGATCCGGCTCATCGAACGGACCGACGGAGGCGATCAACGGCAGGCTCGAGCACCTCCGCGGCTCTGCTCTCGGCTTCCGCAACCTGACCAACTACATCGCCAGAAGCCTGCTCGAGACCGGCGGATTCAGGCCCCGGCTCTTACACCCTCGATTGGGATGAGCCGGTCTATCTCGACACTGTTCCTTGGCCCGTGAGGAGGCTTCGGTAGCGGGGGCTGACCATGTGTTCTCTTGATAGGGCCTGGTGTGCCAAGTCCAGAAATATGAGTGGCGCCCGCTCCCAAACAGGAGGGGCGCCACTCAAGGGCCTCGATTTAAGACGCGCTGTTGATCATTCCTGCGCCCACCGTGATGCCGGTGGCCTCGTCAATAAGGATGAACGAGCCCGTGGTGCGGTTCTTGGAATACGGGTCGCACAGCAGCGGGACGGTGGTGCGCAGCTGCACGCGGCCGATCTCGTTGACGCCGAGCTCCTTGGTCTCCTGGTCGCGGTGCAGCGTGTTGACGTCCAAGCGGTACTGGATGTCCTTGACCAGGGCGCGCGCCGTGCGGGTGGTGTGCTTGATGGCCAGCTTCTGCCGCGGCTTGAGCGGCGTGGTGGTCATCCAGCAGACCATCGCGTCGATGTCCTGCGAGGGCTGCGGTGCGTTCTTGACCCGGGCGATCATGTCGCCGCGCGAGACGTCGACGTCGTCCTCGAGACGGATCGTCACGCTCATGGGCGGAAAGGCCTCGGTGATCTCGCGGTCGAACAGGTCGATGCCGGCGATCTTCGACGTCATGCCCGAGGGCAGCACGACGACCTCGTCGCCGGGCTTGAGGACGCCGCCGGCGACCATGCCGCCGTAGCCGCGGTAGTCGTGGTGCTCGTCGGACTTCGGGCGCACGACGTACTGCACCGGGAAGCGGGCGTCGATCAGGTCGCGGTCGGAGGCGACGTGCACGTGCTCGAGGTGGTGCATGAGGGTGGGGCCGGAGTACCAGCTCATGTTCTCCGAGCGGTTCACCACGTTGTCACCCTGGAGCGCCGAGATCGGGATGACCTCGAGGTCCGGGATGTTGAGCTTGGTGGCGAACTGGGTGAACTCGGCGTGGATCTTGTTGTAGACCTCCTGGTCGAAGTCGACCAGGTCCATCTTGTTCACCGCGAGCACCAGGTGCGGGACCCGCAGCAGCGAGAGGATCACCGCGTGGCGCCGCGACTGCTCGGTGAGGCCCTGGCGGGCGTCGACGAGCACCAGCCCGAGGTCGGCGGTGGAGGCGCCGGTGACCATGTTGCGGGTGTACTGCACGTGCCCGGGGGTGTCGGCGATGATGAACTTGCGGTTGGGCGTCGCGAAGTAGCGGTAGGCCACGTCGATGGTGATGCCCTGCTCGCGCTCGGAGCGCAGACCGTCGGTCAGCAGCGCGAGGTCGGTGTAGTCGTAGCCCTTGGAGACGCTGGTGGCCTCGACGGCCTCGAGCTGGTCCTCGAAGATCGACTTGGAGTCGAGGAGAAGGCGGCCGATCAGGGTCGACTTGCCGTCGTCCACGGAGCCGGCGGTGGCGAACCTCAGCAGGTCCATCTTGTCGCTCTTGATGGTGCCCATCAGAAGTAGCCTTCCTTCTTGCGGTCCTCCATGGCGGCCTCGGAGAACCGGTCGTCGCCACGGGTGGCGCCGCGCTCGGTGACCCGGGCCACGGCGACCTCGTCGATGATCTCCTCGATGGTCGAGGCGGTGGACTCCACGCACCCGGTCAGCGTCAGGTCGCCCACGGTGCGGAACCGCACGGTGCGCTCCTCGGCGACCTCGCCGGGACGGCACGGGTTGAACGGCGACTCCGTGAGCAGCATGCCGTCGCGCTCGAAGACGCGGCGCTGGTGGGAGAAGTAGATCGAGGGGATCTCGATGCCCTCGCGACCGATGTAGTCCCAGATGTCCAGCTCGGTCCAGTTGGAGATCGGGAAGATCCGCATGTGCTCGCCCTGGTGGATGCGCCCGTTGTAGAGGCTCCACAGCTCCGGACGCTGCATCTTCGGGTCCCACTGGCCGAACTCGTCGCGGTGGGAGTAGACACGCTCCTTGGCGCGCGCCTTCTCCTCGTCACGGCGCCCGCCACCGAAGGCGGCGGTGAAGCCGTTCTCCTCGATCGCGTGCAGCAGCGTGCCGATCTGCATGCGGTTGCGGCTGGTCTTGCCGTCGTCAACGACCACGCCGTTGGCGATCGCCTCCTCGACGCTCGCGACGATCAGGCGCACGCCGAGGCGGTTCACCCAGTTGTCGCGGGTCTCGAGGACCTCGGGGAAGTCGTAGCCGGTGTCCACCTGGAGCACCGGGAACGGGATCTTCGCGGGATAGAAGGCCTTCTCGGCGAGGCGCATCATCACGATGGAGTCCTTGCCACCCGAGAACATCAGGACGGGCTTCTCGAACTCGGCGGCGACCTCACGGAAGATGTGGATCGACTCCGCCTCCAGCTGGTCGAGCTGGCTCAGCCGGTAGTCGGCATGCGTTTCGGTCATGAAAACAGGGGACCTCTCATCGGGGTAGCAGCGGCCATCGTAGCGGCGGGTCGGCGCGGGGCCTCAAACCGGATCCCACCGAGTGTGGTGTGTCACGGCAGGGATCGTGCGGGGAGTCCGACAGACGGGCTCAGGCCGATCCGGAACGATTCGTGTGCGCAGGGCTGTCTGCTCGGTGTGGTTCGCCGTACTGCGGGGCGTCGAGCTCGGCGACCGTCGGCGCCCCGAACATCGGCAATCCCTGGCCCTTGCGCAGGAAGCCCCAGATGATCGGGACCAGCAGCACCATCGCCAGGCCCACGCCGGCGATCAGCATCGGATAGGTCTCCTCGATACCGAGGGGCGCCCAGCCGGCCTTGTCGAGCAGCGCGACGCCGGACATGGTCAGCACCACGACGATCGCGCGGCGGATGAACGACTGCGGCACCCGCGGCGCGATCTTGGAGCCGAGGATCGTGCCCGGCACCGAGCCGGCGATCAGCGGCAGCAGCAGCGCGAAGTCGAGGCCGTGCAGCGCGATGTTGGAGATCGCCGC
Source organism: Nocardioides sp. dk884 (assembly GCF_009557055.1). Taxonomy (NCBI): domain Bacteria; kingdom Bacillati; phylum Actinomycetota; class Actinomycetes; order Propionibacteriales; family Nocardioidaceae; genus Nocardioides; species Nocardioides sp. dk884. The sequence continues at coordinate 3,775,096 of NZ_CP045649.1, read as the reverse complement.
GGCGAGCACCAGCGGGATCGCCTGCACCAGGTCGGTGCCGACCAGCCGCACCGCGGAGAGGCCGGGGTAGAGCATCAGCAGCGCGATCATGATGACCGAGCCGGAGCCGACGCTGGTGATGCCGACCAGCAGCCCGCCGAGGGCGCCGACCAGCAGTGTGGGGATCGGGCGGATCTTCGGGTCGGGGTCGCCGGTGGGGCCGCCGGCGCGCACCCGGCGCAGGTTGATGTAGAGCCGCAGGGCATAGGTGGCTGCCGCGAGCAGCAGCGCGAAGCCGATCCAGAGCTTGAGGACGGAATCGAGGTCCTCAGGGTCGGTGAACCAGGCCAGCACGTGCGGGCCGAGCAGCGCGGTGGGGACCGAGCCGAGGATCAGCCACTTCGCCATCTGCAGGTTGGGCGAGCCTTCCCGAGCGTGCACGACCGCGCCGCCGGTCTTGTAGACCGCTGCCGCGGTGAGGTCGGCGGTGACCACGGTGGCGGTGTCGCCGACGCCGAGGAAGATCAGCGCCGGGGTCATCAGCGCGCCGCCGCCCATGCCGGTGAGGCCGACCACGATGCCGACGACGAAGCCGGCGATCAGGATCGACAGCGCGCTGAGGGTGGCCAGCTCGAAGAGAAGGTCGTTCACGCGTGGGGCTCCGCTCCGGTGAGGGCAGGGACGATGTGGCGCAGGTGGGCCTCGATCGCCGTGGCGGCGGCCTCGGCGGCCTCCGGCCCGCGACGGTAGGGGTCAGCGACGTCGAGGTCGGCCGAGGCGGTGCCGCGCTGCTCGGCCACGGCCATGAGCAGCTTGCGGCCCGTGAGGCCTGCTCCGACGGTGCGCACGGCCTCGTCGAACTGGCCCAGGGTGAAGACCTTGCGGAACAGGCCCGGGTGGTCGTCGAGGATGAACGCGCGGTGCGACGCCTCCGCGGTGAGGACCAGGTCGTGCTCGTCGAGGAGCTCGCGGGTCAGTGGGCGGCTGTGGAAGGTGTCGTGATCGACGACGCCGCGCGGACCGAGGGTGGTGGCCATGACGTCGTCCATGGCGTGCTCGGCGAAGCCGTGGGTGCCGGCGCTGGTGAAGGTCACGGTGGCGTCGGGGCCGGCCAGGTGGCGGGCGAGGCGCTCCATGAAGGGGGAGCGGCAGATGTTGGCGGTGCAGACGAAAAGGACCTTGAGGTGCTCTGCCGGGGTTTCGACAGGCTCGACCCCCGGGGCGGTCAGGTCGAGGTGGCCGGAGGTGCGCAGGGCGGCGAGGACGTCCGCGAGGGCGGCGTCGATGGTGCGGCCGGTGGTGTCGACGACCACGTCGGCGTCGGCGGGGACCTCGTAGGGCGAGGAGATACCGGTGAACTCGGGGATCTCGCCGCGGCGGGCCTTGGCGTAGAGGCCCTTGCGGTCGCGGCGCTCGCACTCCTCCAGGGGGGTGGCGACGTGGACGAGGAAGAATGCGCCGCCGGCCTCGTCGACCATGGCGCGGACCTGCTGGCGGGTCTCGTCGAACGGCGCGATCGGGCTGCACACCGCGACCCCGCCGTGGCGAGAGATCTCCGCGGCCACCCAGCCGATGCGGCGGATGTTGGTCTCGCGGTCGGCCTTGGAGAAGGAGAGGCCCGCGGAGAGGTTGCGGCGCACGACATCGCCGTCTAGGGAGGTGACGGTGCGGGTGCCCTCCTCGAGCAGGCGGTCCATCAGCGCACGCGCCAAGGTGGACTTGCCGCTGCCGGACAGGCCGGTGAAGAAGAGGACCAGGCCCTGGCGGTCCGCCGGCGGCTGGTCGCGCTCGACCACCTCCGCGACACCGGCCGGAAGCTCGCCGTCGTCGTCGCTCAGCCCGAGCACCGGGTCGGTGCCGGCGTAGTTGGCCACCACCTGCAGGCCCAGCTCGTGGTCGACGGCGGCGTCGCCGCGCGCCGCGAGCGGCACCGCCACGACGACCGCGTCGTCGAGCAGGTCGGCGGCGCGCAGGGTCGCGCGCAGCAGCGCCACCGGCGACAGGAGCGGCGTGCCGTGGCCGACCAGTGCCAGCAGCACCACCGGCCCGGCCGCGCGCAGCGCGTCCAGCTGGCTCAGCGTGAGGGCGTCGGTGACCGGCACGAACGTGCGTCCGGCGTACGACGCCCGCACGGCCGCGGGGGAGAGGTAGAGGCGGCGGAACGGGCCGAACTGGGCGTGGGTCAGCGCCTCCACCTGCCCGCCGGGGACGGCGACGCGCGCCAGTGGCAGGCCCTCGGGGTCGACGAGCTCGACGCCGCCCGCGGCAGCGGCGGCGGCCCCGACGTCGGGCGGCAGCGTGAGGGTGACCGGGCTGCCCGGCTCGTTGAAGGCCGTGGTCGGGCTCAGTGCCCCGGTGACGAGCAGCTCGAGGTCGTCGAGCTCACGTGCGGTGGGGCAGAACTGCGGCAGCGGTGGGGTCGACACGGCGGCAATCCTGTCACGGGGGCGCTGGCATGCTGGCAGCCATGTCCCAGCCTGTGTCACTGCCTGTCGTCGCCGAGGTCGTCCGCTCCGGATTCGTCGAAGGCCGCCACCACGGCTCCGTCGTCGCGCTCGGCGCCGCAGGGGAGATCGACTGGGCCGTCGGGGACGTGACCTCGCCGATCCTGCCGCGCTCGTGCAACAAGCCGCTCCAGGCGGTGGCGATGGTCCGCGCCGGCCTCGACCTCCCGCCGCAGCTGCTGGCGCTGGGGTGCGCCTCGCACTCCGGGGAGCAGTTCCACGTCGATGGGGTGCGCGACATCCTCACTCGAGCCGGGCTCGACGAGTCCGCGCTGCGCAACCCCGTCGACCTTCCTCTCGACGCCGAGGAGCGCGACCGGCTGCTGCGCAGCGGTGGCGCGGCCGACGTCCTGCACATGAACTGCTCGGGCAAGCACGCCACGATGCTGGCGACCTGCGTCGCCAACGGGTGGGACACCGAGACCTACCTCGACCCCGTGCACCCGTTGCAGGTCGCGATCCGAGCCACGTTCGAGGAGCTGACGGGGGAGGAGGCGGTGGTCGCGATCGACGGCTGCGGCGCTCCGCTGCTGTCCACCTCGCTCACCGGGCTGGCCCGCGCGTTTGCCCGGCTGGCCACCGCCGCCGACGGCGCGGAGCGTCGGGTCGCCGACGCGATCCGCCAGCACCCGGCGTACGTCTCCGGCACCCGGCGCGACGAGCGGGTGCTGCTGGGCGCGCTGCCGGGGGCGATCGCGAAGTTCGGCGCCGAGGCCTGCGAGGTCGTCGCGCTCTCCGACGGTCGCGCCTTCGCGCTGAAGATCGAGGACGGCGGGGACCGGGCCCGTCCGGTGGTGATGGCGGCCGCGCTCGTGCGCAGCGGGGTCGACACGGCGCCCGGGGTCGACGGCGCCGCGGTGCGCGCCACCGGGGAGGCGCCGCTGCTCGGCGGGGGCCGGGTCGTGGGCGAGGTGCGCGCCGTCCTGGCCTGAGTGCTTGCCGGGGCAAGCGCGCTTCCCCGTGTTAAATCGGGGTTTCAGCGGTTGAAGTGCTTGCAATTGCTAGCAGGAGCAAGCAGGATGGGGGGCATGGCGAAGGGCAAGGTCGGCAAGACCGTCGAGGGGCTCGGTGACTACCTGCGTGAGCAGCGCACCTCCGCGCAGCTCTCGCTGCGCCAGCTCGCCGAGCTCGCCGGGGTCTCCAATCCCTACCTGAGCCAGATCGAGCGCGGCCTGCGCAAGCCCTCGGCCGAGGTGCTCCAGCAGATCGCGAAGGCGTTGCGCATCTCCGCCGAGCAGCTCTACCTGCGGGCGGGGATCCTCAGCCCCGAGGACGGGGCCGGTGGCTCGGTCGAGTTGGCGGTCCTCAACGACACCGGGCTGACCGAGCGGCAGAAGCAGTCCCTGCTCGACGTCTACGCCTCGTTCCTCGCGCTCAACGCCGCCGAGCCGCGCCACGCGGACGACGACAGCTAGCACCCCGACGGCCCGACATGGGGTCGGGTCGCACCCATCTGAAGGAGGCCGTCATGGCCAAGGCCACGTCTGAGACCAAGCTCGACCTCAAGAACCTCGACCTGCGTGCGGGCGCGACCCGCACTCTCTACGCCGGTGCCGGCGTCGCCGACCTCGCGGTCTCGACCGTGCGGGGTTACGTCACCCAGGTGCAGCAGAGCGTCACCTCGATCGACCTCGAGCCGCAGGCGCTGCGCGAGCAGGCGACCACGGTCGTCAGCTCCCGCGTCGAGGCGCTCAGCAAGGACGCCCGCGAGCGCCGCAGCGCCGTCGAGGCCCGGGTCGCCGAGCTGCAGGCCGAGGCGCTCGCCCTGCCGGCCCGCCTCCAGGGGGCTGTCGACGACAACGTCGCGACCCTGGTCGGCGCCTACGGTGACCTCGCCCAGCGCGGCGAGGCGCTGCTCACCCGGATCCGGCGCCAGCAGTCCACCCAGGAGGCCGTGAGCGCGGCCAAGACCACGACCGCCAAGGCCAAGACCACCCGCACCCAGGGTGCTGCGGCGACGAGGTCGACGGCCAAGAAGGCCTCCTCGACCGCGAAGAAGTCGGCGAGCGCGACCAAGAAGACCGCCGCCAAGAAGTCGAGCGCGCCGAGGAGCAGCGCGAAGGCGACCGTCACCGCCGCCAAGAAGACCGCGTCCGCGGCCACCAGCGCCGTCGCCGAGGGTGCCGCCAAGGTCGGCGACTGATCGCCGCCCCTGTGCTGGAGCTCCGAGGCCCGCGGACCCCTGGTCCGTGGGCCTCGTGCCTTTCTTCTGCCCGGCTCGGATCGGTGCGGCTCTGTAGGCTGGAGCGGTGATGGACATCTTCGTGATCGAGGGCATGGTCGGGCTGCTGGTGCGGTTCGCCCTGCTGGTGGTGGCGATCTTCGCCTTCGTGATCAGCCTGATGCACCCGGCGGAGGAGTACGCAGCCGCTGGCAAGTGGACCAAGAAGGGCTGGACGATCCTGCTTGGCCTCGGGGTGCTGTTCTCGTTCATCCCCGTCCTGCCGTTCTTTCTCAGCCTGGTGTTCGTGATCGCGGCCTTCGTGTTCTTCGCCGACGTGCGCCCGGCGCTGCGGGGACTGCGACGTCGCTAGGCGTCGCGTCCCTTCGCAACTTGGGTGACACCGAGTAACAGGCGTCACAGGGCGGTTAGGGTGAGCGCTCAAACGAAGAGGGCGTCGCCCTCGGTTCCCACGACGTGAGGTCCGACATGGCTGGTGAGTCCGCGGAGCGCCCCTGGGGCGCGTGGCACGTGCTCGACGAGGGCGACGGCTTCAAGGTGAAGCGGATCGATGTCCAGCCGCACCAGAGACTGTCCTACCAGACCCACGAGCACCGCGCCGAGCACTGGTTCATCGTGGCCGGCAAGGCCACCTGCGTCATCGATGGCGTGACCGTCATCGCCGGACCCGGGGAGACCGTGGACGTCGCTGTCGGCCAGGCACACCGGATCACCAACGAGGAGGACGAGCTCCTCCAGATCGTGGAGATCCAGATGGGGCGCTACACCGGCGAGGACGACATCGTTCGTCTTGAGGACGACTACGGCCGGTCGCCCGAGCAGTAATCGCGCGTCCAGGAGCGACCGAAGCCCCGTCCGGCAGTGCCGGACGGGGGCTTCGGTCATTGGTCAGTCCTGGCTCTCCGCGCAGTAGTCGCGCAGAGCAGCGAGCTGATCCTGGGGTGTGAAGCCGGTCGCCTCGAGCTTGCTCAGGTCGAGCACGCTGTGCCGCGGGCGGGGCGCCATCGCCTTGCCTTCGCCGTAGGCCTCGGTGCTGACCGGCGTGACGTCGTCGGCGGGGCGCCCCGCGAGGCGGAACACCTCGCGGGCGAGCCCTGCCCAAGAGGTCGGGTCTCCGCCGTTGCTGACGTTGTAGACGCCGAACGGGGCCGCGGCGTCCAGCAGGTGCCGCGTGGCCCGCGCGAGCTCGGTGGTGAACGTGAGTCGTCCGACCTGGTCGTCGACGACGGCGGGGGAGACCCCGCGGGCGGCGAGGGACTGCATCGTCCGCACGAAGTTGCCGCCGGCGCCGACCACCCACGAGGTGCGCAGCAGGTAGTGCCGCGGGGCGGTCGCGACAGCGACGTCGCCCGCGGCCTTGGTCTGCCCGTAGACGCCGAGCGGGCTGAGCGGCTCGTCCTCGGCGTGCACCTCGCGGGTGCCGTCGAAGACGTAGTCGGAGGAGTAGTGCACCAGGGTCAGCCGGTGCTCGGTCGCCAGGCGTGCCAGCAGGGCGGGGGCCTGCGCGTTGGCCGTCCAGGCGTCACGGCGCCCGTCGGCGGTCTCAGCGGCGTCGACGCCCGTGTAGGCGGCGGCGTTGAGCACCGCCGAGTACTCATGCCACGGCCAGGCGGCGAGCGACGCCGCGTCGGTCAGGTCGAGCTCGTCACGGCCGACGGCCACGGCGCCCGGGAACTCCGCCTCCAGCGCCCGGCCGAGCTGGCCGCGAGCGCCGAGGATCAGCGTCTTGCGGGGTGCCATCGGCACCACCTGGTCCAGCGTGGGGTTGTGCTGGTCCTTCTCCGACACGTCGGCCTCGGCCAGGGGGATCGGCCACGGCACGGCAACGGTGGGGTCGCCCAGGTGGAGCGCCGGATACGCCGTGCCCGCCCGCCAGTGCTCGTTGACGAGGTAGGTGTAGGCGGTCCCGTCCTCCAGCGCCTGGTAGGAGTTGCCGACGCCGCGAGGCACGAACACGGCGGTGCTCGCGTCCATCTCGGTGTGGAAGGTGGCGCCGAAGCTCTCCCCCTCCCGCATGTCGACCCAGGCCGCGAAGACGCGACCGGTCGCGACCGCGACGTACTTGTCCCAGGGCTCGGTGTGGATGCCGCGGGTGGCGCCGCGGCGGGAGTTGAAGGAGATGTTGTTCTGCACCGGCCCGAAGTCGGGAAGGCCGAGCGTGGTCATCTTCTCGCGCTGCCAGTTCTCCTTGAACCAGCCGCGGGAGTCAGCGTGGACGGGCATGCGGACCACGAACAGCCCGGGGATGGCGGTCGGCTCGACGCGGAGCGTCTCGGCCATCCTCACTGGCCCTTCGAGGCGTAGGCGGACTCGACGGCGTCCTTCGCCGGGCGCCACCAGTCCTCGTGCTCGACGTACCACTCGATGGTGCGGGCGAGACCCTCCTCGAAGTCGGCGAAGGAGGGCTTCCAGCCGAGCTCGGTGCGCAGCTTGGTCGAGTCGATCGCGTAGCGCAGGTCGTGGCCGGCGCGGTCCGTGACGTGCTCAAAGTCGTCCTCGGGGCGGCCGAAGTGGCGCAGGATCTGCTGCACGACCTCGAGGTTGTTGCGCTCGCCGTCGGCGCCGATCAGATAGGTCTCGCCGATCCGCCCCTCGTTGAGGATGGTCCACACCGCGGAGGAGTGGTCGTCGGCGTGGATCCAGTCGCGCACGTTGAGCCCGGCGCCGTAGAGCTTGGGGCGGCCGCCGGCGATCACGTTGGTGATCTGGCGCGGGATGAACTTCTCGATGTGCTGCCAGGGTCCGTAGTTGTTGGAGCAGTTCGACAGCGTCGCCTGCACCCCGAAGCTGCGCACCCAGGCACGCACGAGGTGGTCGGAGCCTGCCTTGGAGGCGGAGTAGGGGCTGGAGGGGTTGTAGGCGGTGGACTCGGTGAACCGCTCGGGGTCGTCGAGCTCGAGGTCGCCGTACACCTCGTCGGTGGAGATGTGGTGGAACCGGGTCCCGGCCTTGCGGACTGCTTCCAGGAGGGTGAAGGTGCCGATCAGGTTGGTGCGGATGAACGGGGAGGGGTCTGTCAGCGAGTTGTCGTTGTGGGACTCCGCGGCGTAGTGCACGACCGCGTCGTGCTCACCGATCAGCGGCTCGACGATCTCCGGGTCGGCGATGTCGCCGACGACCAGGCGGACCCGATCGGCCGGGAGCGCCGCGAGCGATTCCTTGCTCGCCGCATAGGTGAGCTTGTCGAGGACGGTCACCGTGACGTCCGTCCGGTCCATCAAGTAGTGGACGAAGTTGGAGCCGATGAACCCGGCGCCTCCGGTCACGAGAATGCGTTCCATGAGGTGATCCTAGGGATCTCTGACTAGGTGGTGTGACGCTGGCACCATGGATGAGCCATCTCACGCCGGAACAGCTCAATGGCCCTAGGGTTGCGTCATGCGGGGAATCATTTTGGCAGGCGGCACGGGTTCGCGACTTCATCCGATCACGTTGGGGGTGAGCAAGCAGCTGGTGCCGGTCTATGACAAGCCGATGATCTATTATCCGCTCTCGACGCTGATGCTGGCGGGGATCCAGGACGTGCTGGTCATCAATACCCCGCACGAGGCGCCGATGTTCGAGCGCCTGCTCGGCGACGGCTCGCAGTTCGGCATCAACGTCACCTATGCCGTGCAGCCGAGCCCGGACGGGCTCGCGCAGGCGTTCCTGATCGGCGAGGAGCACATCGGCTCGGAGGTCTCCGGGCTGGTGCTCGGCGACAACCTCTTCTATGGCGCCGGGCTGGGCTCTCGGCTGCGGCGGTTCGAGAATCTCGAGGGCGCAGCGGTCTTCGGCTATCGGGTCGCGGACCCGACGTCCTACGGCGTCGTGGAGTTCGATGAGGCTGGCCGGGCCATCTCCTTGGAGGAGAAGCCGGCGCAGCCGAAGAGCAACTACGCGGTGCCGGGGCTGTACTTCTACGACTCCGAGGTCGTTGAGCACGCGAAGTGTTTGAAGCCCTCGGATCGGGGCGAACTCGAGATCACCGACCTCAACCGGATCTACCTCGAGCAGGGTCGACTGCAGGTGGAGGTGCTGCCGCGCGGCGCGGCGTGGCTCGACACGGGCACGATCGACGATCTGCACGACGCCAGTAACTTCGTGCGGGCCATCGAGCACCGGCAAGGCCAGAAGATCGGAGCTCCGGAGGAGGTCGCCTGGCGGATGGGCTTCATCGACGACGCCGGCCTGGCGGCGCGCGCCGAGCGGCTGATGAAGAGCGGATACGGCGCCTACCTGATGGATCTGCTGGCGCAGGAAGGCTGATCAGCGGCCGGGCCCGGGACCGCTAGTTCCTGGGCCCGGCCGATCCGTCAATAGGCGCCACGGCTGCTGAAGACTGCGCCGACCGTGCGCACCAGGATTGAGAGGTCCTGCACCATCGACCAGTTGTCGACGTAGTAGAGGTCGAGACGGATCGCCTCGCTCCAGGACAGATCCGAGCGCCCGGACACCTGCCAGAGGCCCGTCAGTCCCGGCCGCACATGGAGCCGGCGTGCGGTGTCGGCGCCGTAGCCGGCGACCTCGAGCGGAAGGGGCGGGCGGGGACCGACCAGGCTCATGTCGCCGCGCAGGACGTTGACCAGCTGCGGGAGCTCGTCGATCGAGAGCCGTCGCATCCACTTCCCGGGCTTGGTGATCCGGGGATCGTCCTTCATCTTGAACAGTCCGCCGTCGTAGCCCTGCTCCTCGTGGAGTCGCTTCAGGATCTCCTCGGCGTTGGTCACCATCGTGCGGAACTTGAGGCAGCTGAACTCAGCCCCGTCGCGCCCGATGCGGGTCTGGCGGAAGAGCACCGGGCCCTTGTCGAAGCGCTTGATCTGCAGGGCGGCGATCGCGAAGATCGGGCTCAGCATCGCGATCAGGCAGGCCGAGCCGATGACGTCGAACGTGCGCTTGCCCCAGCGGGATGCGTCGCTCCACGCCGGGGGGTCGATGTGCATGAGCGGCAGTCCGCCCACCGGGCGGACGTTGACCCGCTCGCTGGAGATGTCGGTGACGTTGGGCGCCACGACGACCTGCACGTCGTGGTGCTCGAGGTCCCAGACCACCTGGCGCATCTGGTTGGCGGAGCCGAGTGCACCGCCGGCGAAGAAGATGACGTCGGCACCGGACTCGACGACCACGGCGGTGGCGTCGTCGGAGTTGCCGAGCACGGGAACGCCGAGTTGGGTCTCCTCGGACAGGTCGTGCGCCGGGGTCAGGCACCCGACGACCTGGTAGCCCAACCACGGCTCGCGGCGCAGGACGCCGGCCACCTCGTCGACGTGGGAGGGCGAGCCGGCGATCAGCACCCGGTGGCGCAGCACGCCGCGGCGCCGAGCGCTGTGCAGCGCGCGGCGCAGTGCGAAGCGACCGAGGAGCAGGGCCGGCGCGCCGAGGGCGAAGGCGAGCAGGAAGAAACCTCGGCTGAGCTCGAAGCTGGCGAGGTAGCAGCCGACCCCGAGCAGGCCCCCGGTCGCGAGCGTCGCGTTGAGGACCCGCTTGTACTCATCCGGACCGACGCCGAAGAGGGACTTCTCGTAGCCGCCGCCGAGCGAGATCACTGCCAGCCAGCCGGCGACCATCACCGGGCCGACGACGGCCAGGCTCGCGGAGACGTCGGCGGCGCTGTTGAAGAACCCGAGGTGCTCCCGCCCGAGGGTGGCCAACGTGGTCACCGCGGTCACGATCGCGAGATCGATGACGAGCGCCGTGGCTGGCAGGTAGCGAAGCGCCCTGCTGGGCGACGCCTTCACCACACGCGTCTGTTGTTCACTGGACAGAACCGTCACCTATTGCTCCCGCAAGGCGTCCCCAGTACGCCGTATCCCCGTTTATGCCCCGTTTTAGGCCGTCCGGTCACCATTGTGAGCGTTTGCGCGTGCGTGTGCACAAAATCCCGCCAAGTGGGTCGAGTGTCACCTCGGGCGGTGGGTGTGCTTGTCGATATTCGGGTGGTGGCCTCGACGGGCCGGACCCTACGGCTAGTCGAGGTCGGCGTCGACGAGGCGGGTGATGACGTCGTGGAAGGTGGCGGTGGGGTGCCAGCCGATCGCCGCGCGGATCTTGGAGGAGTCGCCGACGAGCTCGGCGGCGTCGGTGGGGCGCACGAGGGTCTGGTCCACCTCGACGAGGCGCTCCCAGTCGTCGATCCTCACGTGTGCGAAGGCGGTCGCCACCAGCTCACGCACCGAGTGGCTCTCGCCGGTCGCCACGACGTAGTCGTCGGCGTGCTCGGCGCGGGCGCTGCGCACCATCGCGTCGACGTAGTCGGGGGCCCAGCCCCAGTCGCGGCGCGCGTCGAGGTTGCCGAGCCGGAGCACATCGGCGCGGCCCTGCGCGATCGCGGCGACGGCCGAGGTGATCTTGCGGGTCACGAACTGCGCCGGGCGCCGCGGCGACTCGTGGTTGTAGAGCACCAGGCCCGAGGCGTGCAGACCGCGCGCGCGGTAGACCCCCACCAGGTGGTGGGCGTAGGCCTTCGCGGCGCCGTACGGGTTGACCGGGCGGACCGGGGTCGACTCGTCCTGGGGGGAGCGGCACGGCGAGCCGAAGATCTCCGCGCTCGAGGCCTGCACGAACCGCACCTCGGTCCCGCTCGCCTCCTGGGCCAGCCACGCCGACTCCAGCAGTCCGGCGACCGCGAGGCCGTTGACCCGGGCCACCAGGCCGGGCTCGGCCCAGGAGCGGGCCACCGAGCTGATCGCCGCGAGGTTGTAGAGCTCGTCGGGCACCAGGTCGCGCACGAGCGCCCGGGTGCGCTCGGTGTCGGTGACGTCGCAGGCGTGCAGGGTGACGCCGGGCCGCTCCGGGAGCGGTTCGTCGGGGTGCACCAGCGCGTGCACCTCCAGTCCCTCCGCGACCAAACGCTCGGCGAGGTAGCTGCCGTCCTGGCCGCCGACGCCGGTGATCAGCGCCCGCCTCACTGCCTGACCTGTCACTTCCAGCCCTCGCGCGCGGCGGCGAGGTCGGCCTCCACCATCAGTGCGACCAGCTCGGGAAACGTGACGCTCGGCTTCCAGCCGAGCACCTCACGGGCCTTGGCGGCATCGCCCACCAGGGTGTCGACCTCGGCGGGGCGCATGAAGCGGGGGTCCTGGCGCACGTAGGGCGTCCAGTCGGCGATGCCGACGTGGGCGAAGGCGAGGTCGAGGAAGTCGCGGATCGAGTGGGTCTCCCCGGTCGCGATCACGTAGTCGTCGGCGACCTCCTGCTGGAGCATCAGCCACATCGCCTCGACGTAGTCGCCGGCGTAGCCCCAATCGCGCTCGGCGTCGAGGTTGCCCATCACCAGCTCGTCCTGCATGCCGAGCTTGATCCGGGCCACGGCCCGGCTGATCTTGCGGGTGACGAACTCCGGGCCACGGCGCGGCGACTCGTGGTTGAACAGGATCCCCGAGCTGGCGTGCATGCCGTAGGACTCGCGGTAGTTGATGGTCATGTAGTGCCCGAAGACCTTGCTCACGCCGTACGGCGAGCGCGGCCACAGCAGGGTGCGCTCGTGCTGCGGGGTCTCCTGCACCTTGCCGAACATCTCCGAGCTCGACGCCTGGTAGAAGCGGATGTGCGCCGGGTCGTCGCCGGTGTGCAGGCGCACCGCCTCGAGCATGTTGAGCACGCCCTTGGCGGTCACGTCGGTGGTCAGCTGCGCGTTCTCCCACGAGTAGGCCACGAACGACACCGCGCCGAGGTTGTAGACCTCGTCGGGCGCGGAGTCGCGCAGCGCGCGCAGCAGGCTGGAGGTGTCGGTCAGGTCGCCGTGGTGCAGGCGCACGTCGGGCAGCAGGTTTTCCACCAGCTCGCGCTTGGGGTTGTTCTGGCCGCGGATGACGCCGTGGACGTCGTACCCCTTGGCGAGCAGCAGCTCGGCGAGGTAGAGGCCGTCCTGGCCGGTGATCCCGGTGATGAGCGCGGTGGGCATGGGCGGATCATGCCAGTTCACCCAGGCACTCCCGGTGCGGCGCTCAGGTCGCGTGGAAGCGGCTGCGGCACTGGCACGCCCAGCCGTGGTCGGTCGGCGCGCCGCACGGCACCCGGGGCGCACGCGCCCCCGGCAGCAGGCCGCGCAGCCGCTCGCTCGCCGGCAGCGGGTGCTGTACATCGTGTCCGCAGCGCGTGCAGCGGCTGTGTTCCCCCATGAGGCCTCCCTCGGTCGCGCACAGCATGCGCCCGCCGGGAGCCGCCTCGCCGGTTATTCGGGGATCGCCGCGGCAGCTACCTCATTAGGGGTAGCCGTCGCCCGCCGCCTGGCGGGCCGCCCAGGCGCTGGCGACCATCGCGCGCAGGTCGTGGCGCATCACCCAGTCGAGGTCGCGGGCGGCCAGCTCGCCGGTCGCCACGATCCGGGCCGGGTCACCGGGCCGGCGCGGCTGCACCTCGGGGGTGAAGTCGATGCCGGTGACCTCGCGGATCGCGTCCATGATCTCGCGCACCGACGCCCCGTGGCCGCTGCCCAGGTTGTAGACCCGCTCCACCGGCTCGCCGGCGGCGAGGCGGCGTGCGGCCGCGACGTGGGAGATCGCCAGGTCCTGCACGTGCACGTAGTCGCGCACGCAGGTGCCGTCGGGGGTCGCGTAGTCGTCGCCGAAGATCTTGGGGGTCTTGCCGTGGAACAGCGCCTCGAAGACCAGCGGGAAGAGATTGTGCGGGCTGGTGTCGTAGAGCTCGGGGGCGCCGGAGCCGACCACGTTGAAGTAGCGCAGCGAGGTGTGCCGCAGCCCGGAGGCCCGGCCTGCGTCGCGCAGGATCCACTCGCCGATCAGCTTGGACTCGCCGTACGGCGACTCCGGCGCCGTCGGGGTCTGCTCGGTGACCAGGTCGACGTCGGGGGTGCCGAACGTCGCGGCGGAGGAGGAGAACACCATCTGCTCGACGCCCGCGGCCTCCATCGCCCGCAGCAGGTGCACCGTGCCGGTGACGTTCTGCTCGTAGGTGTGGAGCGGTCGGCTGACCGAGACGCCGGCGTACTTGAACCCGGCCAGGTGCACGACGCCCTCGACGTCGTGCTCGCGCAGGAATGCGGTCACCGCCTCGGTGTCGAGGATCGAGGCGCGCAGGAACGGCACGTCGTCGGGGACGAACGAGGCCACCCCCGAGGAGAGGTCGTCGACGACCACCGGCGCGATGCCGGCCTCGCGGAAGGCGCGCACGACGTGCGAGCCGATGTAGCCCGCACCTCCGGTGACCAGCCAGCTCATGTGTTGTCGTCCTCTCGATCGCGGACCGGTCACGATAGCGGCCGGGTGTGCCGCGGCCCCGTCCGCCACCCCGCCCGCCGCGTCGCTACCCTCGCCGGGTGAGCTGGTCCGCGCGCAACACCCACCGCTGGGACGAGTGGACGCTCCCCGAGCTGCTCGCCGCGAAGGGCGAGCAGCGGGTCAGCCTGGTGGTGCCGGCCCGCAACGAGGCGCGGACCGTCGGCGAGGTGGTCGCCCGGGTGCGCGAGCAGCTGGTCGCCCCGCTCGGCGAGACCGGCGCGCTGGTCGACGAGATCGTGGTCATCGACTCCGACTCCACCGACGACACCTTCGCCGTGGCCGCCGACGCCGGCGCCGCGGTGCACCGCGCCGCGGAGATCCGCCCCGACCTCGGCGCCCGGCCCGGCAAGGGCGAGGCGATGTGGAAGTCGCTGTTCGTCACCACCGGTGACCTGGTGGTGTTCATGGACGCCGACCTGCTCGACTGGGACACCCACTTCGTGCCCGGCCTGCTCGGCCCGCTGCTCACCCGCCCCGAGGTGCAGCTGGTCAAGGGCTTCTACGCCCGCCCCGGTCTCGACGAGGCGACCGGCGCGTCCACGCCGTACGCCGGGGGGCGGGTGACCGAGCTCGTCGCCCGCCCGCTGATCGCGCTGCTGTTCCCGCCGCTGGCCGGGCTGGTGCAGCCGCTGGCGGGGGAGTGGGCGGTGCGCCGCGACCACTTCGCCTCGCTGTCGGTGCCCACCGGCTATGCCGTCGAGCTGGCCGCGCTCATCGACACCTGGCGCACCCACGACCTGGACGCGATCGCGCAGGTCGACCTCGGCAGCCGCTCGCACTCCCACCAGGGCCTGCACGACCTCGGGGCGATGGCCACCCAGATCCTCACCGCCGGCTGGGCCCGCTCCTCGCACAGCCACCACGCAGAGACCATCCCGCTCACCCAGTTCCTGCCCGGGGCGGTGCCGACCGTGCGCGAGGTGCCGGTGACCGAGCGACCGCCCGCCGCCCCCCTGCTGGAGACCCCGTGACCCTGCGACTGAGACGACACGACTTCACCGACGACGCCACCTTGATGATGGCGATCGTCAACCGCACCCCCGACTCCTTCTACGACCGCGGCGCGACCTGGGCCGAGGACAAGGCGTTCGAGCGGGTCGCCAGCGTGGTCGCCCAGGGCGCCGAGATCGTCGACATCGGCGGCATCAAGGCCGCCCCCGGCGTGGAGATCGACGCCGCCGAGGAGCGCTCCCGCGTCGTCGACTTCGTGGCCCGGGTCCGCGCGGCCTACCCGTCGCTGGTGATCTCGGTGGACACCTGGCGCGCCTCGGTCGGCGACGCGGTGTGCGCGGCCGGCGCCGACGTGCTCAACGACGCCTGGGGCGGCGCGGACCCCGAGCTGGTCGACGTCGCCGCCCAGCACGGCGCCGCGATCATCTGCACCCACACCGGCGGCGCCCGGCCGCGCACCCGCCCGTTCCGGGTGGAGTACGACGACGTGGTGCGCGCCGCGATCGACGACACCTGTGCCTACGCGGAGCGGGCGCTGGCGGCCGGGGTGGCGCGGGAGTCGATCGTGATCGACCCGGCCCACGACTTCGGCAAGAACACCCGCCACTCCCTCGAGCTCACCCGCCGCCTCGGCGAGATGGTCGCGACCGGCTGGCCGGTGCTCGTCTCGCTGTCCAACAAGGACTTCGTCGGCGAGACCCTCGACCTGCCGGTCGGCGAGCGGCTGGTCGGCACCCTGGCCGCGACCGCGGTCTGCGCCCTGGCCGGCGCCCGGATCTACCGCGTGCACGAGGTCGTGGAGACCCGCCAGACCGTCGACATGGTCTCCTCGATCGCCGGGCGCCGCGCGCCGGCACGCGCCATCCGGGGGCTGGCATGAGCACCCGGATCGTGCTGGTGCCCGGCACCCTCGCGCTGCTGCCCGAGCACGACTCGCTCGTCGACCCGGTCCCCGAGCTGCGCGCCGCCTGCCTGGCCGCGGTGGCCTGGCTGGGTGCACCCGACGAGGTGCTGGCCGACGACCAGGGACGCCGGGTCGCCGACGCGCTGCTCGCCGCGGCCGGGGTCACCGAGCGGGCCCCGGGCGTCGAGCGGGCGGTGCTGGTCGTCGGCAACGGCAGCGCCACCCGCAGCGAGAAGGCGCCCGGCCACCTCGACGACCGCGCGCTCGCCTTCGACGTGGCGCTCGGCGCCGCGTTGCGACGCGGCGACCTGAGTGGGCTGGACCTCTCCCTGGCCGACGAGCTCTGGGCGCGCCTCGGCGGGATCCCCGCCCTCGTCGGCCTGCTCGAGCCGGGCGCCGAGGCCAGTGTCGACCACGACGCCGCGCCATACGGCGTGCAGTGGTGGGTGATGAGGTGGACGTGCGGGTCCTGATCGGCGACCCGGACTCGTCGCTGGAGGAGCTCTACGCCCCGCCGCGGCTGCCCTGGCTGCGCGCCAACATGGTGAGCAGCCTCGACGGCGCGGCCACCGGCGCCGACGGGCGCAGCGGCAGCATCAACAACGCCGCCGACAAGCAGGTCTTCGACCTGCTGCGCGACACCTGCGACGCGGTGCTGGTCGGTGCCGGCACCGCCCGCGCCGAGGGGTACGGCCCCGCCGCGGCACCGGTCGTGGTGGTCAGCCGCAGCGGCTCGGTGCCACCGACCCTGCGCACAGCCGGGCCCGGGCGGGTGCTGCTGGCCACCTGCGCAGGGGCTCCCGGGCTGGACCAGGCGACGGCCCTGCTGGGGGCCGAGCAGGTGCTCGTCTGCGGGGACGACGAGGTGGACCTCGCCGCCCTGGTCGACCGACTGCACGCCCGAGGGCTGCGGCACCTGCTCTGCGAGGGCGGCCCGAGCCTGCTGGCGGACCTGCTGACCGACGGGCTGGTCGACGAGCTCGACGCGACGTATGTGCCGCTGCTGGTGGGCGGGGCTGGGCCGCGGATCACCCACGGCTCCGCGGTCGCGGTGACGGGCTCTCCGCGGCTGCTGCTCGAGCAGGAAGGGACCCTGCTCGGTCGTTGGTGGCTGCGCGAGGCAGACGACGGAAACGCCGGCGCGCGACGTTAATCGCTGGTAACTTCGGCGGTCCCTGGCGTTAAAGCCCGGTGTGATCCCCGTCAAATCGTGGGATGGATGCACATCACATCCAAAAGGTGTGCTTAGGTTTGTGGTACGGACCTATACGGCACACGCCCTCCAGTGCCAAGAAAACCGGGGAGAATACCTATGAAGAAGCTCATCGCAGGCCTGTTCGCGGCCATCCTGACCACCGCCGGCCTGGTTGCGGTTTCCTCCGCTCCGGCGCAGGCCGCCTGCCAGAAGGGCTACGCCTGCGTCAAGACCAGCACGAAGGTGAGCTCGAACGGCTCGATCCGTCGTGGTCAGCGCGCCACCATCACGATCACCCTTTCCGCCAAGGGCAACATCGCGCCCAAGGGCACCTACACGGTCCGTTTCGTCGGCGCCGGTGCCGGTGCGAAGCAGACGATCAAGGTCAGCCGCGCCGGGAAGTTCACGGCTCGCTCGGGCGTCGCGAAGCGCAAGGGCAAGATCCGCGCGATCGTTTCGTTCAAGGGTGCCAAGTACGTCGGCAACTCCAGCGGTGGCGCGAAGATCAACGTTCGCCGCTGACGAACATCTGAAGCTCGTCAAGAACCCCGCGGCATGCCGCGGGGTTCTTGCATTTCTGGGACGCATTCGCGGCGGATGCATGTGATCAATAGGATGACGGTCATGCGTTCCCGACGGCGGTGGCTTTGGCCTGTCCTGTTCGTGGCTCTCGTCATCGGCGCGTGGGGGGCGTGGGCCGCGTGGCAGGCCTGGAAGGTCTACGGCGACCTCAACGTCGCGGTCGAGAAGGTCGAGGAGATCGGGCTGGCCGCCGAGGCCGGCGACTCCGCGCGCATGCAGTCCGCGCTCGAGGACCTGCGCGAGGCGGGTGACACCGCCCGCGACCGCACCGACGGTCTGGGGTGGACGGCGCTGACCTGGCTCCCGGTCGTGGGCGACGACGCCCGCGGCGTCCGCGCCGTGGCCGAGGTGGTCAGCGACCTGGGCGCCGACGGCGTGGAGCCGATGGTCCAGGCCTCAGATGGCCTCGACGGGCTCGCACCGCGCGACGCGCGCGTCGACGTCGACGCGCTCGTCGAGCTGCGCGACCCGGTCGCGCAGGCCTCCACCGCCCTCTCCGCCGCCTCGGCGCGGCTCGCGGAGGAGGACCCCGTGGGCTACGTCGGCCGGTTCAAGACGAAGTACCGCGCGCTCGCCGCGGTGGTCCGCGACGCCGACCACGCGCTGTCCTCGGTCGACACCGCGCTGGCGGTGCTGCCGACGATGCTGGGGGCCGACCGTCCGCGCAACCACTTGCTGGTCTTCCAGAACAATGCCGAGATCCGCGCCACGGGCGGCCTGCCCGGCGCGGTCACCCTCGCCACCGCCCAGGACGGACGGGTCGAGTTGGCGCGTCAGGTGGCAGGTAACTCCTTCGAGGCACTCCAGAGACCTGTGGGTCCCTTGACCCGGGCCGAGCAGCAGCTCTACGGGTCGCTCCTCGGCACACACATGATCAACGCAAACTTCACGCCCGATTTCCCACGCACCGCCGAGTTGATCAAGGCCCGTTGGGAGCTGGCCTATCCGGAGACCATCGACAGCGTCCTGTCCCTGGATCCCGTCGCGCTGTCCTACGTGCTGAAGGCGACCGGCCCGGTCACCGTGCGCGACGTTGAGCTCACCGCTGACAACATTGTCGACGAGTTGCTGCACGAGGTCTATCTGCGCTATGAGGACCCCGCCGAGCAGGACGAGTTCTTCCGCGAGGTGGCGCGTACGACGTTCGAGCGGATCTCCTCGGGCGGCGGCGACGTCCGCGCGCTGATGAGTGGCCTGGCCCGCGGTGCCGACGAGGGTCGGATCTTCGTGCACTCCTTCGCCGACGTCGAGCAGCAGGCGCTGACCGGCAGTGACGTCGCCGGGGAGTTCATCACCGACCCGGCCGCCGACCCGCAGGTCACCGTCACCCTCAACGACCTGACGATGAGCAAGATGTCCTACTTCCTCGATTACGACGTCAGCGTCACCGCCACCCACTGCGGCGGTGGGCGTCAGGCCTACACCGGGCACATGCGGATTGCCTCCAGCGCCCCCGACGACGCCGCGTCGCTGCCCGCCTACATCACCGGTGCCGGGTCGTCCCCGGCCGACCCGGGCTCGCAGTTCGTGATGATCAGGCTCTACTCGCCGGCAGGCGGCGAGGTCTCCGGTGTCAAGCTCGACGCGATGAACATCGACGACCAGGCGATCGACCAGGACGGCCGCAAGATCGCCGAGATCCAGCTTGCGCTCGAGCCTGGCCAGGAGAGCAACATCCGCTGGACGATGAAGTCGGGCGCCGACCAGACCGGCGATACCGAGATCCAGGTGACCCCCGGCGTGCGGGCCGGCGCGAAGTCCTCGGTGGCGCGCAGCGCCTGCTGATCCTCAGTGGGACGCCGGACTTCGGGCCTGAACCCTGTGCGCCGGCGAGAGGACGACGCCGGCTCCCGCCACCCTGTGAGGGCGGCGGGAGCCGGCTTTGTGTGCAGGTTCCTTATGGTCGGAGCGCTCTATCCCGGCCGAGTGGCGCGAACCCAGACACGGAGTCGCGGAGCAACTAGGACGTGGGAACCAGCGTGACGCGCCGTCCTCCGATGCTCTCCCAGTAGCCGCCGGCGTGGTGGCCGCGCACGCGGACCTCGATTCCGCCCTCGACCTTGGTCAGGTAGAAGGTGTTGATCTGTGACCTGGGAGACTGCGCCACTTCAAGCGGTGCGACTGCGCCCGTGTTGATGTGGGCGATCCCCCGGCTCCCCGTGCTGACCGTGGTCAGCAGCCGGTCGGCGGTCAGGTCGGCGTGGATGTGGGCTGAAAGCCATGCCTTCACGTTCGAGTGGTCGTCGAGCATCTCCAGAACGGCGTTGGAGTTGGAAGTAGCTCCCGTAGTCGCCACGTAGTACCCAGACGTTACCGAGCGCTTGCGGATGGCCGGGTCGGAGGCGGACCCGTTCACCGTGTCATGCATTGGGAAGTGGCAGGCGATCCACACATCTCCGTCTATACCTGCCAAAGTCGAGTCGAGCCGGGCCAGCCGCTCGGAAGTGAACTGCGAGCCGGAGTTATGCGCAGCGGTGTCGGTCCCCGGCAGAACGCCGACGATGGTGACGCCCATCCTCTCGATCTCGGCGGTCCACATCGACCCCGGGAGCCCCAACGCGGCGGCGTGCTCCTCAGGATTTCGGTTGCTGCGGATGTCATGGTTACCGAGGATCGCGTGGAGGGGGGCGTCTCCGTAGTGCCCTCGATGCGCGACATAGAGGTTGTCCTCAGCGTCCGTGGCGTTGTTCGTCAGGTCACCCATGTGCAGGCACGCCGCGACGCGGTCATTGATCCACCGGGTAAGGGGCTGCGCCAGGCCCGCCTCTAGCAGCGCCTTCCGAGAGGCGGCCAGGCTACCGTGGTGCTGGTCGCCTACGACATGGATGGTGCGAGCGAGGTCAGGGATCATTGGGTCGAGAGAGTTCATAGCGGCAGGTACCTCACAGTCGCGGTGACGTCCACCGGATCACCGATAGCGCCGGTCTTGGCGAACTGGGCGGCGACAATGTCGCCCTTCTCCAGCACGTTGTTTGCAAACGGCTGGAAGTCGAAATCGAAGTCGGCCCGCTTGTCCCAGGAGCCGTTGACTGACGAGTCGTTGCGGGTGCTGCGCCCGGCAATGCTGACGCTGCTGTTGCTGCGAACCCGGAGCAAGTTGATTTGCCAGAAATTATCCGCCGACTGGGTGATGCTCATCGGGCCATTCATCTGGACGACGCTGGCGCCGAGCACCTGCAGCCGGAACGGGGCGACCATGATCGCGACCGTCGCGGCCGGCGTCCCCGCGATGAAGCACGAGGCTAGGTGGACGTCCGCCGGCGCACCAACCAGGGCGCCGCGGGCCTCGATCCGTCCGTCGGCCGCTTGCTCAGTCGAGGCATGAAGCGCCGGCTCACTGAGGTAGTAGGGCAGCGCGGCCCACCGGCTCGACCCGTCGCCGATCTTGTGCTTGTCAGTGTCGGTCTCGAACCCGGGCTCACCGGCAGCGAGGACGGGATCTGCCGCCGCCCACTGGGCTGCGGTGCCGCGGCGGAACTTGATGGTGGCCATGTCAACGTCCTCCGTGGTTCATGGTGTGCCGCCGTCGATGATGTCGTCGTCCGGCGAGGCTTGTGCTGGGGATGGTGCGAGTGCGATGGCGGCAGCGCTCGTGCCGAGCAGGGCTGCCAGCAGGCCGCGGCGGGTGCCGCCTGTGGGCTTCGGTTCGCTGCTCACGGCGCACCTCCATCGATGTCACCGTGGGGGGCGGCGCTACCGCCGGGGCCGGGAGGCCCTGCTGGACCCTGCGGCCCGGGCTTTCCGTCCTGCCCTGGGGCCCCATCGTCACCGTCGCGTCCATCAAGGCCAGCGGGGCCAACCGGTCCCAGCGGGCCGATCGGCCCCCTGGGACCGACGCGGTTGATGGCCACCAACGAGGCGCCCTTGGGGCACTTGCTCTTGGCGTTCGCGCCGACGACGACGTTCTTGCGGGTAAGGCAGATCCTGACCTTCGCGACCTTGGGAGCCGCAGCCGGGGCGACCGCAGGTGCGGGATCGGGAGGAGTCGCGATGGCGACGGTCGCTCCGCCGAGACCAAGGCCCACGGCGGCGCACGCAGCCGGCAGGGCAAGTTGTTGGAGGCGCATGGACAGAAGGTTCCGGCGCCAGTGCTGGGCCGCGCAGGTTCTTGCATGGACACGAGCGTGGAGCGCAAACTGAGCGAACGCGGCCCTTCCATGATGATCTCGCCGTCCGCACCCAACGAGGCGGAGAGCGCACTCGCGGATCGTCCGGCGCGCGCGGGAGACCCGCTGCTCGCGCTAGAGGCTCAGGGCAAGTCGCCCATAAACCCACGCAGTGGGTTGGTCAGCGGGCGATGTGGTCGCTGTCGTCCACGACCCGCGCGCCGTTGCGCAGCCACCAGGCGGCGTTGTCGCGGACCGTCTGGGTGAGCGTCTCGTCGGCGACGACGTCGCGCAGGCGGGGGTCGCCGGCCAGTCCCAGGCCCTGCAGGGCGGCGTTGGCGCCGGCGAGGTCGCCGCGCAGCGCCCGCTCGGTCTGGGGCTCCGGGAGCTTCTCTCCGGCCGCGCCCAGCAGGATCATCCCGACCTCGCGGTGCTGGGGGTTCTCGTGGTCGACCCAGGCGCGCGCCGCGTGCGGGATCGATCCGAGGCGGGAGCCCGAGAGCCGGGCGCGCGCTCGCACCACGACGCCCGGGTCCTGGTGGTGGGTGGCGATCTCGGCGATGTGCTCGTGGAGCGGCACCGTGATCGTCGGTAGCCCGGAGAGCAGCGCGAAGGTCGCGTTCGCGCGCACGTCGTACGGGCCGAACGCCGCCTCGAACAGCAGCCGGGCGAGCATCGGCTGGTAGGCGATGTCGACCTGCCGGCACACCATCCGGGCGCGCTCGACGGACTCGGTCCAGACCGCGCTGTTCTCCTCGTCGGCGTAGCGCAGCACCTCCATCCCGAGCGGGGCCGGCGGGTGCGGGGGCTGCCAGTCGCCCAGCCGGCGGCGGTCCTCCAGCGGGATCAGCCGGATCAGGTGGGAGAGGCACTCCCAGTGCGGGGAGCCCGGCTCGGTGTTGTCGTACGCCGCGGCGATGAGGTCCACCAGCGGCACCCAGAAGTCCGGGTCGGAGCTGACCAGCGCCATCTTCTCCAGCGCGATCGTCGCGCTGGCGAAGAGCTGCATGCGCGGCACGTGCAGCTGCCGGGCCAGCCAGAGGGCGGCCTCGGGGCTCGCGTCCTCGGCGAGCACGCTCAGGACGCCGGTGACCATCTGGGCGTGCGGGTCGCTGACGATCTCCTGCACCGCCTCGAGCACCACCGGCCCGTAGCCGCTGCGGCGCAGCAGCGCGAGCGCCTCGTGCCGGATCGGGTAGGCGCGGCCCTGGGACCGGCCCAGCTCGCGCGCCAGCCGGCCGACCAGGGGGACCGCGATCCGGTGGGGGAGGCCCAGCGCGAACGGCTGGGACATCGCGCGGGCCCAGGTCAGCCACTCGCTGCCGTCGGGCTCCCCGTCGAGCACCAGGTCGGTGAGCGCCGAGAGTCCCGCGACCGTGTCGACGACCTGCCCGGGGTCCCGGTCGGTCGGCCCGTTGCCGAAGAGGCGGCACAGCACGTCGGTGGGCCCACGCAGCGCGCCGGCAGGCAGCCCGAGCGCCCGCTCGTAGGCATCGACCACCACCCCGCGTCGTACCCGACCGGTCTCGATGCGGTGCAGCGCGGTCACGTTGGTCTCCACGACCGCCGCCATGTCCTCCAGTCGGTCGAACCGGCCCTCGCCGGCGACCAGGCGTGCCATCCGCAGCAGCCAGCCGATCCGGACGCCGGTGTCGATGGACGGCCCGAGGAGCGGCGTGGTGTCCTCGAGGACGGTGAGCGGTGCGGCCATGCGAAGCGGTCGATTCCTCCTGGTTGGTGGCGACATGTGTCGCACGATCTCCCGACCGTAAACGCGCGTGTCCCGAGCGGAAGAGATTTTACTGAGAGACATCCTTTGCTTTTCTTTTCTCCCCCCCTAAGGGTGATTTATGCCTGGCTCCTGCCGTTGCCACCGGGCGCCGCCGCCGGCCAGGCACCCCGGTACGCTCGCCGACGTGAGCGACGAGGTGCTGATCGAGCGGGGCGACGGCGTCGTCACCGTCACCTTCAACCGGCCCGAGCGCCGCAACGCCTTCACCCGGGCGATGTACGCCGAGCTGCGCGAGCTGTGCGCCCAGCTGCAGGACGCGGGCGACGTGCGTGCCCTGGTGCTGCGCGGCGCCGGCGGCAAGGCGTTCGCGGCCGGCAACGAGATCAGCGACTTCCTCGACACCGATGCGGTGGCCTACGAGAACTGGATCCGCGAGCTCCTCGAGGCCCTCCACGCGTTGCCGCAGGTCACGATCGCGGCCGTCGACGGGGTCTGCGTCGGCGGCGGCCTCGCGGTCGCCACCCACTGCGACCTGCGGATCGCGACTCCCGCCTCGCGCTTCGGCTACCCGATCGCCCGCACCCTCGGCAACGCGCTGTCCGCCTCGGTGGTCTATCGCTGCGCCGCGGTCTTCGGGGAGTCCCTGACCCGCGAGATGCTGCTGACCTCGCGGCTGCTCGCCGCCGACCGGGCGTACGCCGTGGGCGCGCTGCTCGCGGTGACCGACGACCTCGACGCCGAGGTGGCCACCGTCCTCGACGGGCTGCGCGCCGCCTCCGGGGTGACCCTGCGCGCCACCAAGGCCCAGCTGCTCGCCCGCGCCCGGGTCGCCGAGGCCTCCCCGCGCGAGGACGACGTGCTGCTGCGCGAGGTCTACACCGGACCGGACTTCGCCGAGGGCGTGCGCGCGTTCCTCGCCAAGGAGAAGCCGGCCTTCCGATGAGCGACGCCTCCCGTGCCCGCGCCGTCCTGGCCGCCCTCGAGCGCCGCTGGGACCACCTGCGCGACCGCCGCCGCGGCGACGAGACGCCCCGGCACTTCCGGATCGTGGCCTACATCGGCCACGGCAGCGCCGGCCGGGTGATCCTGCGCGGGCGGGTGCTCGACAACCCCGCCCCGGCCGAGACCATCGAGGGCGAAGCGGTGTGGGCCGCCGTACGCCGCAGCGCCGCGGGGTTCCTCACCCGCGAGCTGCCCGGGGTGCCGCTGCGGGCCCGGATCGGCGCCGCGGAGACCACCACCGAGACCGACCGCGACGGCTACTTCGAGACCGAGCTGGAGGCCTCCGACCTGGTCGCGCCCTGGACCGACGCGCGGGTGTCGCTGGCCGCGGCGTACCGCGGGATCGAGGCGGCGGGTGCGGTCATCCAGGTGCGGGTGGCCGGGCCGCAGGCGCGCCTCGGGATCATCTCCGACGTCGACGACACGATCCTGCAGACCGGGGTGCAGCGCACCTGGTCGATGGTGCGCCAGACCCTCACCGGCTCCGCGCTGACCCGCACGCCGTTCGCCGGGGCCGCCGAGCTCTACCGGGCCCTGGAGGGGCCGGGCAACCCGTTCTTCTACGTCTCCTCGAGCCCGTGGAACCTCCACGACTTCCTGCTCGGCTTCCTCGACCACCGCGGCTTCCCGGCCGGGCCGCTGCTGCTGCGCGACCTGGTCGGCGACGGGCGGGTCGGCTCGCGCGGGCACAAGCTGGCCCGCATCGAGGAGGTGCTGCGCCTGCACCCGCGGCTGCGCTTCGTGCTCGTCGGGGACTCCGGTGAGCACGACCCGGAGATCTACGCCGAGGTGGTGCGCCGCCACCCCGGGCGGATCGCGGCGGTCTACATCCGCGAGGTGCGCCTGGACCCCGAGGACGGGCGCGTCGAGCAGGTCGCCGACAGCTGGGAGCACGACGTGCCGTTCCTGCTCGCCGCCGACTCCGCGGCGGTGGCTCATCACGCCGCGGGTCTCGGGCTGCTCGACGCCGGCGACGTGCGCGCGGTCGAGGATGCGGTGCGCGGGGGTCGCTGAGGGCCGCTGGGGGCTGGCTGCTCGGCTACGGGCGCGCCAGCGAGGCGTGCGCGGCGATCAGCGAGGGGCCGTACCAGGTGAGCAGCCGCCCGCTGACCAGCTCGGTGGGCAGCGCCAGCGTCTCGGGGCCGTCCTCGGCGGTGAAGAGGTAGGGCTCGTCGGGCAGCAGCACCACGTCGGCCCCGCAGGCGTCGAGCTCGCCGGGCTCGACGCGCGGGTAGCGCTCGGCGTGCCCGTCGTACACGTTGGCCAGGCCGAGGCGGCGGGCCAGGTCGCCGGTGAAGGTGCGCGAGCCGACCACCATCCACGGGTCGCGCCAGATCGCGATCGCCACCCGGCGGGTCGCCTCCGGCGCCGGGCCGGCCCACAGCGCGCGGGCCTCCTCCAGCCAGTCGGGGCGGGCCCAGCCGAGCACGTCGTCGAAGAGCTCGTCGTACGCCGCGAACGCCGCCGGCACGCTCTCGATCTCGCTGACCCAGACGTCGACGCCCGCCTCGCGCAGCCGGCGTACGTCGAGCTCGCGGTTCTCCTCCTTGTTGGCCACCACCACGTCGGGGGCCAGGGCGAGGATCTTGGCGAGGTCGGGGTTCTTGGTGCCGCGGACCCGGGTGACGTCGAGGTCGGCGGGGTGGGTGCACCAGTCGGTGGCGCCCACCAACGACTCGGGCCGCGTCGCCGCCAGTGCCTCGGTGATCGAGGGCACCAGCGAGACGACGCGGCCCGCAGTCATGTCCGGTGTGTCCGGTGGTCTCAGCGCAGCGCGATGACGCCGGAGAGCTCCGGCTTCCAGGCGAGCCGGTCGGTCTCGGCGATGCGGGCGTCGATCTTGTCGGCGACCTCGGCCGGCCACGGTGCGGTCTTGCGGGTGGCCATGTCGATGCGCAGGAAGACCTCCTCCTGCTGGTAGGCGACGCGCTGGTTGGTCTCGTCGACCAGGTAGATCACCGCGTGCACGGCGCGCTCGGAGCGGCCCAGCAGGCGCACGCGCACGGTGATGTTGGCGCCGGTGTGCAGCTCGGTGAAGTAGGTGAGGTGGTGCTCGGCGGAGAACACCGCCAGCTGGGTGTGGCGCCAGTCGGTGGCCACGCCGACCTCGACGAGCGACTCGTCGAGGCCCTCGCTCGCGATGCCGATGTAGTGGCGGATGTTGAGGTGGCCGTTGATGTCCTCGAAGGCCACGGGGATCCGCTGGGCGGCATAGGCGGTCAGGCTGGTGATCTCGTCATAGGACGGCACAGTGGTCACGAGAGGTCAGGGTAGCGACGTGTGCGCCGATGTGCGCGGGGAGGGTCTCATCCGGCCTCCCGCGGACCCGAACCGGATAGTCCGCCACACCAGTGTCGTCAATCGGGCGATTCACGACACTGGTGTGGCGGACTATCGGCCAGGGGGGTACGCCGGGGGGCCGGCGTACGACGGCCGGGCCGGGTTCACACGTTGCGCCGGTACTGCCCGCCGACCTCGAAGAACGCCTCGGTGACCTGGCCCAGCGTGCACACCCGGGCGGCGTCCATCAGGACGGCGAACACGTTGTCGCCGGTGACGGCCGCATCCTTGAGGCGGGCCAGCGCGGCGTCGGCCTCCTGGTGGTGCGCGGCCTGGAACTCCTGCACCCGGCGCAGCTGGGACTCCTTCTCCGCCGAGGTCGCGCGGGCGAGCTCGACGTGCACCGGGGTGCCGCCGTCGGCGTCGGGCTTGCGGAAGGTGTTGACGCCGATGATCGGCAGCGAGCCGTCGTGCTTGCGGTGCTCATAGAGCATCGACTCGTCCTGGATCCGGCCGCGCTGATAGCCGGTCTCCATCGCGCCGAGCACGCCGCCGCGCTCGTTGATCCGGTCGAACTCGGCGAGCACCGCCGCCTCCACCAGGTCGGTGAGCTCGTCGATGATGAAGGAGCCCTGGAGCGGGTTCTCGTTCATCGCCAGGCCCCACTCGCGGTTGATGATCATCTGGATCGCCAGCGCGCGGCGTACCGAGTCCTCGCTGGGGGTGGTGACCGCCTCGTCGTAGGCGTTGGTGTGCAGGCTGTTGGCGTTGTCGTAGATCGCGATCAGCGCCTGCAGCGTGGTGCGGATGTCGTTGAAGTCCATCTCCTGCGCGTGCAGGGAGCGCCCGGAGGTCTGCACGTGGTACTTCAGCTTCTGCGAGCGCTCGCCGGCGCCGTACCTCTCCTTCATCGCCACCGCCCAGATGCGGCGCGCGACCCGGCCGATCACCGAGTACTCGGGGTCCATGCCGTTGGAGAAGAAGAAGGAGAGGTTGGGCGCGAAGTCGTCGATGTCCATGCCACGCGCGAGGTAGGCCTCGACGTAGGTGAAGCCGTTGGCGAGGGTGAAGGCGAGCTGGCTGATCGGGTTCGCCCCGGCCTCGGCGATGTGGTAGCCGGAGATCGACACCGAGTAGAAGTTGCGGACCTCCTGCTCGATGAACCACTCCTGGATGTCGGCCATCATCCGCAGCGAGAACTCGGTGGAGAACAGGCAGGTGTTCTGGCCCTGGTCCTCCTTGAGGATGTCGGCCTGCACGGTGCCGCGCACGGTCTGCAGCGCGGTCGCCGCATCGACGCCGGCCTCGGCGGCCTGGTCGAGGACGGTGTTGAGGAAGAACGCCAGCACCGTCGGCGCCGGGCCGTTGATGGTCATCGAGACGCTGGTGGTCGGCGCGAGCAGGTCGAAGCCGGCGTAGAGGTCCTTCATGTCCTGCAGGGTGGCCACCGAGACCCCGGAGGTGCCGACCTTGCCGTAGATGTCGGGGCGCTCGTCGGGGTCGCGGCCGTAGAGGGTGACGGAGTCGAACGCCGTGGACAGCCGGGTCGCGGGCTGGCCCTCGGAGAGGATCTTGAAGCGCCGGTTGGTGCGCGCCGGGTCGCCCTCGCCGGCGAACATCCGGGCCGGGTCCTCGTTGTCGCGTTTGAACGGGAAGACGCCCGCGGTGAACGGGAAGAACCCGGGCAGGTTCTCCCGGCGCCAGAACCGCACCAGCTCGCCGTGGTCGCGGTACGCCGGCAGCGCGACGCGGGGGATCTTGTTGCCGCTCAGCGACTCCTTGGTCAGCCGGGTGGTCAGCTCCTTGTCGCGGACCTTCACCACCTGCTCGTCGCCGGAGTACGCCGCCACCACGTCCGGCCACGCGGCGAGCTGGTCGGCCACCTCGTGGGGGAGGGCTTTGCGGGCGTCGTCCAGGAGGGCGGGTACGCCGCCCTGGTTGTCGTCGGTCAGCTCGGCGGCGACCAGCTCGAGGCGCTGCAGGCGGCTGGCCGCCGCGGCGTACTCCTCGGTGCGGGCGTGGTAGCCGCGCACGGTCTCGGTGATCTCGGCGAGGTAGCGCACCCGCTCGGGGGGCACCACCTGACGGATCCCGGAGGAGTGGCGCACGTCCACGCGCGGCAGCGCGCCCTCGGTGACCGCCAGGCCGGCGGCGGCGAGCAGCTCCCGCAGGTGCTGGTAGAGCGCGGTGACGCCGTCGTCGTTGAAGGTGGCCGCGCTGGTGCCGAAGACCGGCATGTCGCTGGGCTGCTGGCCGAAGGCCTCGCGGTTGCGCATCACCTGCCGCGCCACGTCGCGCAGCGCGTCGTGGGCGCCGCGGCGCTCGAACTTGTTGATCGCCACGACGTCGGCGAAGTCGAGCATGTCGATCTTCTCCAGCTGCGAGGCGGCGCCGAACTCGGGCGTCATCACATACATCGCCAGGTCCACGAACGGCACGATCGCGGCGTCGCCCTGACCGATGCCGGGGGTCTCCACGATCACCAGGTCGAAGCCGGCGGCCTTCATCACGTCGATGACGTCGGGGAGGTGCTCGGGGACCTCGTGGGCCCCGCGGGTGGCGAGGCTGCGGAAGAAGATCCGGTCTCCATCCAGGGAGTTGGCGCGGATCCGGTCGCCGAGCAGCGCGCCGCCGCCCTTGCGCCGGGTCGGGTCGACCGCGATCACCGCGATCCGCAGCTTGTCCTCCTGGTCGACGCGGAAGCGGCGCACGATCTCGTCGGTGAGGCTGGACTTGCCCGAGCCGCCGGTGCCGGTGATGCCGAGGACGGGTACGACGCGGGCCCGGGCGGCCGCGCGGATCTGCTCGAGGTCGGCCTCGGGGAGCCGGCCGAGCTCGGCGCCGGTGATCGCCCGGGCGATCGCGAACCGGTCGCCGGTCTGCACCTCCGCTGCGGTGACCGCGCGGGCCTCCCACAGGTCGAGGTCGCAGTCGGCGACCACCGAGCCGATCATCCCGACCAGGCCCATCCGCTGGCCGTCCTCGGGGGAGAAGATGGTGACCCCGGACTCGCGCAGCCGCGCGATCTCGTCGGCCACGATCACCCCGCCGCCCCCGCCGACGACGCGCACGTGGTCGGCGCCGCGCTCGCGCAGGGACTCCACGAGGTACTCGAAGTACTCCACGTGGCCGCCCTGGTAGGACGACACCGCCACCCCCTGGGCGTCCTCCTCCAGCGCGGCGTCGACGACCTCCTGCACCGAGCGGTTGTGGCCCAGGTGGATGACCTCGCAGCCCTGGCTCTGCAGGATCCGCCGCATGATGTTGATCGAGGCGTCGTGGCCGTCGAACAGGGCGCTCGCCGTGACGAGGCGGACCGGGTTGCGCGGCGGCTGGTGCTGTTCGGCCATCAGGGGATCCTCGCTCGGGGTTTGTTGGACGTCCTAGGAATCGATGCTAGGACATCCAAGCAACTCGGGGAAGGGGGTGGTGGGTGCGCGTAACTGCGCAATTGCTGGGCTTGGTACCTGTTTCGGCGCGGGGGCGGTGTTTTTCCCAGCAATTGCGCGGAAAAGCGCACCCCCCGGCCCGGATCCCAGTGGCCGGGATGTGATGTCGGACCCGGGCTACGCCCCGGTCCCGCCGACCTCGTCGCCCAGCGCCGCCCGCAGCGCGCCCAGCAGGTCGGTCAGCCGGGCGACGTCGGGGCCGGGGAGGCCGGGGGTCTCGAAGACGTCGGCGTTGAGGCCGGCGGTCGCGCGCTCGACCACCTCGCGGCCCGCGTCGGTGATCGAGGCGAGGACCACCCGGCGGTCGCCCTCGCGGCGCAGGCGCTCGACGTACCCCTGCCTCACCAGCCGCTCCACGGCGCTGGTCACGCTGGTCGGGTGCACCTGGAGCAGCGAGCCGAGGCGGGTCATCGGCATCGCGCCGGACTGCACGAACGACAGCAGCCGCAGCACCTCATAGCGCGCGAAGGTCAGCCCCAGCGGGCGCAGCACACCGTCGATGCGCTCCATCAGCAGCTGCTGCACGCGCACCACCGAGGTCACCATCGCCATCCCGTCGGCGGCGTCCGCCCAGCCGTGGCGGCGCCACTGCGCGTGGGCCTCACGGATGGGATCGCGCTCGGGGGTCACGGCGACAGGCTACGGCCTCGATGTTGGACGTCCTAGGATCCGGGCATGAGCCAAGAGAAGATCGTCCTCGTCGACGGCGCCCGCACCCCGGTGGGCAGCTTCGGCGGGGTGTTCAAGGACGTCCCTGCCCACGAGCTCGGCGCCACCGCGGCCCGAGCCGCGCTCGAGCGGTCGGGGGTGGCCCCGGCCGACGTGCGCGAGGTGGTCATGGGCTGCATCGGCCAGGTCGGCCCGGACGCCTACAACGCGCGCCGGGTCGCCGTCGCCGCCGGGCTGCCGACCAACACCCCGGCGTACACCGTCAACCGGCTGTGCGGCTCCGGCCTGCAGGCCATCTGGTCGGCGGCGATGGAGATGCGCTGGAACGACCTCGACATCACCCTCGCCGGCGGCGATGAGTCGATGACGCGGATGCCGTTCTATGACTTCGGCGCGCGCAACGGCTACCGCCTCGGCGACCGGTCGCTGGTCGATGGCACCGTGATGATGCTGACCGACCCCTTCCATGGCATCCACATGGGCGTGACCGCCGAGAACGTCGCGACCAAGTACGGCGTCTCGCGCGCCGAGCAGGACGAGTTCGCGCTGGAGTCCCAGCGCCGCGCGGCCACCGCCGCGGCGAAGGCGGCCTTCGCCGAGGAGATCACCCCGGTCGAGGTCGGCGGGCGCCGACCGTTCACCGTCAGCGAGGACCAGCACCCCAAGCCCGACACCACCCTGGAGACGCTGGCCGGGCTGCGCGCGGCGTTCACCAAGGACGGCACCGTCACCGCCGGCAACGCCTCCGGCATCAACGACGGCGGCGCCGCGGTCGTGCTCGCCACCGAGACCGCCGCCCGCGAGCGCGGCCTGACCCCGCTGGTCTCCCTGGAGGCGGTCACCACCGCCGCGATGGAGCCCGAGCTGATGGGCTACGCCCCGGTGCTGGCGCTGCAGGCGCTGTTCGAGAAGACCGGGCTCAGCCCCGCCGACGTCGACACCATCGAGCTCAACGAGGCGTTCGCCTCCCAGGCGGTCGCGGTGATCCGCGACGCCAAGCTCGACCCCGCCAAGGTCAACCCGTACGGCGGCGCGATCGCGCTCGGCCACCCGGTCGGCGCGACCGGCGCGATCCTGTCCGTGCGGGTCGCCAAGGACCTGGTGCGCCGCGACCTCGAGACCGGCATCGTCACCATGTGCATCGGCGGCGGCCAGGCGCTCGCCGCGCTGTTCCGGAGGATCTGATGGGCACCGTCAGCTACGCCGTCGCCGACGGGGTCGCGGAGATCCGGCTGGACCGGCCCGAGGCCTCCAACGCCGTCGACCTGCCCACCGCGCACGCGCTCGCCGACGCGGTCGCCCGGGCCGGTGCCGACCCCGAGGTGGGCGCGGTGCTGGTCACCGGCGCCGGCAAGCGGTTCTGCGCCGGCGGGGACGTGGCCACGATGGTGGCCGCCTCCGATCGCGCGGCGTACCTGCTGGAGCTGGCCGAGGCCCTCGACGGGGCGCTGCAGGCGCTCACCGCGCTGGACAAGCCGGTCATCGGGGCCGTGCAGGGCGCGGTCGCCGGTGCCGGGATCGGCGTGATGCTCAGCTGCGACGTGGTCGTGGCCGAGGCGGCGACCAAGATCGTCTTCGCCTACCCGGGCGTCGGGCTCACCCCCGACTGCGGGGTCTCCTGGCTGCTGCCCCGCGCGGTCGGCCAGCAGCGCGCCCTCGAGCTCGCGCTCACCGGCCGCGTGCTGTCGGGCACCGAGGCCCGCGAGTGGGGGATGGTGACCGAGGTCGTCGAGGCCGACGCCGCCGCCCGCGCCCGCGAGCTCGCCGTCGGCATCGCCGCCGGCCCCGCCCACGCCCTCGGCCAGGCCCGCCGCCTGATCCGCGGCTCCTGGGCCCAGACCCGCGCCGAGACCGGCGCCGAGGAGTCGCGCACCATCGCGGCCGCGGTCGCCACGCCGTACGCCGAGGGTGCGCTGGAGGGGTTCGTCAAGAAGTAGGGCCCCGGGGCGGGGGGTAGTTCGTGACGTTCGGGCCTGTGGAAAGCGTTTTCCACAGTCCCTAACGTCACGAACTACCCCCTCGGCTCGCGCCCCCGAGCCGATAGTCCGCCACACCACTGTCGTCGAACGCCGATTTTTCGACACTGGTGTGGCGGACTATCCGGATCGCCCCCCGGACCGGACCGCCCACGGACCGGACGCGATGGAACATCCCCGGCCACCACGAGGTTGGGAACCACCATGCGCGGTGACGACTCCCGCCGGGTGGCGTTGCTGCTCGGCCTCCTCTTCGGCCTGGCCGGCATGGGGTCGTCCTCGGCCTCGGTGGCGGTACCGCTGCTCGGCCCGGACCTCGGGGTCGGCACCGGCGTGGCCACCTGGACGATCACCATCTATGCGCTGACCCTGGCGGTGACGACCGCGGTCTACGGGCGGGTCTCGGACCTGGTCGGGGTGCGGATCCCGCTGCTCGTCGGTATTGGTCTGATGACCGCCGGCGCGCTGCTGGCTGCCGCCGCGCCGAGCTTCGAGCTGCTCGTGGTCGCCCGCGCCTTCCAGGGCGCCGGCGCCGCGGCCATCCCGACCCTCGGCGTCGCCGCCGTGAGCGCGCGGTACGACGGGGCGATCCGCGGCCTCGCGCTCGGCCGGCTGGCCGGGATGGCCGGCGCGGTCAGCTGCCTCGGCCCGCTCGCCGGCGGGCTGGTCGAGCACGCCTTCGGCTGGCGCGCGGTGATGGCGCTGCCGGTGCTGGGCGTGCTGGTGCTGCCGTTCCTGTGGCGCGCGCTGGCCGGCGGCGGCAGCGGGGCCAGCCTCGACATCCTCGGCGCGGTGCTGGTCGCCGGCACCGCCTCCGGGCTGGTGCTGATGGTGCAGTCGCCCTCCACCGGCTGGCTGATCGCGGTGGTCGGCCTGGCCCTGCTGGCGCTCGGCGCCCCCGCGGTCGCGCTGCAGGTGCGGCGCCGCCCGCACGGGTTCCTGCCGCTGTCGGTGGTGCGCAACGGCGCCGTCGTACGCAGCGCGCTGGCGGCGGCCGCCGTACCCGCCGCGTGGTTCGCGCAGCTGGTCGGCGTACCGGCGCTGCTGATCGCGGAGGGCTGGACGGCCTGGCAGGTGGGCCTGCTGCTGGTGCCGAGCGCGCTGATCTCGCTGATGGCGCCGAAGCTGGTCGGGCCGGTGCTGAACCGGATCGGGCCGCCGCGCGCCCTCGCGGTCGCCGGGATCGGGGCCAGCGCGGCGCTGGTGCTCGGCGCGCTCGGGGCCGGCGGCGCGTCCGGGGTGCTGCTGGGGCTGTCGATAGCGGCGGTGACGGTGGCGTTCAGCTTCGGCCAGCCGGCGCTGATGGCCGCGGTCGGCGCGGCCGTGGACCCGGCGGTGCGCGGCGTCGCGCTCGGCGTGGCCACCCTGTTCTTCCTGGTCGGCGGCTCGATCGGCTCGGCCGTGGTCGGCGGCCTCGGCGACGTGGTCGGGATCGGCACCAGCTTCGCGGTGCTCGCCGTGCTCCCGCTGATCGGGGTCGCGGTGCTCGCCCCCGACCTGCGGCGTACTCCTGCGCGCGCGCCGGTCTGAGGCCACGATGGGCGCCATGCAGATCGGCATGACGCTCCCGGTGATGGAGCCGGACCTTTGGCAGCACGGCGCGCGCACCCTTGAGGAGTGGACGCGGGCGGTGGATGAGGGGCCGTTCTCGACCGTGTGCTTCGGGGAGCGGATGGCCTTCGACAACCCCGAGACGATCGCGCTGCTCGGGGCGGTGGCGGCGTGGACCTCGCGGGTGCAGGTGGCCACGACGGTGCTGGTGACCCAGCTGCACGACCCGGTGCTGCTCGCGAAGTCGCTGGCCACCGCCGACCAGCTCACCGGCGGCCGGCTCAGCGTCGGGGTCGGGGTCGGCGGGCGCGAGGAGGACTACCGCGCCGCCGGCGCCGACCCGGCCACCCAGACCATGCAGCAGATGGCCGACCGGGTCGCGGTGATGCGCCGGGTGTGGGCCGGCGAGGACGTCACCGGCGCGCGCCGCCCGGTGGGCCCGCCGGTGGTGCGCCCGGGCGGGCCGGAGATCCTGGTCGGCACCATGGGTCGCCGTACCGTCCGGCACGCCGCGGGCTGGGCCGACGGCCTGGCCGGCGTCACCCTCGACCTCGACCTGGCCGCGGTCGGTCGGCTCTTCGACCTGGCGCGTACGGCGTGGGCCGAGGCCGGGAGGGGTACGCCGCGGCTGACCACGTCGTTCTGGTTCGCCCTCGAGGAGGAGGCCGGCGGGGCGAGCGAGGCCCGCGCCCAGGTGCACCGCCACCTGCGCCACTACATGAACTGGCTGCCCGCCGGCCTGGTCGACGCGATGGCACCCACCACCGGTTTCGCCGGCACCACCGCCCAGTTGGCCGAGCTGCTGCGCCGCTTCGCCGACCTGGGCACCGACGAGGTGCAGCTGATCCCCACTGGTTCATCGGTCTCGCAGGTGGAGCGGGTGGCTGAGGTGGTGGGGGAGGTCGTGGGCTCGCGCGGGTAGTTCGTGACGTGAGGGACTGTGGAGAGCGTTATCCACAGTCCCTAACGTCACGAACTACCTCTTCGCGCAGCCCCCCCCCGCGCCGATAGTCCGCCACACAGCTGTCGTGGAATCCGGATTTCACGACACTCATGTGTCGGACTACCCGGATCGTCCGGCGCCGGCTACCCGGCCAGCGCCAGCGCCTGCGTCAGCTCCCGCACCTGCTCGAGGGGTGCGTCGTAGCCCGGGAAGTAGCCGCACACCCGGTCCGCGACGTCGCCGAAGCGACGGCGCAGCTCGGTGGCGCACTCCTCCGGAGTCCCTCGTACGCCGAGGCGCGCGACCATCTCGTCGCTGACCAGCGCCATCATGGCGGCGACGTCGCCGCGCTTGGACAGCTCGTTGAGCTCGGGCTGCATCTCGCCCCAGCCCTCGATGTCGAGCACCGAGCGATAGGCCGGGGTGGAGCCGTAGAAGGCCAGCAGGGCGCGCACCCCGTCGGTGGCGGCGGCGAGCTCGGCGGGGGTGCGGCCCATCGCGAGGATCGCCTGCGGGTGGATCTCGAAGCCGGCCGGATCGCGACCGGCGAGCGCCAGGCCCTCCGCCACAGCGGGAAGGGTGCGCTCCCGGATGTGGCGGTGGCTGTGGAACGGCATCACCAGCAGCCCGTCGGCGACCTCCGCGGCGGTGCGCGTCATCAGCGGCCCGAGCGCGCCGAGCAGCACCGGCGGCGGGCCCCAGGGCAGCGACCCGGGCACGAAGGTGGGCGGCATCAGCGTGTGCCGGGTGTGCTCGCCGCGGAAATCCAGCGGAGTGCCGTCCTGCCAGGAGGTGAGGATCGCCTTGACCGCGCCCACGATCTCGCGCATCCGCGCCGCGGGCGGCGACCAGGTCGCGCCGTACCGCTTCTCGATGTGGGGACGGATCTGCGAGCCGAGCCCGAGGCGGAAGCGTCCCTGCGACATCAGCTGCAGGTCCCAGGCGGCGTGCGCGAGGTGCATGGGGGAGCGCGGCATCGCGATCGCGACGTTGGTCATCAGGTCGACCTCGCCGCCCACGCCCTCGGTCGCCGCCGCGACGCCGAGTGGGAGGAACACGTCGTGCGGGCCCTCGAAGGTGAACAGCCCCGCCACCTCGCAACCGGCGAGCTCGCGGGCGCGGGCGGCCACCCGGTCGGGACGGGCATCGAGCTGGACGTCGAGCAGCATGGCCGCAGCGTAGGGGAGCCGCGCGGTCAAAACTCTCGACTCGACCGGTCAAAACTCTCGACTCGACCGTCAGGAACCCTCGATTCGACCGTCAGGAACCCTCGATTCGACCGCCAGAAGTCTCGATTCAACCCGTCAAGCGGGCGCCCGGCGGTCCAGGCGCCAGGCGGCGAGGGCGGCGAGCAGCCAGATCACCGCCATCACCAGCAGCGCGCCGCGGAAGCCGGTGTCGCCGACGCCGCCGAGCAGGTGCATCAGGGTCACCGAGAGGGCGCTGCCGACGGTGAAGCCCAGGGTGCGCAGCACCTGGTTGAAGGCCAGCGCGCTGCCGGTCTCGCCGGCCGGCAGATGCGGCACCATCAGCGTCGCGAGCGAGGAGAACGTGAGCCCGCTGCCCAGCCCGCCGACGCCCATCGCGACCAGTACGTCGGTGAGGGTGTCGTGGCGGAACGCCAGCAGCAGCGTGGCGACCAGGAAGACCAGGCACCCGCTGGGCAGCAGCACCGCGGTGCCGAGGCGGCGCGCGAGCAGCTGGGCGACCCGGCTGCCGGCCACGCTGAGCAGCGAGTACGGCACCAGCACCCACCCCGCGACCGCCACCGAGCGGCCCAAGCCCCAGCCGGGCCCGGGGGTGCCGGACTGCACGAGCACCACGGCCAGGGTGAGCATCGCGTACATCCCGACGCCCGCCACCACGGCCACCAGGTTGGGCGCAGCCAGCCCGGGGCGGACCGCCAGGCGCAGGTCGACCAGCGGGTGGGCGACGCGCAGCGCGCGGCGTACGAACGCGGCGAGCAGGGCCAGCCCCAGCCCCGCGGGCACCAGCGTCAGGCCCGAGGACCAGCCCCACACCTCGCCGCGGCTGACCGCGAGCAGCACGCCGAGCAGGCCGGCCGCGGCGAGCAGCACGCCCACCCAGTCCACGCGCGCGGCCGGCCGCGAGGTGTCCGCAGGCACCAGCGCGGCCGCGAGCGCCAGCGTCGTGCCGGTCAGCGCGGCGCCCAGCCAGAACGCCGCGTCCAGGCCCCAGGCGCCGGCGACCATCGAGGTGAGCGGGTAGCCGAGCCCGGCGCCGGCGACGGTGGTCACCGACAGGATCGCGACCACGCCGCCGAGGCGTCGGGCCGGTACGACGTCGCGCGCCACCGCCATCCCCAGCGGCACCAGCGCCAGCCCGACGCCCTGCAGCGCGCGGGCCGCCACCAGCGTGGCCAACGACGGCGCCAGCGCCGCCAGCACGCAGCCGAGCGTGACCACCGCCAGCCCACCGAGCACCACCGGGCGCCGGCGCGGGCCGCTGCCCAGCCGGCCGAGCACCGGGGTGCTCACCACCCCGGCGAGCAGGGTCGCGGTGAGCGCCCACTGCGCGTCCTCGAGGGGTACGTCGAGGTCGCGGGCGAGCGCCGGTACCAGCGGTGCGCCGAGGCTGCTGACCACCGCGGTCACGGTGGTCAGCAGCGCGAGCGTGACCAGCAGCAGCCGCAGCCGCAGTGGCCCGATGGGAGCGGTCAGCGCGGGGACATCCGCAGCGCGCCGTCCATCCGCATGACCTCGCCGTTGAGGTAGTCGTGGTGGACCAGGAACAGCGCGAGGTCGGCGTACTCCTCGGGGCGGCCGAGGCGCTGGGGGAAGGGGATCCCGGCGGCGAGCCCGGCGCGGAACTCCTCCGAGACCGTCGCCAGCATCGGGGTCTCCACGATGCCCGGGGCGATGGTGTTGACCCGGATGCCGTACTGCGCGAGGTCGCGCGCGGCGGGCAGGTTGAGCCCGACGATGCCGCCCTTGGAGGAGGCGTACGCCGCCTGGCCGACCTGGCCCTCGTAGGCCGCGACCGAGGCGGTGTTGATGATGACGCCGCGCTGGCCGTCCTTGAGGGGCTCGGTGGCGGCGATCTTCTCCGAGGCCAGGGCGAGCACGTTGAAGGAGCCGATCAGGTTGACCTGGACGACCTTCGCGTAGAAGGCGAGGTCGTGCACGCCCTTCTTGCCCAGGATCCGCATCGAGGGGCCGATGCCGGCGCAGTTGACGACCGTGCGCAGCGGGACCCCGGCGGAGGCGGCGGTGTCGACCGCCGCCTGCACCTGCTCGGGGTCGGTGACGTCGACGGCCACGTAGGTGACGCCGTCCACGGCGGGTGCCGCCTCGATCGCGCCGGGCAGGTCGAAGCCGAAGACGCGGGCGCCCTCGGCGGCCAGCGCGGCGGCGGTCGCGGCGCCGAGGCCGGAGGCGGCCCCGGTGACGATGGCGGCGGTGTCTCGGATCTGCATTCAGCTCTCCTGCGGGGTGGCGGGGTGGGTGGGCGTGGGAGGAAGCGTGGTGGCGGCGGTCCCGCCCGGCTGGGCGAGGGCCTGGAGCTGCGGCAGCAGCTCCTCCATCGGCCGGCGGGTGCGCAGGACGACCACGGCGGTCTCCAGGCTTTCACCCTCCGCGCCGGCCGCGCCCGTCGCGTCCCGGCCCTGCTCGCCGAAGATCGCGACCGCCTCGGCCATCGCCCGGTCGAAGTCGGCCTCGGCCTGCTCGGCGGTGGCGCTCTCGTCGCGCAGCCAGGCGCGCAGCACGTGGTTGTGCGCGGTCACCACGACGTTGGCCATCAGCTCCGCGCGCAGCGCGGTCTCCGGCGTACCGCCCATCCAGGCGTGCAGGTGGGTGCGGAAGGTGCGCTGGTACTGCAGCTGCCCGGCGATCTCGCGGGCCCGCAGCGCGGGCACGCTGCGGGTCAGCCGGTAGCGGATCCGGGCGCGCGAGCCCTCGGCCAGGTAGTGCTGGAGCACGATCCGCGAGGCCTCGGTGACCGCCACCAGGGCGGTGGCGGCGGTGCCGGTGGTGAGCCGGTCCGCGACCGCGGCGACCATCCGGGTGTGGTCGGGGAAGATCACGTCCTCCTTGGAGCCGAAGGCCCGGAAGAACGTCGTACGGCCGACGCCGGCGCGTTCGGCGACCGCGTCGACGGTGGTCTCCTCGAAGCCGCGCTCCTCGAAGAGCGCGAACGCCGCCTCGACGATCCGGTCCCGGGTGCTGGTCATTCGGCTCCCTCATGAGGCGGGTTGGTCGTAGTCTGCGGTACTGAGTACCGTGTAGAAGGTATCCAGTATCAAACGGGAGGACCAGTCAGTGGAGAACATCGGCGTCATCGGGTGCGGGTTGATGGGTGCGGGCATCGCAGAGGTCTCGGCCCGCTCGGGGCACGACGTGCTCGTGGTGGAGTCCAGCGACGGCGCCGCGGCCGCCGGTCGCTCCCGGCTGGAGAAGTCGCTGGCCCGCGCCGAGGCCAAGGGCAAGATCGAGTCGGCCGCCGCCGTGCTCGAGCGGATCCGCGTGGTCACCTCGCTGGAGGAGCTCGTCGACCGCGACATCGTCATCGAGGCGATCGTCGAGGACGAGGACGCCAAGGTCGCGCTGTTCCGCGAGCTGGACCGCATCGTCGCCTCCCCGGACGCGATCCTGGCCTCCAACACCTCCTCGATCCCGATCATGAAGCTCGGCGTGGTCACCACCCGCCCGCAGAACGTGATGGGCATCCACTTCTTCAACCCGGTGCCGGTGCTCAAGCTCGTCGAGCTGGTCCCGTCGCTGCTCACCGCGCCCGAGGTCACCGAGCGCGCCCGGGTCTTCGTCGAGGGCAGCCTCGGCAAGGAGGCCATCGACTGCCAGGACCGCGCCGGCTTCATCGTCAACGCGCTGCTGATCCCGTTCGTGCTCTCCGCGATCCGGATGTTCGAGTCCGGCTTCGCCAGCGCCGAGGACATCGACCGCGGCCTGGTGCTGGGTGCCGCGCACCCGCAGGGCCCGCTCGCGCTGGCCGACCTGATCGGCCTGGACACCACCAAGGCGGTGGCCGAGTCGCTCTACGAGGAGTTCAAGGAGCCGCTGTACGCCGCCCCGCCGCTGCTCAACCGGATGGTCGACGCGGGTCTGCTCGGGCGCAAGACCGGCCGCGGCTTCTACACCTACTGAATCCCGCTCCACCGACTCCCGAGGGACACCCCGATGAACCCCGACTTCGACATCTACCGGCTCTCCGAGGACCACGAGGCGATCCGCGAGGCCGTCCGTGACATCTGCGACGCCAAGATCGCGCCGTACGCCGCCGAGGTGGACGACAAGGCCCGCTACCCCCAGGAGGCGCACGACGCGCTGGTGGCCTCCGACTTCTTCGCCCCGCACGTGGCCGAGGAGTACGACGGCGTGGGCGCCGACGCGCTCGCGACCTGCATCGTGATCGAGGAGGTGGCGCGCGCCTGTGCGTCCTCCTCGCTGATCCCGGCGGTCAACAAGCTCGGCTCGATGCCGCTGATCCTCGGTGGCAGCGAGGAGCTCAAGCGCAAGTACCTCGTGCCGATGGCGCAGGGCCGGGCCGGGTTCTCCTACGGCCTCTCCGAGCGCGACGCCGGCTCCGACACCGCCTCGATGAAGACCCGCGCGGTGCGCGACGGCGACGACTGGGTCATCAACGGTCAGAAGTCGTGGATCACCAACGCCGGGGTCTCGGAGTTCTACACCGTCCTCGCGGTCACCGACCCCGAGGGCGCGCGCGGCCGCAACGTCTCGGCGTTCATCGTGGAGAAGTCCGACGAGGGGTTCACGTTCGGGGAGAAGGAGCGCAAGCTCGGCATCAAGGGCTCCCCGACCCGCGAGCTGCTCTTCGACAACGTCCGGATCCCCGGCGACCGGATGATCGGCGAGCCCGGCACCGGCCTCAAGCTGGCGCTGCGCACCCTCGACCACACCCGCGTCACCATCGGTGCCCAGGCCATCGGCATCGCCCAGGGCGCGCTCGACTTCGCCGTCGGGTACGTCAAGGAGCGCAAGCAGTTCGGCAAGAACATCGCCGACTTCCAGGGCATCCAGTTCATGCTCGCCGACATGGCGATGAAGCTCGAGGCCGCCCGCCAGATGGTCTACGTCGCCGCGGCCAAGTCCGAGCGCGACGACGCCGACCTCGGCTTCTTCGGTGCCGCGGCCAAGTGCTTCGCCTCCGACGTCGCCATGGAGATCACCACCGACGCGGTGCAGCTGCTGGGCGGCTACGGCTACACCCAGGACTTCCCGGTCGAGCGGATGATGCGCGACGCCAAGATCACCCAGATCTACGAGGGCACCAACCAGGTCCAGCGGATCGTGATGGCCCGCTCGGTGTTGAAGAGCTGACCTGCTCGGGTCGTCGTACGGCGTGACTTTCGGATAGTCCGACACACCACGGTCGTGAAATCGCGATCTCACGACACTGGTGTGTCGGACTATCTCGTTCCGGGGGCCCGGGGTGGGGCTTTCCGCCGCCGGCAAACGGGGTTGACCTGACACCGGTGACACGGCCGACCATCAGGGATGACGAACATCCCCCGGATCAAGCAGCTGCGCCTCGTCGTCGAGGCGG
The DNA here is from genome assembly GCF_009557055.1 of Nocardioides sp. dk884. Classification (NCBI taxonomy): domain Bacteria; kingdom Bacillati; phylum Actinomycetota; class Actinomycetes; order Propionibacteriales; family Nocardioidaceae; genus Nocardioides; species Nocardioides sp. dk884. The sequence goes on along the minus strand of NZ_CP045649.1, from coordinate 3,733,327 downwards.
CCGACTATGACCAGGCCCTGGCCTTCTACCGCGACGTGCTCGGCATGACGGAGGTCGCGGCGTTCGCCGAGGGAGGCGACGACCGCGTCGCCATCCTCGACGCCGGCCGCGCGACGCTGGAGATCGCCAGCCCCGCGCACAAGCGGTCGATCGACCGGGTCGAGACCGACGGCCTCGTGGGGTCCTCGGTGCGGGTCGCCTTCGAGGTCGAGGACGCCGTGGGCGTCACCGACGCCGCCGCGTCGAACGGCGCGGAGGTGCTGGCCGCGCCGGTGGAGACGCCATGGCGCTCGCTGAACTCCCGCCTGCGCGCCCCGGCGTCGCTCGAGATCACCTTCTTCGAGGAGCTCGAGGACGCCAGCGAGCGCGCCTCCCGGCCGGGGTTCGGCACCGATGACGCGCGGTCGTGAGACCGGCCGGCGGGGCGTGCTTTTCCGCGCAATTGCTGGGTTTGGCACCTGAATCGCTGGGCGGTCTCAACTGGTCGGTGCAACACGACTGCGGAGGTTGTGTTGCGGGATCTCGATATCGCGTGTGCTCGGGCGTTGGAGTTGTTGGCTCATGGCGTGTCGGTCAAACACGCTGCGGAACTGGTCGGGATTGATCGGGGAACGCTGCGGGAGTGGGCCAGGCTCGCGGGCATGCAGATGCGCAAGGGACGCCACGGTGGGGTCGTCGGGGCGAGGATGCCCTCGATCGAGGGCGATTGGGTCGATCAGCACGGGCGGTTGACACAGGCCGGGCGGGCGTTGATCCAGATCCGCCGAAGTGAGGGGCGCTGCCCGGCGAGGATCGCGACCGAGTTGGGAGTTCACCGCAGCACGGTGGGACGCGAGCTGGCGCGTAATACCCACGACGGCCGCTACCAGGCCGCGGGCGCGCAGGCGATGACGCTGGCGCGCCGCTCGCGGCCCAAACCGGTCAGGCTGGGCGAGGACGGCGAGTTGCGTGCTGCGGTGCTGCATCGGCTGCGCGACCGGTTCTCTCCTGAACAGGTCAGTCATGATCTACGCCGGGCCTATCCGGGGCGCGACGATATGCAGGTGAGCCACGAGACGATCTACCAAGCCCTCTACGTGCAGGGCAAAGGATCGTTGCGTGAGGAGCTGGCGCTGGAGAAGGCGCTGCGTTCGGGTCGTAGCACTCGGCGGCCGCGATCGAAGCTGCCCTCGCGTGGGGGCCGGTCCTGGATCGGGGCCGAGGCTCACATCAGCCAGCGCCCGCCCGAGGCCGCCGACCGAGCTGTACCGGGCCACTGGGAGGGCGACCTGGTCATCGGTGCCGGTGGTAAGTCGGCCTTGGTCACGCTGGTCGAGCGCGCCACCCGATACGCCTTGATCCGGCGGCTACCGATGACCCACGACGCTGCCACGGTCGCGGCCACACTCGTGGAGATGATGAGCAGCCTGCCCGAGTCGCTGCGCCGCTCGCTGACTTGGGACCAGGGCAGCGAGATGGCCACGCACGCGACGTTCACCCTGGCCACCGGGTGCGGGGTCTACTTCGCCGACCCGCACAGCCCCTGGCAACGCGGTACCAACGAGAACACCAACGGCCTCGTGCGCGACTTCCACCCCAAGGGAACTGACTTCAACCAGGTCAGCGACGAGGACATCGCCGAGATGGAACGCCTCCTCAACATCCGACCCCGACAGACCCTCGACTGGGACACCCCCGCCGATAGGCTCCGCGAACTACTGGATGTTGCACCGACCACCTGAGCCCGCCCTGCCGGGGCGGTGCTTTTCGGCGCAATTGCGCCGAAAGACACCGAGCCCCGCGCCCCGCGGGAGCTTCCACCGGACTGTTGACGCTTCCCCCGTCGTACAACGCGTGTGGAGCGGCAATAACCCCGCGTTACATGCGGATCCGGGCTCGACGACGCCGTACTCCTCGGCGAGAGCGGCGAGGACGCGGCCCTGCAGCTCGGGGGTCTCGGCGTCGGCCACCGTACGCCGGCGATGCCGCGTTGTGCGCACTGCCTAACCTCGGAGGGATGAGCTCCCCCACCCCGAACACCGCCCTGGTCGTCGGCGCCACCGGCATCGCCGGGCACGCCCTGTCCCGCCTCCTCATCGACGCGGGCTGGGAAGTCCTCGGCCTGTCGCGACGCGCCGCGAGCGACGTCGGTGGCGTCGTACCCGTCCAGGCCGACCTGACCGACGCCGCCGGCCTCCGCGACGCCCTCGCCGGGCACCGACCGACGCACGTCTTCATCACCGCCTGGGCCCGTCAGGAGACCGAGGCGGAGAACATCCGGGTCAACGGCGCGATGGTCCGCGACGTCCTGGAGGCCGTGCGCCCCGCGGGGTCGGTGCGTCACGTCGCGCTGCTGACGGGGCTCAAGCACTACCTCGGCCCGTTCGAGGCGTACGGCGAGGGCAACGTCCCGGACACGCCGTTCCACGAGGACGAGGACCGGCTGCCGTACCCGAACTTCTACTACGCGCAGGAGGACGAGCTCTTCGCGGCCGCCGAGCGCGACCGCTTCACCTGGAGCGTCCACCGGGCCCACACGATCATCGGCTACGCCCTGGGCAACGCGATGAACATGGGCCAGACGCTCGCCGCGCAGGCCGCGGTCTGCCGCGAGGAGGGGCTGCCCTTCGTGTTCCCGGGGTCCGAGACCCAGTGGAACGGCGTGACCGACATGACCGACGCGGGGTTGCTCGCCGAGCAGATGCACTGGGCCGCCATCACGCCCGCCGCCGCCGACACCGCCTTCAACGTCGCCAACGGGGACGTCTTCCGGTGGCGCTGGATGTGGCCGCGCCTCGCGGAGCGCCTCGGCGTCCGCCCCGTGGGGTACGACGGCGCCCCGCGCCCCCTCGAGGAGCAGATGGCCGGTGCCGCACCGGTGTGGGCCAAGCTGGCCGCACGCGAGCAGCTGCGCGAGCACGACCTGGACCGGGTCGCGTCGTGGTGGCACACCGACGGCGACCTCGGCCGTGACCTGGAGTGCTTCACCGACCTGGCCCGGAGCCGGGCCGCCGGGTTCACCGGCCACCGCTCGACACTCGCCTGCTTCCTCGAGCTGTTCGACCGGCTCGAGGAGGAGCGGGTCGTGCCCGCGCCCCAGTAGCTCGCCCCGATCCGGGCCCTCGGGCGGCACCCGGCAGCGGCCCGGGTGTGCGCCGCGAAGCAGGTAGTCCGCCACACCAGGGTCGTCGTACGCGTGATTCACGACCCTGGTGTGTCGGACTACTTCGTCGGTGGGGCGTTCACCCCACCGACGGCAGGAGTCTGGGCCCGCGGGGTGCGCATTTCCGCGCAATTGCTGGGATTGACACCTGAATCGCGACCGGGGCGGTGCTTTTCCCAGCAATTGCGCGGAAAAACACCGAGCCCCCGGGGCCCCGCAGGACCCTCCCCGGACTACTTCGCCGCTGCGGGAGGCGGGGCTCTCACCCCACCGGCGGCAGCTCGGGGAACACCGGCCCGCCGCCGAACATCAGGCGCGGCGACACCGGGCGCCCGCCGTCGGGCTCGACCACGCCGTACTCCTCGGCGAGCTCGGCGCTGATCAGCGCCGAGCCGGTACGGCGGTGCAGCTGCGGGTCGGCGGCGAGGGCGGCGAGGACGCGGCCCTGGAGCTCGGGGGTCTCGGCGTCGGAGACCGGTACGCCGGCGATGTCACGCACCCCGCTGGCGAGCAGCTGCTCGGTGCGGACCAGGCCGGGCCACAGCGACAGCACGGTGACGCCCTCGCCGCGCAGCTCGAGGGCGGCGTCGTGGGTCATCTTGTCGAGCGCGGCCTTCGACATCCCGTAGAGCGTGGAGTGCAGATAGGCGCGGGCACCCACCGAGGAGATGTTCACGACCAGGCCGTTGCCCTGCGCGATCATCACCGGGGCGGCGGCGCGCATCGCGACGAAGTGGGCGCGCAGCCCGACCCCGATCAGGGTGTCCCAGTCCGAGAGCGGGCGCTCCCAGAACCGCTCGGGGCGCACGTGGTTCATCGCCGGACCGGCCCAGGCGTTGTTGACCAGCAGGTCCAGGCGCCCGCCGTCCGCGGCGACCTCGGCGACCAGGCGCTCCACGTCGGCGTCGTCGGTGTGCTCGCAGCGCCACGCCCGTCCGCGGCCACCGGCCTGCTCGACCCGCTTCACCGTGGTCGCGAGCCGCGACTCGTCACGCCCGGACACGTGGACGGTCCAGCCGGCCTCGGCCAGCCCGACCGCGATGCCCTGCCCGACGCCCTTGCTGCCGCCGGTCACCAGCGCGACGCGCGGCCCGCTCACGACAGGGTCTCCATGATCACGGCGCCCTCGGGCAGCGGGGTCGACAGCGACCAGAGCATCCGCACGTGGCACGAGCGGATCCGCCACGCGCCGTCCTCGACCTCGTAGCGGTCGTCGTACTCGATCGCGCTCACCCGCTCGGTGCGCGCCACCCGGTCCACCTGGCGGAAGCGCAGCGTCCACGCCCCGCGCGCCTCGGTCTCGGAGAGGATCTCGATGTCCGGGTGCAGCGCGTGGTGCATGTCGAGCACCACGTAGTCCCCGTCGTGGCGGGCCAGCGCCAGGTTCCGGTAGACCTCCGCGATCCCGTCGGCGTCGTCGAACTTGCCCAGCGCCGGGCCGTAGTCGATCGAGGCCCCGCGGGCCACGAAGCACTCGCGGAACACCTCGGGCTGCTTGAGGTCACACGCCCTCAGGTAGCGGTGCTTGAGCGCCTTGATGGCCTCGATCGCCTCGAGGCGGGCGAGACGCTGCTCCACGGTGAGCGACACGGTGGTTCCTCTCGGTTCGGTGGTGCGGTACGACGACGTCAGGTGACGGCGATGCCGGGAGCCGCGGGCGCGGTCTCGACGAGGTGGCAGGCCACCCGGCCGCCGTCGGCCAGCGGCAGCAGCTCGGGCATCTCGACGTGGCACACGTCGATCGCCGCGGGACAGCGGGTGCTGAACACGCAGCCCGCGGGCGGGTTGCTCGGGTCGGGCAGCTCGCCCTCGAGGCGGGTGCGCTGCCGGGCGCGCTGCACCCGCGGGTCCGCGACCAGCGCCGCGGAGAGCAGCGCCTGGGTGTAGGGGTGCTCGGGGGAGTTGAACAGGTCCTCGGTGGGCTGCTGCTCCACCAGCCGGCCGAGGTACATCACCGCCACCCGGTCGGCGATGCTGCGCACCACCGCGAGGTCGTGGGTGATGAACAGGCAGGCGATGCCGAGCTCGGCGATCAGGCTCTGCAGCAGCTGGAGCACCTGGTTCTGGCTGGACACGTCCAGGGCACTGACCGCCTCGTCGGCGATCACCAGCCGCGGGCGCAGCACCAGGGCCCGGGCGATCGCGATCCGCTGGCGCTGCCCGCCGGAGAACTCGTGCGGGTAGCGGTCGGCGTGCTCGCGGCGCAGCCCGACCAGCTCGAGCATCTCCACGACGCTGGCGCGGCGCTGCCGGCGGTCCTGGTCGGTGTGCACGATCAGCGGCTCGGCGATGATCTCGGCCACCGTCATCGCGGGGTCGAGGGAGGAGAAGGGGTCCTGGAAGACCATCTGCATGTCGCGGCGTGCGCGGCGCAGCTCCTTGCGCCCCAGCGTGGTGAGGTCCTGGCCGTCGAAGCGGACCTCGCCGGCGGCGGGGCGGATGAGCTGCATGATGCCGCGCACCGCGCTGGACTTGCCGGATCCGGACTCGCCGACCAGCGCGACCACCTCGCCGGCGGCCACCTGGAGGTCGACGCTGCGCACCGCGGCGACCGTACGCCGCCCGCGGGAGCGGTACTCGACCTGCAGGCCGCGTACGTCGAGGAGCGGGGCTGGGGTGCTCATGCGCGCCTCCCGGCGGGGGTCAGGTCCAGCTCGTCGGCACGCCGGCAGCGGTCGGTGCCACCGGTGGGACGAGGGGTCAGCGGGATCGGTGCGACGTGGCAGGCCGCCTCGGCGAAGCGGCACCTCGGCCCGAACCGGCACCCGGTCGGGAAGCTGGTGGGCAGGGGAGGGGTGCCGGGGATGACCTCCATGCCACCCACCCCGTCCACGCGCGGCAGCGAGTGCATCAGCCCGGAGGTGTAGGGGTGGCGCGGCCGGTCGAAGAGGTCGAAGAGCTCGGCGTGCTCGACCACCTGCCCGGCGTACATCACCACGACGTCGTCGCAGGCCTCGGCGACGACGCCGAGGTCGTGGGTGACCAGCAGGACGCCCATGTCGAGGTCGCGGGCGAAGCTGCGGACCAGGTCGAGGACCTGCGCCTGGATGGTGACGTCGAGCGCGGTGGTCGGCTCGTCGGCGATCAGCAGCTTCGGCTCGGTGGCCAGCGCCATCGCGATCATCACCCGCTGGCGCATGCCGCCGGAGAACTGGTGCGGGTAGTCGTCGAGTCGCGACGCCGCGCGCGGGATGCCGACCAGGTCGAGCACCTCGGCCGCCCGGCGCCTGCCCTCGGCCCGGCTGGCGCCGCGATGGCGGCGGACCACCTCGGCGATCTGCGAGCCGACGGTGTACGCCGGGTTCAGGCTCGTCATCGGCTCCTGGAAGATCATCGCGACCTCGTTGCCGCGCACGTCGGCCATCTCGCGCTCGCTGAGCGTGAGCAGGTCGCGGCCCTCGAGGAGCACCTGACCCGAGCTGATCCGCCCGTTCTGGGCGTCGATCAGGCGCAGCGTGGAGAAGCAGGTCACGGACTTGCCGGAGCCGGACTCGCCGACGAGGGCGACGACCTGGCCGGCGCCGACGTCGAAGGACACGTCGCTGACGACGGGGTTCCAGGCGCCGCGGACGGCGAACTCCACCGTCAGGTCGCGCACCGAGAGCAGCGGCGCGGCGGCCGGCGTCGGGGCCGGGGTGGGGTCGGATGTGGGGTGGAGGGTCATGTCAGGCCCTGGTCCTCTCGCGGCCGACCGAGTCGGCCATCGAATCGCCGAGCACGTTGCAGGCCAGCACGCAGGCCACCACGGCGGTGGCCGGCACGATGATGGGCCACGGGGTGTAGAACCACGCCGCGCGGCCCTCGGACAGCATGCTTCCCCAGCTCGCCTCGGGCGCCTGGACGCCGAGGCCCAGGAAGCTCAGCGAGGACTCCGCGAGGATCGCGAAGCCGAGCGCGAGGCTGATCTGCACCGCGAGCGGCGAGACCACGTTGGGCAGCACGTGGCGGCGCAGCACCCACGAGGTGGGCGTGCCGATGCTGCGGGAGGCCTCGATGAAGGTCTCCTCGCGCACCGCCAGGGTCGCGGCGCGCACCACCCGGAAGAAGCGGGGGATGAACACGATCCCGATGGCCAGCATCGCGTTGGTGAGGTTGGGACCCATCACGCCGACGATCGCGAGCGCCAGCAGCAGCGGCGGGAAGCTGAGCAGGGCGTCGGCGATCCGGGAGAAGACCGCATCCCAGGGGCCGCGCAGCAGCCCGGCCAGCAGCGCCGGCGGTACGCCGAACGTGAGGCCGACGAGCACGGAGATGGCCGCGGCCTGCGCGGCCACGCGCGCGCCGTACATCAGTCGCGAGAGGGTGTCGCGCCCGAGGCTGTCGGTGCCGAGCAGGTGGTCCGGCGACAGCGGCGGCAGGCGGCGTGCGGTGAGGTCCTGCACGACGGGGTCGTGCGGCGCGAGCCAGGTCGCCGTGACCGCCACGAACAGCCACACGGCCACGACCAGCAGCGCCGCGCGCGAGGTCCACGGACCGGTGAAGCGGCGCAGGAACCGCCGCCGCGGCGACTCGTGGCGCGGTGCCCCGGCCTCGGTCGTGTCGGGACCAGCGACGTCGACGACGGGCGGGATCTCGGGGGTGGGCACGAGCGACATCAGTGTGCCTCTCCACGGGGGTTGAGGTAGCCGTAGGTGATGTCGACGACCAGGCTGGCCAGCACGGTGATGGCGACCGCGAAGACCACCATCCCCTGGATCGCGGGCAGGTCGCCGGCGAGCACGGACTGCACGGCGAAGTCGCCGAGGCCCTTGATGCCGAAGACGGTCTCGACCACCGCGGTGCCGCCGAGCAGGTAGCCGACCTGGATGCCGATCACGGTGATCACCGGCATCAGGGCGTTCTTGAGGGCGTGCTTCCACACGACCGTGCGCGGGAGCATGCCCTTGGCGACGGCGGTGCGGACGTAGTCCTGGCGCAGTACGTCGGACAACGAGGCGCGCAGCTGGCGGGCGATCTCGGCGGCGGCGACGACGCCGAGGGCGATGCCGGGCAGCAGCAGGTGCCGCAGCCAGGTCCACAGCCCCTCGGACATCGGCGCGTAGCCGGTGGCCGGCAGCCAGGCCAGGTTGATCCCGATCACCAGCGCCAGCAGCAGCCCGAGCACGAAGTTCGGGGTGGCCAGGCCGACGGTGCTGCTCACGGTGACCACCCGGTCCTGCCAGCGCCCGGCGCGGCGCCCGGCCAGCACACCGGCCGGGATGCCGATGAGCAGCGCGAACACCATCGCCACCGCGGTCAGCGAGACCGTGACCGGCATCCGGGTGAGGATCATGTCCAGCACCGGGGTGCTGAAGGTGTAGCTGGTGCCCAGGTCGCCCTGGAGCAGACCGCCGACGAACGAGAAGAACTGCTCGTACGCCGGGCGGTCCAGCCCCAGGTTGGCCCGGACCGCGGCGATCTGCTCGGGGCTCGCGCCCTCGCCGGCGATCCGGTGGGCCGGGTCGCCGGGGATCAGGAAGACCAGGCTGAAGGTCGCCAGGGTGACGATGCCCATCAGCGGGATCAGCAGGAGCAGACGCCGCCCCACCAGGGGCAGCACCCGCGCGGTCGCGGCGCTCGCCGTGCCCATGTGAGCTCCTATGTCGAGATGTGCGGGAGGGGGGACGGTCAGCCGGTGATGCCGACCCCGCGGAACTCGCTGTTGCCGATGAGCGGCGCCTCGTAGCCGACGACGTCCTCGCTGCACACGGTGCCGACGGAGTTGAAGGTGATCGGGACGACGGCGCCGTGCTCGAGCACGGTCAGCTGCGCGGCGTCGAGGAGCTCGCCGCGGGTCTCGGTGTCCTCCTCGGCGTTGGCGGCCGCGAGCGCGTCGGTGAAGCCCTCGGGCTCGACGTGGGAGACGTTCTGCGGAGCGTCCTCGGCGAAGTAGTTGGTCAGGAGCATCGAGGGGTCGGGGCGACCGGTCCACCCGGAGATGACCGCGTCGCTGTCACCGTTGAGGAAGCTGACCCCGGCGTCGGCCGGCGGCAGCGCCTTGATCGTCATCTCGATCCCGACGGCGGCGAGCTGCTCCTTGATGATCTCCGCGGTGGTGACGAACTGCGGGATGGTCAGGGTGATCGCGGTGAAGGAGAACCCGTCCTCGAGGCCGGCCTCGGCGAGCAGCTCCTTGGCGCGGTCGGGGTCGTAGGCCATCAGGTCGGACACCGCGTCGTTGGGGACGAAGTAGTCGCTGGGGAACAGCCCGGTCGAGGCCTCGCCGTGGCCCTCCTGTGCACCCTCGAGGACGGCCTCGCGGTCGATGGCGTGGTTGAGCGCCTGGCGCACGCGGACGTCGCCGAACTCGCTCTTGGTCTGGTTGGGGAACAGCACCGTCTGGGTGAGGACCGTGCGGGTCTCGACGTTGGTGCCGGGGATCTGGCTGGCGGGATCGATCATGGCGGGGGAGACCAGGGCGCAGTCGAACTGGTCGGAGCCCACGCCGTTCAGCACGGTCTGCGGGTCGGTGATGACCTGGAGGTCGAAGCCGGCGAGCTTGAGCCCGTCCTCGTCCCAGTAGTTCTCGGTGGCCTCGAACTGGTAGCGCGCGCCGGGCTGGGAGTCGGCGAGCGTGAAGCGGCCGATGCCGTCGGGGGCGAGAGCGAGGGCCTTGGGGTCGTCGAACGCCGAGGGGGTCACCATCATCCCGCCCAGGTCGGAGAGGCTGAGGACGAGGTGGACGGCGGGCCCGCCGAGCGCGAGCTCGACGGTGGCGTCGTCGACGACGCGGACGCTGTCCACGGCACCGAGCTGGGCGGCGGTGATGGAGTCGTCCTGCATCGCCCGGTCCAGGTTGGCCTTGACCGCCTTGGCATCGAACGGGGTGCCGTCGGGGAACTCCACGCCCTGGCGCAGGTTCAGCGTCAGGGTCGACATGTCCTCGGCGAACTCCCACGACTCGGCCAGGCCGGGCACCGGCTGGCCCTCGGAGTCGACGTGCACGAGGCGGTCGTAGGCATAGCTGAGGACCAGGAAGTCCGAGCTGGACACCGTCTTGTGCGGGTCGAAGGAGGTGGCGCCGCCCGAGGCGGCGTAGCGCAGGGTCGCGCTGGTGTCGACGTCGCCGGAGTCGGCGCCTCCCGAGCCGCCGTCACCGCCTCCGCAGGCGCTCAGCAGGACCAGGCAGGCCGCGGCGGCCAGGGTGGGGATGCGCTTCATGTGTGGTGTTCTCCTCGGTGCCCGCCCGGCCGGGTCTGTGTCTGGCGGGCAGCCTGTTGTGCTGCCCGTCACAAGGTCTTGAATCCTTGCCATGCCGCGATCCGCGCCGGGGGTCTATCCCGTTGAACGGGACGTTTTAATCGGCGGTCCTCCGCCGGGTCAGAGGCCGAGGTCGACCGTGAGCTGGTCGAGGTAGCGCAGGAATGCCGTCTCCTCGGAGTCGGGTACCGACCAGACCGCCTCGTGGACGCCGGCGGCGTCCCAGGTCTCGAGGTCGGCGAGGGTCGGGCGCAGCGCCCGCACGTCCGGCTCGCCGCTGCGTCCGGCCTCGGCCCAGGCCTCGTGCAGCGCCCGGACCTGCGTCGGCAGGTCGGTGTCCAGCGGCGTGGTGAGCCAGCCGTCGGCATGGGCGGCGATCCAGGCGAAGGTGCGCGGCCCGGCCTGTGCGCCGATGATCACCGGCAGGTGCTCCTGGGCCGGCTTGGGCCACGCCCAGGAGGCCTCGAAGGAGACGAACTCGCCCTGGTAGGACGCCTCCTCCTGGGTCCACAGCGCGCGCATCGCCTCGACGTACTCGCGCAGCACGGTGCGGCGCCGCTGTGTGGGTACGCCGTGGTCGGCCATCTCATCGGTGTTCCAGCCGAAGCCGGCGCCCAGGCACACCCGACCGCCGGAGAGGTGGTCCAGGGACGCGATGGTCTTGGCGAGCGTGATCGGGTCGGACTCCACCGGCAGCGCCACCGAGGTGGCCAGCTGGATGCGGGAGGTGACGGTCATGGCGCTCGCGAGGGCCACCCATGGGTCGAGGGTGCGCAGGTAGCGGTCGTCGGGGAGCTCCGCGCCTCCGGTCGCCGGGTGGGCGGCGGTACGACGAACCGGGATGTGGGTGTGCTCGGGCACGTAGAACGTGTCGAACCCCCGCTCCTCGGCCGCCCGGGCGGCGGTGGCAGGGGTGATTCCGCGGTCGCTGGTGAACAGCGAGACTCCATGGCGCATGGCCGCGCACGCTAGCCCGTTTCGTGTGGCGCGGGTCACCCATCCTGGTGGCCGGGACCCGCGAGTCGGCGCCAATGGTTGCGCGAGTCGGCGCCAATGGCGCACCGAGTCGGCGCGTGTGGTTGCCGGGCGTCGGTGACAATGGTCGACGGTCCCGCGGCGCCCCGCCGGACCGACGACCTCGCACCTGGAAGCCCTCCGTGAGCCGCACCGCACCGACGCCTGCCCCCGCCCGCCCGCACGACCCCGCCGAACCCACCGTCCGTACGGCGCTGCGCTCGCCGCGCCTGTTGCGCACCGAGGTGCTCGCGGGCCTGGTGACGGCGTTCGCGCTGATCCCCGAGGCGATCTCGTTCTCGATCCTGGCCGGGGTCGACCCGCAGGTCGGGCTGTTCGCGTCGTTCACCATGGCGGTCTCGATCGCGTTCCTGGGCGGGCGGCCCGCGATGGTGTCGGCGGCCGCCGGCGCGGTCGCGCTGGTGCTCGCGCCGCTGGTGGACTCGCACGGCACCGACTACCTGATCGCCGCGGTGGTGCTCGGCGGGCTGATCCAGGTGGTGCTCGGCGTCGTCGGGGTGGCCCGGCTGATGCGGTTCATCCCGCGCCAGGTGATGGTCGGCTTCGTCAACAGCCTCGCGGTGCTGATCTTCATGGCCCAGGTGCCGCACCTCATCGACGTGCCGTGGATGGTCTACCCGCTGGTCGCGCTCGGGATCCTGGTGATCGTCGGGCTGCCGCGGCTGACCACCGCCGTACCCTCCCCGCTGGTCGCGATCGCGCTGCTCACCGCGCTGGCGCTGGCCGGCGGGCTGCACCTGCCCGACGTCGGCGACGAGGGGGACCTGCCCGACGGGCTGCCCTCGCTGCTGGTCCCGGACGTGCCGTGGACGCTGGAGACCCTGCAGGTGATCGCGCCGTACGCGCTCGCGATGGCGCTGGTCGGCCTGCTGGAGTCGCTGCTCACCGCCAAGCTCGTCGACGACATCACCGACACCCGCTCCGACAAGACCCGCGAGGCGTGGGGTCAGGGCGCGGCCAACGTCGTCACCGGGTTCTTCGGCGGCATCGGCGGCTGCGCGATGATCGGCCAGACGATGGTCAACGTGAAGGTCGCCGGCGCGCGCACCCGGATCTCGACGTTCCTCGCCGGCGTGTTCGTGCTGGTGCTGACCGTGGGCCTGGGGGACCTCGTCGGTCAGATCCCGATGGCCGCGCTGGTCGCGGTGATGATCATGGTCTCGGTGACCACCTTCGACTGGCACTCGATCGCGCCGGCCACGCTGCGCCGGATGCCGCGCTCGGAGACCGCGGTCATGCTCGCCACCGCCGTCGTGGTCGTGTGGACCCACAACCTCGCCATCGGCGTGGTCGCCGGCACGCTGGTGGCGATGACGCTGTTCGCGCGCCGGGTCGCGCACTTCACCGACGTACGCCGCCGCGTGGTCGCCGACGAGGCGGGGGAGCGCGCGGTCTACACGGTGACCGGCGAGCTCTTCTTCGCCTCGAGCAACGACCTCTACACCCAGTTCGAGTACGCCGCGGACCCCGAGCGGGTCGTCATCGACCTGCGTGGGACGCACGTCTGGGACGCCTCGACCGTGGCCTCGCTGGACGCGATCACCGCGAAGTACGCCCGCAAGGGCAAGGCCGTCGAGATCATCGGCCTCGACGAGGTGAGCGCGGAGCGGCACGCCCGGCTGACCGGGAGCCTCGCGCAGCACTGAGCGAGCTGCGCCGCGTGGTTGAGCGGACCGAGGTCCCGCGAGCTGCGGACCTTGGCCCCTCGCAGGGTCGCCTGCCGCACGGAAGGCTGGTCGCACCGGCACCGGCCGGTAAGTCCCCAGCGGACCACGCACCCAGCAGGAGCCCCGCCATGAACGCCGTGAACACCCTGGCCGTCGTCGCCAACGAGATGAACCCCGGCAGCTTCGAGTTCGGCCCGACCTGGTGGGCCGTCTTCATCGCCGCCGCCGCGTTCAGCGTGTTCGCGATCATGGGCGTCTTCCTGTGGCAGGCCGTCAAGGAGCCCGCCGCCAAGCCCGCCCACGCGCCCCGGCGTACCCCGGCGCCCAGCCCGTTCGCCTGACGCCGCGACGCCTCAGGCGCTCGCCCCACGCGCCAGGTCGGCGTGCTGCTGACGCAGAGTCCGCTTGACGATCTTGCCCGAGGGGTTCTTCGGCAGCGCCTCGGCGATCACGACGTACTTGGGCGCCTTGTAGCCCGCCAGCACCGATCGGCTGTGCTCCAGCACCTGCTCGGCGGTGAGCTCCGCTCCCGGCTTGGGTACGACGACCGCCGCGACCGCCTCGACCCAGTGCGGGTGCTCGACGCCGAAGACCGCCACCTCCGCGACGCCCTCGAGGGTGTAGATCGCCTCCTCGACCTCGCGGCTGGCGACGTTCTCCCCGCCGGTCTTGATCATGTCCTTCTTGCGGTCCACGACGTAGAGGTGACCGGTCCCGTCGACGTATCCGAGGTCCCCGGAGTGGAACCAGCCGCCGCGGAACGCCTTGGCGGTCTTGGCCCCGTCGGCGTGGTAGCCGAGCGTCGCGTGCGGGGAGCGGTGCACGATCTCCCCGACCGTCCCGGCCGGGACCGGTACGTCGCGGTCGTCGACGATGCGGGTCTCGACGTTGAGCGCCGCGCGGCCGGCGGATCCGGCGTACGCGATCTGCTCCTCGGGCCCCAGGATCGTGGCCAGCGGTGACATCTCGGTCTGGCCGTAGAAGTTCCACAGCGCCACGTCGGGCAGCCGCTCCTGGATCTCCTTGAGCACCTCGACGGGCATCGGCGAGGCGCCGTAGTAGCCCTTGCGCAGCGAGCCGAGGTCGGTGCTGTCGAAGTCGGGATGGCGCAGCAGCGAGATCCAGACCGTGGGCGGCGCGAAGAACTTGGTGACCCGGTGGGCGGCGATCGTGCGCAGGATCGACGCCGGGTCCGGGCCGGGCAGGATGATGCTGGTCGCGCCGAGGTAGACGTCCGGGCCGAGGAAGCAGTCGAGCTGCGCGCAGTGGTAGAGCGGCAGGGTGTGCAGGTCGACGTCGTCGGAGCTCATGCCGCCGTCGAGGGCGCAGGAGACGTACTGCCACATCAGCGCCCGGCTGGTCAGCTGCGCGCCCTTCGGCCGCGACTCGGTGCCGGAGGTGTACATCAGCCGCACCGGGTCGTCGTCCGCCATCGCGACCGCCGGGGGAGCGCCGTCGTGGTCGAACCACTCCTGGGCATCGACCCACCCCTCGGACACCTCCCCACCACCCAGTCGTACGACGGCCCGCGCGGCGACCTCGCCCTGCGCGGCGTCCAGCGCCTCGAGCGCCCCCGGCACCAGCGCGTCCTCGACCACGAACCCGCGCGCGCCCGCGTGGTCGAGGATGTAGGCGACCTCGGCGCCGCCGAGCATGAAGTTGACCGGCACCAGCACGACCCCGGCGCGGGCGGCGGCGAAGTCGAGCACCGCGAACTGCCAGCAGTTGTGGCACAGCAGCGCCAGCCGGTCGCCCTTCTCGAACCCGGTGGCGGCCAGCGCGGCCGCCGTACGGTCGATGACCGCGTCGAGCTCGGCGAAGGTGAGCTCGACGGCGCCGTCGATGATCGCGGGCTTGTCGGGGAAGCGCTGCGCCGTGCGGCGCGGGAGGTCGCCGAGCGCGTGCTGGCGCGCCTGCTGGACCAGGTCGGAGGTGGCGGGTGCAGTCGTCATCGAGCGGCTCCTGGCGCACGGTCGTCCGGGGCCCTGTGACCCGGCTCACCGACACAGTACGGACCGCCCGCCACCCCCGCACCCCGCCGAGTCGGCGCCAATGGTTGCGCGAGTCGGCGCCAATGGCGCGCCACCTCTCGACTCAACCGTCGGAAAGTCTCGACTCGACCGCAGAAAGTCTCGACTCAACCCGCCCGCCCGGGACCCCGGGACCCCGGGACGGGGATCACTCCTCAGGCACCAGGACGTTGCTGAGCACGAACCGGTCGCCGGAGTGGGTGTGGAAGCTGGCGGAGACGACCCGGTCGTCGGCGTCGAGGTGGCGGCGTCCGATCACCAGGGCGGGGGAGCCGGGGGTGGCGCCGAGCACCGCGGCGTACCGCCCGGGCATGGCGACCGCGCGCACGGTCTGCTCGATGCGGTGCGGGGGCATCGCGGCGGTGTGGCTGGCCGCCAGGTCGGGGTCGTACGGCGGGTCGCTGGGCGGGAGGTACTGCTCGGTCCAGCACAGCGGCGGCCCGGACGGGTCGCGGCGGGACCGGCGTACCCCCTCGAGCACCGTCCACTCCGAGCCCTCCGGCAGCCCGGTGTGCGCCGCCAGCCCGGCGTCCACCCGCACGTGCCGGGTGTCCGGGCGGACCACCCCGGTGTCGCGGTACAGCGCGATCAGCTGGTCGCGGTTGGTCACCAGCGGCAGGTACTCCTCCACCGGCTGCCGCGAGACGACGGTGGTGCCCGCGCCCGGACGTCGCGTGATCAGCCCCTGGTCCTCCAGGGTCCGCAGCGCGACCCGCACCGTCCCGCGGCTCAGCCCGTGGGACTCGCACAGCGCCGACTCCGTCGGCAGCCGCCCGCCCACCGGATAGGTGCCGTCGAGGATCGCCTCGCGCAGCTCGCCCGCGAGCCGCGCGTGCTGGGTGCGCTCGCCGCGCTCGCCGCGCTCGCCGCGCTCGCTGCGCTCGCCGCGCCGCCCCTCGGACGACGCGCCCGCCTCAGGTTGTCCGTCCACCACTCGATCCTGTCAGGCCGGCGCGGCCGCCCGGTCGAGGTGCTCCTGGCGCAGCAGCCGGGTCTGCACCTTGCCGGTGGCCAGCCGCGGTACGTCGCGGAACTCCACCACCCGCGGCACCTTGAACCCCGCCAGGTGCTCCCGCACGTGGTCGCGCAGCGCCTGGGCCAGCGCCGGCCCGGCGGCCGCGGGATCGGCCGGCTCGACGACGGCGTGGACGTACTCGCCCATCTCCTCGTCGGGCAGCCCGAAGACCACCACGTCGGCGACGTCCGGGTGCACCACCAGGCAGGCCTCGATCTCGGCGGGGTAGATGTTCACCCCGCCGGAGATGATCGTGAACGCCAAACGGTCCGTCAGGTAGAGGAACCCCTCGTCGTCGAGGTAGCCCAGGTCGCCGATCGCCGACCAGGTCGGGTGCTCGGGGTGGCGCGAGCCGCGGGTCTTCTCCTCGGCGTTGTGGTACTCGAACGGCGTCTTGTCGCGCTCGAAGTACACGACGCCGGGCTCGCCGACCGGCAGCTCGCGACCGGCCTCGTCGCAGATGTGGATCGTGCCGAGCACCGGGCGCCCGACCGACCCGGGGTGCGCCAGCCACCGCTCGCTGTCGATGAAGGTCATCCCGTTGCCCTCGCTGCCGCCGTAGTACTCATCGACGATCGGGCCCAGCCACTCGATGGCGAGGCGCTTGATCTCCGGCGGGCAGGGCGCCGCGGCGTGCAGGAACGAGCGCAGGCTGGAGGTGTCGTGCCGCAGGCGCACCTCCTCGGGCAGCTTGAGCATCCGCACCATCATCGTCGGCACCACCTGGGTGTGGGTGACGCGGTGCTCGTCGACCAGGCGCAGGAAGCGCTCGGCGTCGAACGTCGCCATCACCACCACGGTGCCGCCGAGCTCCTGGGTCGCGACCGAGAACTGCAGCGCCGCCGCGTGGTAGAGCGGCGCCGGCATCAGGTAGACCGAGTCGGCCCCCATGCCCAGCAGCGGACCGGTGATCGCGGAGGTGCGGGTCGCCGCCGGGTCGTCGACCCGCAGGCCCGACAGCGGTCGCCGGATCCCCTTCGGCCGCCCGGTCGTACCGGAGGAGTAGAGCATCACCTCCCCGCGCGGCTCCTCGGGCAGCGGCTCCCCGGACTCCCCGGCGAGGGCGTCCTTGTAGGACTCGAAGCCCGCCACCGGGCCGTCGAAGGCCAGCCAGGTCGTGCACCCCGGCGCCCGGTCGCGTACGCCGGCCGCCCGCTCGGCCATCGCCGCCGAGGTGATCAGCGCGCGGGTGTCGGAGTCGGTCAGGATGTAGGCCGCCTCCTCGGGCGTCGCGTGCCGGTTGATCCCGGTGACGTAGAGCCCCGAGCGCATCGCGGCCCAGTAGACCTCGTAGTAGCGCGGGTGGTTCTCGGCCCAGATCGACACCTGATCGCCCGGGCGCAGCCCGCGGGCGCGCAGCAGCCGGGCCAGCCGGTTGGAGCGCTCCTCGAGCTCGCAGTAGCTCACGGACTCGCCGGTCTCCATGACGACGGCCGGCTTGTCCGGGTGGGCCAGGGCGTGGGTGCGGGGGTACATCGCGCTCCTCCTCGGACTGCGGGTCCGTGCTCGGCGGGAAGGCATTGACATTGCTCCCCGGTGGCTGCATGTTGTCTGCGTCACACCACTTTGTCTAGTCAAAGTCGGTCGCTGCTGCCGTGCGGCGACGTCCCCCCACCCGAGGAGCCCCCTGCGATGACCCCTGCCCCCGTCGGCGCACCAGCGGACAGCGATGTCGAGACGCTGCTGCGCACCCGGGTCGCTGACCTGGTCCGCGAGCACGGGGTCGACGCCCCCGACCTGCTCGGTGCGCGGTACGACGCGGGGCTGGCCTGGGTGCACCACCCCGAGGGCCTCGGCGGCCTGGGCATCGCCGCGACCCATCAGGCCCGCCTCGAGGAGCTGCTGGTCGCGGCCGGGGTGCCGGCCCCCGCGCCGTACCGCAACCCGCTGGGGACCGGGACCGCGGTGCCGACGCTGCTGGCGCACGGCTCCCGCGCGCTCCAGGAGCGCCACTTCCGCCCGGCCTGGACCGCGGAGGAGATCTGGTGCCAGCTGTTCAGCGAGCCCGGCGCCGGCTCCGACCTGGCCGGGCTGGCGACCCGCGCGGTGCTGGACGGCGACACCTGGGTGGTCAACGGCCAGAAGGTCTGGACCTCCTACGCCCACCGCGCCCGCTGGGGGCTGCTGCTCGCGCGCACCGACCCCGAGCTGCCCAAGCACCAGGGCATGACGATGTTCGTCCTCGACATGCACCACCCCGGCGTCGACGTGCGCCCGCTGCGCCAGGCGACCGGCGGCCAGGAGTTCAACGAGGTCTTCCTCAGCGACGTGACCATCCCCGACTCCGCGCGCCTCGACGCCCGGGGACGGGGCTGGGACGTCGCGCGCACCACCCTGCTCCACGAGCGGTCCGCCCTCGGCGCCCGCCCGGCGCCCCGCGAGGACGGCCACATCGGCTGGCTCGCGCAGCTGTGGCGCGAGCGCCCGGACCTGCGCACCCCGCAGCTGCACGGCCGCGTGGTGGACGCCTGGATCCGGGCCGAGGCGGTGCGGCTGGCCAACGAGCGGATCCGGCAGCTCGCCGCGACCGGCCGGCCCGGGCTGGAGGGCTCGGGGGCGAAGGTCCAGCACGCGGAGACCACCCAGCTCATCGCGCGGGTGCGCGCCGAGCTCGATCCCGAGGCGGCGCTGCGCTACGACGAGTGGGACCCCGACCTCGCCCCGCCCCGCGAGGAGCGGGTCGCCGGCTACCACTACCTGCGCTCGCGCCCGATGAGCATCGAGGGCGGCACCACCCAGATCCTGCTCAGCCAGATCGCCGACCGGGTGCTCGGCCTGCCCCGCGAACCCGCCCTGCCCAAGGAGACCCCGTGGTCGGAGATCCCCCGATGAGCACGCTGTCGCTGCTCGAGAGCGAGGACGGCGGCGCGCTGGCCGCGCAGGTCCGCGCCGTCGCCCGCGACTGGACCCCCGGCGCCAGCGCCCCGGACGCCTGGACCCGGATCGGCGTACGCCTCGGCGTCGCCGGGCTGCTCGTCCCCGAGTCGTACGGCGGGGCGGGGGCCGGCCTGCGCGAGGCCGCCGCGGTCGCCCAGGCGCTCGGGCGCGACCTGGTGACCGTGCCGTTCCTGACCAGCGCGGTCACCGCCACCACCGTGCTCACGGGGATCGCCGGGCTCACCGGGGCCTCGCCCGCCGCGGCAGAGACCTTGACCGAGCTCGCGGCGGGCACCGCTGTCGCCGCCGTGGTGCTGCCCGCCACCAGCGCACAGGGCGACGACCCCGCGGTGCGGGTCGACGAGCCCGTCCCCGGTGCCGGCGACCGCCTGGTCCTGCACGGGAGGGTCGCCGGCGTGCTCGGCGCGGTCGAGGTCGACCGGCTCCTGGTGCCGGTCACCGACGCGCACGGCGGCTACGGCGTCGCGCTGGTCACCGCCGCGGCGGGCGATCCCGGCGTCACCGTCACCCCCGAGACCAGCCTCGACGAGACCCGCCCGGTGAGCGTGGTCGTGCTCGACGGGGCGCCCGCGCTGATGCTGGCCACCGGCGCCCCGGCCCGGGAGGCGGTACGCCGCGCACTGCGCGCCGCCACCGTGGCGATCGCCGCGGAGCAGGTGGGCGCGATGGAGTGGGCCGTCGAGGCGAGCACCGCCCACCTCGGCGTACGACGGCAGTTCGGGCGCGAGCTCGGCAGCTACCAGTCGCTGCGCCACCTCGTCGCCCGGATGTGGATCGACCTCCAGCAGGCCCGCGCGGTCACGCTGTACGCCGCCGCGGCCCTCGACCCGCCCGCGGGGGAGGTGCCGCAGGACGAGGTCGATCTGGCCGTCAGCCTCGCCTCGGTCCACGCCCGCAGCCGGGCGCTGGCCTGTCTGGAGGACACCCTGCAGGTGCACGGCGGCATCGGCTTCACCTGGGAGCACCCGCTGCACCGCTACCTCAAGCGCTCCTTCAGCCTCACCGCCGTGCACGGCACCCCCGACCACCACCGCGACGCGGTCGCGCGGCTGGCCGACCTCCCGGCGGCGGGGGCCGGCCGTGGCTGACGTCCTGGTGGAGGAGGTCGAGCCCGGCCACGTGCTGGTGACCCTCAACCGCCCGCAGACCCTGAACGCGCTGGCGCTGAGCATGGTCGCCGAGCTGTCCGACGTGCTCACCGAGCTGGACCAGTCGCCCGCCGTGCGCACCGTCGTACTGACCGGGGCCGGGCGCGGCTTCTGCTCGGGGGCGGAGATCAAGCCCGCCGACGACGCGCGCCGCGAGCGCCCGCGCCCGGACCAGAACCCGGTCTCCCACCTGCTCGGCCAGCAGGAGGCGATCGTGCGGGTGCACGAGCTGGTGCACCGGATGCGGGTGCCGGTGATCGCCGCGGTGAACGGCGCGGCCGTCGGTGGCGGCTTCTCGCTGACGCTGGCCTGCGACATCCGGGTGGCCGCGCGCAGCGCCCGGTTCGGCGCGGTGTTCATCCGGCACGGGATCTCCAACGCCGACATGGGCACCAGCTACTTCCTGCCCCGCCTGGTCGGCGCCTCGCGCGCGGCGGAGCTGATGCTCACCGGTCGGGTCTTCGACGCCGAGGAGGCGCGCGACCTCGGGCTGGTGATCGACGTCGTCGACGACGGCGCGGTCGTCGACCGGGCGCTGGAGACCGCGCGCCGGATCGCCGCGAACTCCGCGCTCGGGGTCTGGATGACCAAGGAGACGATGTGGCAGAGCATCGACGCGCCGTCGCTGCGCCACGCCCTCGACCTGGAGAACCGCACCCAGATCATGTGCGCCGGCAGCGGCGAGCTCGAACGCGCCTTCGCCGCCTTCGGCCAGGGCGAGCCACCGGAGTGGTCACGTCTGTGAGCAACCGGGACATCCACACGGGATCGCGCGCGCGGGCTGACCGCGCGCGCCACGGAGATGGGACGCAGATGGGACGACGTACGAGCACCCTCGTCGCCGGGCTGGTGGTCGCCAGCCTGACGCTGGCCGGCTGCGGCGGGAGCGACACCGAGGAGAAGAAGGACGACGGGGGAGCGGCGCCGGGGTTCGCCAACGGCTTCGTCGTGGAGCCCGACGACTCCGGCGAGCCGACCCGGGGCGGCCAGCTCGAGGTGGTCACCTACTCCGAGGCGCGGGTCCTCGACCCGGTGCAGACCATCGCCAACGGCAGCAGCGGCGGCACCGAGATGGCCGCGGTCTATGACCTGCTGGTGCGCTACGACCAGGACTCGGAGACCTACGTCCCGCAGCTGGCCGAGGCGCTGGAGCCCAACGAGGCCCAGGACGAGTGGACGTTGACCCTGCGCGACGGCGTCACCTTCAGCGACGGCACGCCGCTCGACGCGGACGCGGTCGTGTGGAGCCTGGACCGCTACGTGGAGAAGGGCGGCGGGCAGGCCTCCTTCCTGACCCACGCCGTACGCCGCTGGACGGCCGTCGACGCGCGCACGGTGCGCTTCGAGCTGAGCAGCCCGTGGTCGGACTTCGGCTACCTGCTCTCGACCGGCCCCGGGATGATCGTGGCCAAGGGCTCCGACCAGGGCGAGGCCTTCACGCCGATCGGCGCCGGGCCCTACGAGCAGGAGCGCTACACGCCGCAGGAGGAGCTGCTGCTCACCGCCCGTGAGGACTACTGGGGCGGCGCCCCGGCGCTGGAGTCGCTGCGGTTCTTCCCGATCTCCGCGGAGTCCGGCCGCCTCGACGTGCTGCGCAACGGCGAGGCCGACATGGGCTACCTGCGCGAGGCGCCCACCGCCCAGGAGGCCCTGGAGGACGGGCTCGGCGGGTTCATGGAGATCGGCAGCATCTCCCGCGGCCTGCTGCTCAACCACCGCGAGGGCAGCGCGACCGCCGACGGACGCATCCGCCAGGCGCTCATGCACGCCCTCGACGTGGACGTGATCAACCAGCGCACCGCCGAGGGCAAGGGCCTGGTGTCCACCGGGATCCTCAACGAGCTGTCGCGCTGGGACCTGGAGACCGAGCCGCTCGCGCACGACGTGGAGGCGGCCAAGGAGCTGGTCGAGGCCGCGAAGGCCGACGGCTTCGACGGCACGATCAGCTTCAAGGGCGTCGCCAAGGTGTCGGAGGCGATGGGCGTGACGCTCCAGGGGCTGCTGAGCGATATCGGCCTCGAGGTCTCCCTCGACTACGTGCCCTCGGTGACCGACCTGGTCAACGACATCTACGTCACCCGTGACTTCGACATGGTGATCTGGAGCTTCGGCATGCCGGACCGGGCGGTCTACCCCGAGCTCTACGAGAAGGTGCACAGCAGCGCGCGCGGCAACTCCGGCGGGTCCGCCGACCCCGAGCTGGACCGGCTGATCGAGGAGCTCGGCGCGGCCACCACGCCCGAGGAGCAGCAGGAGGTGCTCGAGCAGATCCAGGCCCAGTGGAACGAGACGGTGCCCTACGCCCCGCTCGGCGCCACCCCGGAGTGGAACGCCTGGGGCGAGGACGTGCACGGCATCGTCCCGAGCATCGACAGCATCATGCTCTTCGACGGCGCCTGGAAGGACTGAGCGTGCTCGACGGCAAGGTCGCGCTGGTGACCGGCGCCGGCAGCGGGCTGGGGCGGGCGTTCGCGCTCTCCCTGGCCCGGGCCGGGGCCGCGGTCGCGGTGGGCGGACGGCGCCGCGCGCCGCTGGAGGAGGTGGTCGCCGAGATCGAGGCGGCCGGCGGGCGGGCGCTGGCGCTCGAGCTCGACGTCCGCGACCCGGCGGCGATCGTGGCTGCGGTCGACCGCACCGAGGAGGTGCTCGGCGGGCTGGACATCGTGGTCAACAACGCCGGGATCCCCGACGCCCGCCGCGCCCACAAGATGCCGCTGGAGCTGGTCGACGCGGTGCTGGAGACCAACCTGCGGGGGCCCTGGCTGCTGGCGACCGAGGCCGGGCGGCGCTGGATCGCGACCGGGCGCCCGGGCCGGATCGTCAACGTCTCCTCGATGTCGGGCTACTACACCGCCGGCAACGCCGCCGCGCTCTACTCGGTCACCAAGGCCGGGCTGAACCGGATGACCGAGGCGCTGGCGATGGAGTGGGCGGCGTACCCGATCAACGTCAACGGCATCGCCCCCGGCTCCTTCCACTCCGAGATGATGGACGGGCTGATCGCGCGGGTGGGGGAGATGTCGGAGTCCTTCCCGCGCCAGCGGATGGGCCACGGCGCCGACCTCGAGGGCACCCTGCTCTACCTGGTCTCCGACGCCTCGGACTTCGTCACCGGCACCGTCATCAAGGTCGACGACGGCCAGCTCCCCCGCTGATCCCGCCCCGCCGAGTCGGCTCGTGTGGTTGCGCGAGTCGGCTCTAATGGCGCGCCGAGTCGGCGCCAATGGCGCGGCAACTCTCGACTCAACCGGTGAAAACTCTCGACTCGACCGTCACAAGTCTCGACTCGACCCCGGGGTGGGCTAGGCGCTCGCTCGACGGACCAGGGCGGGCGGGAAGAGGACGCGCATGGCCCGGCCGGGGCGGCCGTCCTCGAGCTGGTCGAGCACCAGGCGGGTGGCCTGCTCGGCCATCTCACCGATCGGGTTGCGCATCGTGGTGAGGGCGGGGGTGGTGCGCTCGGCGACGCCGAGGTCGTCATAGCCGACCACCGCGACGTCGTCGGGCACCCGCAGCCCGCGGGCGGCGAGCACCGTGAGCGCCCCGGCCGCCATCAGGTCCGAGGCGACCACCAGCCCGTCGAGGTCGGGGTGGCGCTCCAGCAGCGCCGTGGCCGCAGCGGCGCCGCCGGCCTCGGTGAAGTCGCCGTGCTCGACGGCGTCGGTCGGCTGCCCGGCGGCGCGCAGCGCGGCGTACCAGCCCTCGAGGCGGTCCACGCCGACGGTCATGTCGGCGGGCCCGGCGATCGTGGCGATCCGGCGACACCCCCGCTCCAGCAGCACCTCGGTGGCCACCCGGCCGCCGGCGACGTTGTCGGTGTCGACGTAGGCGACCTTGTCCGCGCTCGTCCACGGCCGGCCCACGAACGCGCACGGCAGGTCGAGCGCGGCCAGGTGGTCGGCGAGGCTGTCGCTGCGGTGGTGGGAGACCACGATCGCGCCGTCCAGATGGCGGTTGCGCAGGTAGCGCAGCATCCGCTGCTCCTCCTCGCCCGGGCGCGCCAGCAGCAGCACCAGCTGCAGGTCGCGCTCGGCCAGCACCGCGCTCACCGCGCGCAGCGTGCGCGGGAAGAACGGGTCGGAGAACAGTCGGTCGTCGGGCTCCGGCACCACCAGCCCCACCGAGTCGGTACGCCGGGTGACCAGGCTGCGCGCTGCCGGGTTCGGGGTGTACCCCAGGCTGCGCACCGCGGCGTCGACGGCCGCGCGCGCGGTCGGGCTGACCCGGTTGCCGCCGTTGATGGCGCGGGAGGCGGTGGCGCGGGACACCCCGGCCAGCCGGGCCACCTCGTCGAGGGTGGGGGAGCCACCGGGGCCCGGCCCGGGGCTCGCACCGTTCACGCGGGCCAACCTACCGGCCACCGATCCGGCCGGATGCGGCGATCTCCGCGTAGGTCAGCGCGCTCGTCTTCGGGGTGCGCCGCTGGGTGGCGTAGTCGACGTGGACCAGCCCGAAGCGCTGGTCGTAGCCGTAGGCCCACTCGAAGTTGTCCAGCAGCGACCAGGCGAAGTAGCCGCGCACGTCGGCGCCCTGCTCGATGGCCGCGTGGACGGCGCGCAGGTGCTCCTCCAGGTAGGCGGTCCGCTCCGGGTCGTGCACCTCGCCGTCCGGGCCGACCACGTCGGCGTAGGCCGAGCCGTTCTCGGTGATGACCAGCGGCGGCGCGTCGTACTCGGTGCTGAGCCGCACCAGCAGCCGGGTCAGCCCCTCGGGCTGCACCTCCCAGCCCATCGCGGTCACCGGCAGCCCGCGGCCGGGGAAGCCGACGTCCTCACAGCCGACGAACGGGGTGCTCGTCGGCCGCTCCGCCGGGCCGGCGTGCGGCGTCGGGCCGTCCGGGTCGCGCCGGGCGGCGACCGCGTCGCCCTTGTAGTAGTTGACCCCGAGCACGTCGAGCGGGGTGGCGATCAGCGCCAGGTCGCCGTCCTCGACGAACGCCTGCCAGCCGCGCTCGCGCCAGCGCAGGTGCTCGGTGTCGCCGAGCAGGTCCGCGGGATAGCGGCCGGTGAGCAGCGGGTCGAGGAACGCCCGGTTGTGCAGCGCGTCGATGCGCCGCGCCGCGTCCACGTCGCGCGGGTCGTCGGGGTCGGCCGGGTCGGCGACGGTGAGGTTGACGGTGATCCCCAGCTCGGTGCCGTCGGTGCCGACCCCGCGGCGGCGCAGCTCGTCGGCGGCCAGGCCGTGCCCGAGCAGCAGGTGGTGGGTGGCGACCAGCCCGGCCACCCCCTCCTGCCGGCCCGGAGCGTGCTGGCCGCCGGTGTAGCCGAGGAACGCCGAGCACCACGGCTCGTTGAGCGTGGTCCAGGACGGGACCCGGTCGCCCAGCGCGTCGTGCACGCTCACGGCGTACTCGGCGAAGCGGTACGCCGTGTCGCGGGCGGTCCAGCCGCCGGCGTCCTCCAGGGCCTGGGGGAGGTCCCAGTGGTACAGCGTCAGCCACGGCCGGATGCCGGCCTCGAGCAGTTCGTCGACCAGCCGGGAGTAGAAGTCCAGCCCGGCGCGGTTGACCGGCCCGCCGTCCGGGCGCACCCGTGGCCAGGCCACCGAGAACCGGTAGGCGCGCAGGTTCAGCGCCTTCATCAGCGCGACGTCCTCGGGCATCCGGTGGTAGTGGTCGCAGGCGACGTCGCCGTGGTCGCCGCCGGCCACCGCCCCGGGCACCCGGCAGAAGGTGTCCCAGATCGAGGGCGTCCGGCCGTCCTCGCGGGCTGCGCCCTCGATCTGGTACGACGCGGTGGCCGCGCCCCAGCAGAAGTCGGACGGGAAGGTGAGCGTGCGGGCCGGGGTGGTCTGGAGGTCGGTCATCCCTTGACTGCTCCTTGCATGATCCCGGCGACGAGCTGCCGACCGGAGAGGACGAAGAGCACCAGGAGCGGCACCGTCGAGAGCACGGCGCCGCAGAGCACCAGGCTGTAGTCGACGTAGTACCCGCTCTGGAGCTGCTGGAGGGCGATCTGGACGGTGGGGTTGGTGGCCGGCAGCACGATCATCGGCCAGAAGAAGTCGGTCCACACCGTCATGAAGGTGAACAGCCACAAGATCGCCGCCGCCGGTCGCGCCGCGGGCAGCGCGACGTTGAAGAAGGTGCGGATCATCGAGCAGCCGTCCACGCGGGCGGCCTCGATCAGCTCGTCGGGGACGGCGTCGAGGAGGTACTGGCGCATGAAGAAGACGCCGAACGCGGTGACCAGCGTCGGGACGATGACCGCCCACACGTGCCCGGTCCAGCCGAGCTTGGCCATCTGGATGAACAGCGGGATCACGCCGAGCTGGGTCGGCACCGCCATCGTCGCGACCACGAAGACCATCAGCCCGTTGCGGCCGCGGAACTGCAGCTTGGCGAAGGCGTAGCCGGCCAGGGTGCAGAAGAACACCACCGAGGTCGCGCACACGGTCGAGATCAGCAGGCTGTTGCCGAGCGCCTTCCAGAAGTCCACGGTCTCGAAGACCCGCTGGGCGTTGTCGAAGAAGTGCCCGCCGGGCAGCAGCGGCGGGATCCGCTCGGTCGCGACGTCGGCCTCGTGCGAGCCGACGATCAGCGACCAGTACAGCGGTCCGGCCGAGCCGAGGACGAACGCCGTCAGCAGGCCGTAGACGAGGAATCCGGGGCGGCGGGTCATCGCGGGACCTCCGTACGTCGGCGCCGGCGTGGCCGGCCGCTGGAGGCCCGGCCCACCTGCTGGGAGATCAGGAAGTTCACCAGCGCGACCAGCACGATCAGCCCGAACAACAGCCAGGCCACCGCGGAGGCGGTGCCGAGGTTGCGCAGCCGCCAGCCGAGCTCCCACAGATAGAGGGTGACGGTCTGCCACTGCCGGTCCGAGCCGCCGAGCCCGACGTTGTCGTAGAGCCGCGGCTCGGTGAAGATCTGCAGCCCGCCGATGGTCGAGGTGATGATCACGAAGATCAGCGTCGGGCGGACCATCGGCACGGTGACGGAGAAGAACTGGCGCACCTTGCCGGCGCCGTCGATGGCGGCGGACTCGTAGAGGTCGCGGGGCACCGCCTGCATCGCGGCCAGCAGGATCAGCGCGTTGTAGCCGGTCCAGCGCCAGTTGACCATCGAGGCGATGGCGATGTGGCTGGGCAGGGTGTCCACGTGCCAGGCGATCGGGTCGATGCCGATCAGCCCGAGCGCGCCGTTGACCAGGCCGTAGCGGTCGCCGAAGAGGTTGCCGAAGATCAGCGTGACCGCGGCCGGGGCGACCACGAACGGCAGCAGGATGCTCATCCGCCACCAGGTCCGCCCGCGCAGGTTGGTGTCGAGCAGCCCGGCGAGCAGCAGCGCGATCAGCACCTGCGGGATCGAGGAGAGCAGGAAGATGCTGATCGTGTTGCGCAGCGCGCGCCAGAAGTAGCGGTCCTCGAAGACCGAGCGGTAGTTGTCCAGCCCGACGTACTCGCCCTTGCCGCCGAGCAGGCTCCACTCGTGCAGCGAGACGTAGCCGGTGTAGAGGAGCGGGAACATCCCGACGACCAGGAACAGCACGAAGAACGGCGAGATGTAGAGGTACGGCGAGAGCCGGACGTCCCAGCGGGAGAGCCGCTGCCGGGTGGTCAGCCGGCGCCGGGGGCGCCCGGGCCCGGCGGGGGCGGTGCCCGCCGGGGACGCCGTGGCAGCGACGTCCCCGGCGGGTGCGGGAGGAGGGTGGAGGGTCATGGGTACGGCCCGGGTCAGCCGATCCGCTTGACGTCGGCCGAGAAGGACTCCCAGGCCTCCTCGGGAGACTCCTGGCCCTGGTCCACGCGCAGGATCGCGGCCTGGAAGGCCTGGATCAGGTCGGCGTACTTGGGGCCCTTGAACGGCTGCATGGTGACCGCCTTGGCGCGCTCGGCGTAGATCTGGCCGGTCGGGGCGTTGTTGAAGAACTCGTTGGTCGACTCCAGCAGGACCGGGTCGTCGAGCGCCTCGACCTGGCTGGGGTAGGTGCCCTTGGCGGCGAAGGCCTTGATCTGCTGCTCCGGCTCGGTCAGCCAGGCGGCCAGCGCCTGGGCCTCCTCCGGGTGCTCGGACTGCGTGGGCACGGTCAGGAACGACCCGCCCCAGTTGCCGGCTCCGCCGGGGAAGGCGTTGGCGATGTCCCAGCCCTCGACGCCCTTGGCGTTGCCCTCGATGATGCCGAGCATCCAGCCCGGGCAGGCCATGGTGGCGAAGCCGTCCTTCTTGAACGCCGCGACCCAGTCGTTGGACCACTGGTCCATGTTGGTCGCCAGCCCGGCCGCCTGCATCTCGGTGACGGTGTCGAAGACCTCCTTCAGCTCGGGGTTCTCGAGTGCGACGACGTTGCCGTCCTCGTCCTCGAAGGGGAAGTCCAGCTGGTTGATCATCGCCTGGCTGGTGCCCTTGGAGGAGTCGTACCAGGCGACGTCGGGCAGCTCGGCGACGAACTTCTTGCCGGTGTCGAAGTAGGAGTCCCAGCTCTCGAAGAGCGCGGCGACCTCCTCGCGGTCGGTGGGCAGCCCGGCCTTGGCGAACAGGTCGGCGCGGTAGCAGATGCCCTCGGGGCCGATGTCGGTGCCGTAGCCGATCATCCGGCCCTCGGAGTCGGTGCCCGCCTCGCTCTTCCAGTCCAGCCAGCGTCCCTCGAGGCTGTCGTCGGTGAGGTCGACGAAGGCGCCCTCCTCCTCGAGGATCGCGGGCATCCCGTCGCCCTCGACGGCCTCGATGTCGGCGAGGCCCGACCCGGCGGCCAGCTTGGTGTAGAGGTTGTCGCGGTGCTCCTCCCAGGTGCCGACCTTCTTCTGCACGACCTTGATGTCGGGATTGAGCTCCATGTACTCCTCGAGCAGGCCCTCGTAGCCGAACTCGTTGAACGTCGCGATCGTGAGCGTGGTCTGCCCGTCGCCGGCGTCGGAGTCGTCGCCCCCGCAGGCGACGGTGAGGGTGAGGACGAGGGCCGTCACGGCCCCCACGGCCAGCCCCCGACGACGTCGGTGGTGGCGGGCAGCGGGCCGGGAACCGGCCTCGGTGTGGGTGGTGGTCTGCACGGTGACGCTCCCTGGGGTGTGGGCGGCTGCCGGACTCGGGGAGGTGGAAACGGTGTGAGAGCGCTTCCACGCTCGCGGCTCGTTCACGATGACATGCGTCACATCGAGTGTCAACGGTCCGCGCCTCAGTGGGCCGGACGGGCGCGGTGAGGTGTGGAAGCGCTCCCACTAGACGTCGTCTCGCTCCGCGTCGTACGGTGGACGCGATGTGACCCGCGCCACCGTCGTGGTGGCCGTGCGAGAGGACCAGTCATGGCGTCGGTGCGGTTCGACAAGGCAGTACGCAAGTTCCCCGGAGCGGACCGGCCGGCGGTGTCCGACCTCGACCTCACCGTCGAGGACGGCGAGCTGATGGTGCTCGTCGGGCCCTCGGGGTGCGGGAAGTCCACCTCGCTGCGGATGCTCGCGGGGCTGGAGGAGCTCACCTCCGGCGCGGTGCTGATCGGGGAGGAGGACGTCACCGACCTCCCGCCCAAGGACCGCGACATCGCGATGGTGTTCCAGAACTACGCGCTCTACCCGCACATGACGGTGGCCGACAACATGGGCTTCGCGCTCAAGATCGCCGGCGTCGGCAAGGAGGAGCGTCGCACCCGGGTCCAGGAGGCGGCCCGGCTGCTCGACCTCGAGGCCTACCTCGACCGCAAGCCCAAGGCGCTCTCCGGCGGGCAACGCCAGCGAGTGGCGATGGGCCGCGCGATCGTGCGCCAGCCCCAGGTGTTCTGCATGGACGAGCCGCTGTCGAACCTCGACGCCAAGCTGCGGGTCTCCACCCGCACCCAGATCTCCGCGCTCCAGCAGCGCCTGGGCACCACCACCGTCTACGTCACCCACGACCAGGTCGAGGCGATGACGATGGGGGACCGGGTCGCGGTGCTCAAGGACGGCGTGCTGCAGCAGGTCGCCAGCCCGCTGGCGCTCTACGACCGCCCCGCGAACCTCTTCGTCGCCGGGTTCATCGGCTCCCCGGCGATGAACCTGCTGGAGGCCAAGACCGCCGGCGACGGTACGGCGGTGGCCGACGGCTACGCGCTGCCGATCGACCGGGACGCGGCGGCCCGCTCCACCGGCGCGGTGACCCTCGGCATCCGCCCGGAGTCCTGGCGCCTGGCGCAGGGCGACGAGGAGGGCTACCCGGTCCGGGTCGCCGCGGTCGAGGAGCTCGGCGCGGAGGCCTACGTCTACGCCACCCCGGACACCGACGTCAGCCACGACCTGCTGCGCCAGGTCGTCGTCCGCGTCGAGGGCCGCCCCGACCTGCCCCGCGGCGCCCGGATCCGGCTCACCACCTCACCGGACAAGGTCCACGTCTTCGACACCACCACCGGCGCCCGCCTCACCCCCTGACCCACTCCACTGGTTGAGTCGAGAGTTCTGACGGTCGAGTCGAGACCTCTGACCGGTCGAGTCGAGAGTTCTGACGCTCGCGCTCGGCTTCCCGTCGTCGTACGGCGTGACGTCTCGCCCCGACCGAGGGGGCAGTGCGGCCCGGTCGCACAGGGCGGCGAGGATGGGGACATGACCGACCAGTCCAGCCCCCGTCCCCGTTGGTTCACCGACACCAAGGACGGCCACTCGCAGTGGTACGTCGAGCGCTTCCGCGCGCTGGCCGCCGAGGGCGCCGACCTGGCGGGGGAGGCCCGCTTCGTCGACGCGATGGTCGAGCGGGGCGCGCGGATCCTCGACGCCGGCTGCGGCACCGGCCGGCTCTCCGGCGAGCTCGCGGCCCGCGGGCACACCGTGGTCGGACTGGACGCCGACCCGGTGCTGGTCGAGGCCGCCCGCGTCGACCACCCCGGTCCGACGTACGGCGTCGTCGACCTCAGCGAGCTGGAGCTCGCCGACGTCGGCGGGGAACCGGTCGACCTCGTCGTGTGCGCGGGCAACGTGATGGTGTTCGTCGCGCCGGGCACCGAGCGCCAGGTGCTCGCCAACCTCTGCGCGGTGGTCCGGCCCGGCGGCCGCGTCGTGGTCGGCTTCCGCCGCGACGAGGCCTACCCCTTCGAGCGGTACGACGCCGACCTGGCCGACCTCGCCCGCGAGGGGGTGGCGCGGGTCGAGCAGCGGTTCGCCACCTGGCACCTGGACCCGTTCACCGACGAGTCCGACTTCGCCGTCACGGTGCTGCGCGTGGGCTGACGGGGTTTGTCGCGCCCCTCGTCGTACGACAGAAGTCTCGACTCGACCGTCAGAAGTCTCGACTCGACCGGTCGAAACCCTCGACTCGACGGTCAGAACTCTCGACTCAACGAGAAGGGCCCGCCCCGCAGCCGAAGCTGCGGGACGGGCCCCTGTCGTCGGGCGGAGCGGATCAGGCCTTGTTGGCCTTGCGGGCGCGCGAGGCGGTCTTCGCGCGCTCACCGGCGTCGAGCACGACCTTGCGGATGCGCACGGACTCCGGGGTGACCTCGACGCACTCGTCCTCGCGGCAGAACTCCAGGCACTGCTCGAGGGAGAGCTTGCGCGGCGGGATCAGCTTCTCGAAGTTGTCGGAGGTGGCGGACCGGATGTTGGTCTGCTGCTTCTCCTTGGTGATGTTGACGTCCATGTCGTCGGCGCGGGAGTTCTCCCCGACGATCATGCCCTCGTAGACCTCGGTCGTCGGCTCGACGAACAGGGTGCCGCGCTCCTGCAGCGAGGTCATGGCGTACGCCGTGGCCGCACCCTTGCGGTCGGCGACCAGCGAGCCGTTGTTGCGCGAGCGGATCTCGCCGGCCCAGCGGTCGTAGCCCTCGGAGATGTGGTGGGCGATGCCGGTGCCGCGGGTCTCGGTGAGGAACTCGGTGCGGAAGCCGATCAGGCCACGCGCGGGCACGATGAACTCCATGCGGACCCAGCCGGTGCCGTGGTTGGTCATGCCCTCCATGCGGCCCTTGCGGGCGGCGAGCAGCTCGGTGATCGCGCCGAGGTACTCCTCGGGGGCGTCGATGGTCAGGCGCTCGATCGGCTCGTGGACCTTGCCGTCGATCTCCTTGGTGACCACCTGCGGCTTGCCGACGGTGAGCTCGTAGCCCTCGCGGCGCATCTGCTCGACCAGGATCGCCAGCGCCAGCTCGCCGCGGCCCTGGACCTCCCAGGCGTCGGGACGCTCGGTGTTGAGGACCTTGAGCGAGACGTTGCCGATGAGCTCGGCGTCGAGGCGGTCCTTGACCAGGCGGGCGGTGACCTTGGAGCCCTTGACCTTGCCCACGAGCGGGCTGGTGTTGGTGCCGATGGTCATCGAGATCGCGGGCTCGTCGACGTGGATGAGCGGCAGCGCAACCGGGTTCTCCGGGTCGGCCAGGGTCTCGCCGATCATGATCTCGGGGATGCCGGCGATCGCGACGATGTCACCGGGGCCGGCGACCTCGCCGGGCTTGCGCTCGAGGCCCTCGGTGATCAGCAGCTCGGTGATCTTGACGTTCTTGACCGAGCCGTCGCGGCGCATCCAGGCGACGTTCTGGCCCTTGCGCAGGGTTCCCTCGTGGATGCGGACCAGCGCGAGGCGGCCGAGGAACGGCGAGGCGTCCAGGTTGGTGACGTGCGCCTGCAGCGGCGCACCCTCGGTGTAGGTCGGCGCCGGGATCGTGTCGATGATCGTCTTGAAGAGCGGCTCGAGGTCCTTGCCGTCGGGCAGGGTGGCGTTCTCGGGCTTCTCGAGGCTGGCGATGCCGGCCTTGCCGGAGGCGTAGACGACCGGGAAGTCCAGGGCGTCCTGGCCGTGGGTGTCGTCGAGCAGGTCCATGAACAGCTCGTAGGTCTCGTCGACGACCTCGGAGATCCGGGCGTCGCCACGGTCGACCTTGTTGACGACCAGGACGACGGGCATCTTGGCGTTGAGCGCCTTGCGCAGCACGAAGCGCGTCTGCGGCAGCGGGCCCTCGGAGGCGTCCACGAGCAGCACGATGCCGTCGACCATCGACAGGCCGCGCTCGACCTCGCCACCGAAGTCGGCGTGGCCGGGGGTGTCGATGATGTTGATCGTCATGCCCTCGGGGGCCGACGCGCCGTTGTAGTGGATCGCGGTGTTCTTCGCGAGGATCGTGATGCCCTTCTCGCGCTCGAGGTCACCGGAGTCCATCACGCGGTCCGCGACGCTCTCGGCCTCGTGTTCGGAGAAGGCGCCCGCCTGGCGGAGCATCGCATCGACCAGCGTGGTCTTGCCGTGGTCGACGTGCGCGACGATCGCGACATTGCGCAGGTTGGCGGACTTTGTCTCAGACATCAGGTGGGGAGTCACTTCCGATCGGGGCGTGGGACCCAGAAGGGCCGCGCCGATCTTACGACCGCAAGCGGTATCGCTCCGCATCGAGACGTACGTCGTGGAGCCGTTGTGACGTGAGCCGCACCGCGCGGGCGAGCATCGGCACGAACCGCTCCACCGGTGCGGCCCGCCCGGGGAGCCCCACCGAGATCGCGCCGACCGGGCCGTCGGGGCCCACGATCGCGGCCCCGACGCCGCGCAGCTCCCAGGGCATGTCGTCGCTGGTGATGGCCAGGCCGTGACGGCGCCGGATCGTGTGCAGCCGCTCGTGCAGGCGCCCGCTCGCCCGGCCGTCGAGCAGGATCCGGTCCACCTCCTCGGGGGCGAGCGCGGCGAGCATCGCCCGCCCGGCGACGGCGTCCTCGGCGCGGTAGCGGGTGCCGACGGTGGTGGGGATGTCCGGGACGTGCCGCCCGCCCACCTTGTCGAGCACCTCGACGCTCCCGCCCGCCAGCACGGTCAGGTGCACGACCGCGGAGGTGGTCGCCTCCAGCTCCTGCAGCGCCTCCGCGGCGGCCGCGCGCAGCGGCAGGCTGCCTTCGACCCGGCGCCCGAGCCGCTGGGCGCGCGGGCCCAGGCAGTAGCCGTGCGGGCCGTGCTCGAGCCAGCGCATCGCGACCAGCTGCGCCAGGAGTCGGTACGTCGTGGAGCGCGGCAGTCCCGACAGCTCGGCGATCTCCTCCAGCAGCAGGTGGTCGGGGCCGAGCAGGAAGACGTCGAGGATCTGCGTGAGACGCTCGACCATGCCCGCGCGGCCCGGCGCTCGTGGTCCGGGTCGTGCCTCGGCCTCGTCCATCGGGTGCCCTCCCAGGTTCCAGCCAGCGGGAACGAGTGTGACACAGGACACGTCAGCGCCGGAGCCTGCCGCGCATGGTCCACCACATCGCCGACCTCGTCGAGCACGCCGTCGACGCGGTCCCGGAGCGCACCGCCCTCGTCGCCGGCGAGGCCCGGCTCAGCTATGCCGAGCTGGAGGCCGCCGCCAACCGCTTCGCCCACCACCTGCTCGCCGTCGGCGTCGGGCCGGGGGACCACGTCGGGCTGATGGCCCGCAACACCGCCGAGCACGTCGTGGCGATGCTCGGCTGCTTCAAGGCCCGCGCGACCCCGATCAACATCAACTACCGCTACGTTGCTGCCGAGCTGGACCACCTGCTCGGCGACTCCGGGATGGTCGCGCTGGTCCACGAGGCGCGCTACTCCGCGGTGCTGGACGAGGTGGTGCCGGCCCACCACCGCCTGCGCCACGTGGTCGTGATCGACGACGGCGTGGACGCGCGCCCCACGGCGTACGCGTGGACAGGGTGGGACGACGCGATGACCGGCCGGTCCGCGGAGCGCGACTTCGGCCCGCGCAGCCCCGACGACGTCTACATCGTCTACACCGGCGGCACCACCGGCTACCCGAAGGGCGTGATGTGGCGCCACGAGGACGTGTGGCGCACCCTCGGCGGCGGCCTGGACTTCGTCACCGGCAAGCCGATCGAGGAGCGCGACCAGTCCCGGGGCGCGCTCACCGGGCCGCAGCTGGTCTGCCTCCACCTCGGCCCGGTCATGCACGCGAACGGCCAGTGGGGGATGCTGCTGCGCTTCTTCGGCGGCCACACCAACGTGCTGCTCGCGAAGTTCGACCCCGCGCAGGTGTGGCGCACCGTCGAGGCCGAGCGGGTCAACACCCTCTCCCTGATCGGCGACGCGATGGCCCGGCCGCTGATCGAGGAGCACGAGCGGGGGGAGTACGACGCCGCGAGCCTCGCCACCGTGACCAGCGCGGCCGCGATCTTCTCCGTCGAGGTCAAGCAGCGCTGGCTGCGGCAGCTGCCCGAGGTGGTGGTGCTCGACGTCATCGGCTCCTCGGAGACCGGGATGACCGGCAACGGCCGGATCCGCACCGAGACCCTCGCCGACAAGGGCAGCCTGGTCGAGGTCGGCCCGGAGACGGTCGTGATCGACGAGCAGGACCGCATCCTCGACCTGGACGCCGACGTGGGCGCGATCGGGCGGATGGCGCGACGCGGGAGCATCCCGCTGGGCTACCTCGGCGACCCGGAGAAGACCGCGCGGATCTTCCGCACCATCGACGGGGTGCGCCACGCGGTCCCCGGCGACTACGTGCAGATCGAGCCCGGCGGCCGGCTGACGCTGCTGGGGCGCGGCTCGGGCTGCATCAACACCGGCGGGGAGAAGGTCTACCCCGAGGAGGTCGAGGTCGCGCTCAAGGCGCACCCCGACGTCTTCGACGCCCTGGTGCTCGGCCTGCCGGACCCGACCTACGGCCAGCAGGTCGCCGCGCTGGTCCAGCCGCGCCCCGGCACCGCGCTCGACGTCGAGGACGTGCGCCGGCTGCTGCGCACCCGGCTCTCGGGCTACAAGGTGCCGCGCACGGTGCACGTCGTCGCCCGGATCCCGCGCCACGTCACCGGCAAGGCCGACTACCGGCAGGCCCGCGAGGTCGCGGACGCGCTGGCGGACACCCTGGCGCCCGACCCCGCCGCGGCACCGGGGCCTGCGTCATGAGCTTCGTCGAGGTGGACCGCCCCGAGCCCGGGGTCGCGGTGGTGACGCTGAACCGGCCGGAGCGGATGAACGCGATGGCCTTCGACGTGATGGTCCCGGTGCGCGACCGGCTGGTGGAGCTCGGCCGCGACAACGCGGTCCGTGCGGTGGTGCTCACCGGCGCCGGGGCCGCGTTCTGCTCCGGGGCGGACCAGGAGTCCGCGGGGCGCCCGCCGTACGCCGACGGCCTGCCGCGCCCGGCGTACGCCCTGCGCTCGCTGGAGATGCTCGAGGACGTCGTGGGCACCCTGCGCCGGATGCACCAGCCGGTGATCGCGGCGGTCAACGGGGCGGCGGTCGGCGGCGGGCTGTGCCTGGCGCTGGCCTGCGACCTGCGGATCGCCTCGAGCGCCGCCTACTTCCGTGCCGCGGGCATCAACAACGGTCTCACCGCGAGCGAGCTCGGGCTGAGCTACCTGCTCCCGCGCGCCGTGGGGTCCAGCCACGCCGCCGACCTGATGTTCACCGGCCGCGACGTCGAGGCGGCCGAGGCGGCGCGCATCGGGCTGGTGTCCCGGGTCGCCGACCCGGTGCTCGCGGAGGCCGTGGCGATCGGGGTGCGGATCGCGGAGCTCTCCCAGCCCGGCATCGAGCTCACCAAGCGGACCCTGCACGCCGGGATCGCCGCCGGCTCCCTGGAGAGCCACATGCCGGTCGAGGGCATCGGGCAGCTCTACCTGCGGCTGCTGACCGACAACTTCGAGGAGGCGACGCGGGCCCGCAGGGCCGGGCGTGCGGCGCGGTTCAGCGACGACCGAGCCGCGGACCAGTCGGTGGACCAGTCGGTGGACCAGGCAGGTGTCCAGGGCGCGGGCCCGGGGTAACGGCGCGGAAACGTTCCCGACCGAGAGGCACAACCCCGTGGCGACGTACGACTCCAACCTGCAGGCGGCAGTGGACGCGACCTCCCTGGCCAGGGACTCCGGCGAGAAGGACCTGGTCGCCTACCTCAAGGAGCAGCTGACCGATCGCGACATCGAGACCAACGACCAGGGCTGGATCGAGCGGACCGCCGAGCGGATCCGGGAGAACCCGAACTACATGATCGAGGACGAGCCCGACGACTATCGCCCGCAGGGATGAGGTAGGCCGCTCGTCCGCGCACCGTTTGGCCCCGCGCGAGCGGGGCATTGAGAGTCATCGGCCTCGTCCGAGGCCCGGAGAAGGAGCCCCTGTGAACACTCGCACCATTGCCGTTGTCGCGCTGGTCCTGGTCGTCGTCGTGCTGCTGATCCTGCTGCTCTGAGTCGGCTCGCCGACCCGCCCCGCCCGCCACGTCCGTGACGCGGCGGGCGGGGGCGGGTCAGGCCCCGTGAATCAGGCCCCGTGAATCAGGCCCCGTGAGTCAGGCCAGGGCCCGATCGAGGGCCGCGGCGACGTGGAGCGTGGTGCTGGGGAACAGCGGGACGTCCGCGTCGGCCTGCTTGACCAGGAGCTCGAGCTCGGTGCAGCCGAGGATCACCCCGCCGGCGCCGGCGTCCCACAGCTCGTCGATCACCTGCACGAGCGTGCGGCGCGAGGAGTCCAGCGCCCGCCCGTGGACGAGCTCCTCATAGATGATCCGATCGATCTCCGCGTGCCGCGCAACGTCCGGCACGTGCACCGTGAGGCCCTGCGCGGCCAGCCGGTCGGTGAAGAACGAGCCCGACATGGCGAAGGACGTGCCCACGAAGCCCACCGAGGTGACCCCCTGCGCCGTGCAGGCCGCGGCGACCGGGTCGGCCAGGTGCAGCAGCGGGATGTCGATCGCCGCCTCCACCTGCTCCGCGACTCGGTGGAAGGCCGTGGTGCACATCAAGAGGAAGTCCGCGCCGGCTCGCTCCACGCCCCGCGCGGCCTCGCCCAGGACGACGGCGACGTCGTCCCAGCGCTCGGCCCGCTGCAGCGCCGTGAGCTCGGCGAAGTCCAGCGAGCTCAGCACCGTGCGTGCCGAGGCGAGCCCGCCCACCCGCTGTTCGACGCCGCGATTGAGAGCCTCGTAGTAGACGGCGCTGCTCTCCCAGCTCATGCCGCCGATCATTCCGATGGTCTGCACGCCGGAAGTGTGCCACCCGCACGCGCGCACCGTGCTGGACTCGACGCAGTGGGCGGAAGACTCGCCGAGACAGCCAAACCAGTTCACCCCTAGGGGGTGGGTGCTGGCACAATTCAAGGTGGTGAGTACCGACATCCGCGTCCCTCGGTCTGCCGTCGCGCTCCGAGTGCTGCGACCGGCAGCGCTGGAGGTCGTCTCCGTACTGGTGCTCTTCGGCGTCTACAACCTCGGGCGGGTGGTCGCCACCGGTCGGGTGGCCTCCGCCGACGACAACGCGCTGGCCATCCTGCGCTTCCAGGAGCTGCTCCAGATGCCGGACGAGGCGTCCATGCAGGCGTGGGCGCTCAGCGTGCAGCACTTCGTCGGGCTCGCCGATCGCTACTACCTCGTGCACTTCCCGGTCACGATCGCGGTGCTGGTCTACCTCTACGTCCGGCGCCGCGAGGTCTACTACTGGGCCAAGCGGGCGCTGGTGCTGGCCACGGCGGCCGCGATGGTCATCCACATCGTGTGGCCGGTGACCCCGCCGCGGCTGCTGGAGGCCTCCGGGATGGTCGACACCGGCCAGAGGGCCGGCACCAGCGTGTACGGCGGCGGCCCGTTCGCCGGCCTGGCCAACGAGTACGCCGCGATGCCGAGCCTGCACGTCGGCTGGGCGCTGCTGCTCGCGCTGGTGCTGATGACCCTCACCACCAGCAGGTGGCGGGTGCTCTGGCTGCTGCACCCGCTGCTGACCACGGTGACGGTCGTGGTGACCGCCAACCACTACGTCGTGGACGCCGCCGCGGGCGCGCTGATCGTCGTGGTGGCGCTCGCGCTCAGCCGACCCGGTGGACCTTGTGCTGTGCGGCCTGGGCGCGGGGGCGGATCACCAGCTCGTCGATGTTGACGTGCGCCGGACGGGTGAGCATCCACCCGATCGCGTCGGCGACGTCCTGCGCCACCAGCGGCTCGGCCACGCCGGCGTAGACCGCGTCGGCCCGCTCCGCATCGCCGTCGAAGCGCACCAGCGAGAACTCCTCGGTGCGCACCATCCCGGGCGCGATCTCCATGACCCGCACCGGCTGGTCGAACAGCTCCAGGCGCAGGGTCTCGGTCACGACCTTGGTGCCGTGCTTGGCGGCGGTGTAGCCGGCGCCGCCCTCGTAGGCTCTCCGCCCGGCCGTCGAGCCGACGTTGAGGATCGCGCCGGCGCCGCTGGCGATCAGCGCGGGCAGCAGGGCGCGGGTGACCTGCATCAGGCCGATCACGTTGACGTCGTACATCCGACGCCACTCCTCGCTGTCGCCCTGCGCGACCGGGCGCATGCCGAAGGCGCCACCGGCGTTGTTGACCAGCGCGTCGAGGCGGCCGCCGACCCGCTCGGCGAGCGCGGCGACGGACGCGGCGTCGGTGACGTCGCAGACCACCGCCGTACCGCCGATCTCGGCGGCGAGCTCCTCGACCCGCTCGGCACGGCGGGCCGCGCAGTAGACGTGGTAGCCC
The DNA here is from genome assembly GCF_009557055.1 of Nocardioides sp. dk884. Taxonomy (NCBI): domain Bacteria; kingdom Bacillati; phylum Actinomycetota; class Actinomycetes; order Propionibacteriales; family Nocardioidaceae; genus Nocardioides; species Nocardioides sp. dk884. Next base: position 3,693,906 of record NZ_CP045649.1, on the reverse strand, counting down.
GCGGCGGCCAGCGTGCGCGCCGTGGCGGCGCCGATGCCGCTGCTGGCGCCGGTGACGACGGCGGTACGGGGGGCGGCGTTCTTCGAAGTGCTCACCCGACCATTGTGCAGTAACCCTGTCGACTTCGCGCGGACGTTGCCGGACATCTCGCAGAGTGGTGCCGGTGACGGCGCCGCGTGGGCTCTCCCGGATCATGGGACGTCGGGAATCTGTGGGCGGCCTCGGACGTTCGCCCCGATGGACCGCTGACCCCGAGGAAGGACAGGCGTGGAGGACACTCGCGACGACATCAGGCGCGTGGCGATGATCAGTCTGCACACCTCGCCGCTGGACCAGCCCGGCACCGGTGACGCCGGCGGGATGAACGTCTACGTCATCGAGCTCGCCCGGCGGCTGGCTCGCCAGGGCGTGGAGGTCGACATCTTCACCCGCGCGACGAGCTCGACCCTGCCGCCGCTGGTCACCGCCGGTGACGGCATCTGCGTGCACCACGTCCCGGCCGGCCCGTTCGAGGGCCTCACCAAGGCCGAGCTGCCGGCGCAGCTGTGCGTGTTCGCGCGCGAGGTGATGCGCGCCGAGGCCGTCAAGCCGGTCGGGCACTACGACGCCGTGCACTCCCACTACTGGCTCTCCGGCCAGGTCGGGGCGCTCGCTCGCGACCGCTGGGGGGTGCCGCTGGTGCACTCGATGCACACGATGGCGAAGGTCAAGAACGACGCGCTGGCGGCCGGGGACACCCCGGAGCCGACGGCCCGCATCATCGGCGAGGAGCAGGTCGTCGCTGCGGCGGACATGCTGATCGCCAACACCGACCTCGAGGCCAAGCAGCTGATCAACCTCTACGACGCCGACGCCGGTCGGGTCGAGGTGGTCCACCCGGGCGTCGACCTCGGCGTCTTCCGGCCGCTGGACCGCATCGCCACCCGCCGTGAGCTCGGCCTGCCGGTGGACGCGCACGTGCTGCTGTTCGCCGGGCGCATCCAGCCGCTCAAGGCCCCCGACGTCCTGCTGCGCGCGGTGGCGATCATGCTCGAGCGCGCGCCCTCCCTGCGCGCCCGCCTCGTCGTCCCCATCGTCGGCGGCCCCTCCGGCACCGGCCTGGAGCGCCCCGAGTCGCTGGCCGCGCTCGCGCGCGAGCTCGGCATCGACGACGTGGTCCGCTTCGTCCCGCCGGTCACCCAGCCCCAGCTGGCGCGCTGGTACGCCGCCGCCACCGCGGTCGCCGTCCCCTCCTACAACGAGTCCTTCGGCCTGGTCGCCGCCGAGGCGCAGGCCACCGGTACGCCCGTGGTCGCCGCCGCGGTCGGGGGACTCACCACCGTGGTGCGCGACCGGCACAGCGGGCTGCTCGTCGACGGCCACGACCCGGCCCGCTGGGCCGACGCGCTGACGCGGGTGCTCGACGAGGACCTGCGGGTCCGCCTGGAGGCCGGCGCGCTGGAGCAGGCGCGCGAGTTCTCCTGGGAGGCCACCGCCAGCCGCACCCTCGAGGTCTACCGCCGTGCGTCGGCGCTGATGCGCGAGCCGGTCCTGTGAGCGGGCCCGTGAGCGCCACCGACGCGGCCCGCGTCGTGCGCGAGCACCTCGCCGCCTCCGGCCTGGAGTACGACGAGGACCGGCCCGGCTTCTTCTCCTTCGCGCTGCCGGGTGAGAAGAAGCTCCAGACCGCCGTGCGCCTCGACGTCGGGGAGCACGCGCTCGGTGTGCACGCGTTCGTGTGCCGGCGCCCCGACGAGAACCACGAGCGGGTCTATCGCTGGCTGCTCGAGCGCAACCTGCGCCTGTACGCCGTCTCCTTCGCCGTCGACACCCACGGCGACATCTACCTCGACGGGCGCCTGCCGCTGGCCGCGGCCACCCCCGAGGAGCTCGACCGGCTGCTGGGCGCGGTGCTGGGCGCCGCCGACGACTCCTTCAACACGATCCTCGAGCTCGGCTTCGCCTCCTCGATCCGCAAGGAGTGGGAGTGGCGCAAGCTGCGCGGCGAGCCCACCCACAACCTCGAGGCGTTCCGCGGCTGGCTCGAGGCCGACACCCCCGACTGACCCGGGTCTCCTCCTCCGCGAGTCGGCTCTTGTGGCGCGCCGAGTCGGCTCTTGTGGTTGCGCGAGTCGGCGCCAATGGCGCGCCGAGTCGGCGCCAATGGCGGCGGCTCCGCTGCTCAGGCGGTCCTGGCCGGCTCAGCGGCCGCCGTACGCGGCTTGCGCCGGGCGACCGCGACGCCGACCAGGGTGAGCGCGCCGCCGGCGTACGCCATCGTCGGGGGTGCCTCGGAGAGGAACAGCACGCCCATCACGATCGTCAGCGGCGGCACCAGGTAGGTCGTGACACCCAGGCTGCTGGCGCTCATGTGCGACAGCGCGTAGGCGTAGGTGCTGAACGCGATCGCGGTCGGGAAGACGCCGAGGTAGACCACCCACAGCACCGAGCTCAGCGGGGCGTCGGCGACCTCGCCGGCGAGCTGGCCGGCGAACGGCAGGCAGGAGATCGCGCCGACGGTGCAGGCCAGCCAGGTGACGTGCAGGCCCGAGAGCCGCGCGACGAGCGGCTTCTGGAGCACCAGGCTGATCGCGTAGACCCCGGCCGCGAGCAGGCACAGCAGTACGCCGACGAGGTCGCGCTCGTTGCCCTCGGAGGAGGACAGGCTGATCAGCGCGACGCCGGCGAAGGCGAGCGCGAGGCCGACGCCGAGGTACGCCGTGAACCGCTCGCCGAGGAATGCCGCGGCCAGCAGCGCGATCAGCACCGGCGCGACCTGGATCAGCATCGAGGCGGTGCCGGCGTCGACGCGCTGCTCGCCCTCGTTGAGCGCGACGTTGTAGATGCCGAACCACAGCACGCCGATGAGCACGATCGAGACCCACTCGCGTCCGGTCGGCCGGGGCAGCCCGCGCGGCAGCGCGACCGCGGCGAGGACGACCGCGCCCACGAGCAGGCGACCCAACGACAGCGCGCCCGGGGAGAAGTCGTCGGCGAGGTGGCGGATCGCCACGAACGCCGAGGCCCAGCAGAGCAGCGTCACGGCGACTGCGATCAGCGGCAGCCAGCCGGGCGCGGTCGCGGCGCCGCCGGCGCCGCCGGTGTCGGCGGCGGGCGTGTCGCGGGGGCCGGAGGCGGCAGATCGGTCGAGAGGAGTGCGCACCGCACGATCCTAGGAACGCAGGAGCCTTCCGGTCGCGCGGATTACGGACACCGCAGTGCGAGATCCCGCCCCTCCCCGGCGTACGACGCCATGAGCGCCGACTGGGCACACCACAAGCGCCGACTCGCGCAACCAATGGCGCCGACTCGCGCAACCAATGGCGCCGACTCGCGCAACCACACGCGCCGACTCGCGCAACCACACGCGCCGACTCGCGCAACCACACGCGCCGACTCGCGCAACCACACGCGCCGACTCGGCGGGAGGGGTCAGAGGTCGAGCTTGTAGCCCAGCCCGCGCACGGTCATCAGGTAGCGCGGGTTGCTCGGGTCGGGCTCGAGCTTGCTGCGCAGCCGCTTGACGTGGACGTCGAGGGTCTTGGTGTCCCCGACGTAGTCCGAGCCCCACACCCGGTCGATCAGCTGACCGCGGGTGAGCACCCGGCCGGGGTTGCGCAGGAACATCTCCAGCAGCTCGAACTCCTTGAGCGGCAGGCGCTGCTCCTCGCCGTCGACGGTGACGATGTGACGCTCCACGTCCATGCGCACCGGCCCCGCCTCCAGCGCCGTCGAGGCCGCCTCCGGCTCCTGGCCGCGGCGCAGGACCGCGCGGATCCGGGCGACGAGCTCGCGGGGGGAGTAGGGCTTGGTGACGTAGTCGTCGGCGCCCAGCTCGAGCCCGACGACCTTGTCGACCTCGTCGTCCTTCGCGCTGACCATGATCACCGGGACGTTGGAGGTGGCCCGGATCTGGCGGCACACCTCCGTGCCCGGCAGCCCCGGCAGCATCAGGTCGAGCAGCACGATGTCGGCGCCGTTGCGGTCGAACTCGGTGAGGGCGGCGTGCCCGTCGGCCGCGACCGCGACCTCGAAGCCCTCCTTGCGCAGCATGTAGGCGAGTGCCTCGCTGTAGCTCTCTTCGTCCTCGACGACGAGTACCCGGCTCACGGGCGGTCCTCCTGCTTCTTCTCGGCACCGAAGTGCTGGGGGAGGGTCAGGGTGAACGTGGAGCCCTGGCCCTCGATGGACCACACCCGGACCTCTCCTCCGTGTGTGGCGGCGACGTGCTTGACGATGGACAGGCCCAGACCGGTGCCGCCGGTGGAGCGGTGGCGGGCCGGGTCGACGCGGTAGAAGCGCTCGAAGATGCGGTCGATCTCGTGCGAGGGGATGCCGATGCCCTGGTCGACCACCGAGACCTCGACGGTGCCGTCCTCGGTGGCCTTGCGCCCGACGACCACGGAGGAGTCGGGCTCGGAGTAGGCGATCGCGTTGGCCACCAGGTTGGTGACGGCCGCGGTCACCTGCTCCTGGCTGCCGAAGACCTGCAGCCCCGGCGTCCCGCGCGTGTGCACCCGGATGTCGCGCGACTCCGCGTCGATCTTGCTGGTGTCGACCGCTGCCGTGATCACGTCGTCGAGGTCGACCACCGAGGGCGCCTCGAGCGGGTCGTCGGCCTGCAGGCGGGAGAGCTCGATGATCTGCTGCACCAGCGCGGTCAGCCGGTCGCTCTCGGTGAGCATGCGCGAGGCGAAGCGGACCACCGCCTCGGGGTCGTCGGAGGCGTGGGTGACGGCCTCGGAGAGCAGCCGGATCGCGCCGACCGGGGTCTTCAGCTCGTGGCTGACGTTGGCGACGAAGTCGCGGCGTACCGCCTCGACGCGGCGCTCGCGGGTGCGGTCCTCGACGAGCGCGAGCACCAGGCGGGGGCTGAGCGGCGCGACCCGGGCCGTCACGTGCCGGGCGGGGGCGCCGCGCCGCTCGATGACCAGCTCGGTGTCGCGGATCTCCCCGTCGCGGCGGACCTGGCGCACCACGTCGGCGAGCTCGTCGGAGGCGAGCCGGTGCCCGCGCACCAGCCCGAGTGCGTACGCCGGGGCGGAGGCCTTCAGGACCACGTCGGTCTCGTCGACCACGACCGCGCTGCTGCGCAGCACCGAGAGCACGGTGGCGACGCCCGGCGGGACCAACGGCTCCTCGGCCGGGGTGACCCGGCGCTGCTGACGGTCGCTGACGTGCCAGGCGAGCACGGCGCCGCCGGCGACGATGGCCCCCATGACGGCGGCGAGGAACGCCTGGGTCGTTGGGTCCACGGGACAAGAGTACGGCGACCCGCGGCCGGCGGTCGCCGCGTACGCCGCGGCTTCGCAACGTTCACCTGGCGTTCACGAGGTCACCCCGAGCAGTCACCTGCAGTCGCTACGGTCGGCTCATGCGTGATCTCTTCAATGACCAGCTCGACCGGATGATCGCCGACCTGGCCAACATCTGCGACGACGTGCAGACAGCCGTCCACGACGCCACCGTGGCCCTCCTGACCGGCGACGCCGCCGTCGCTGAGCGGGTGATCAGCGCCGATGAGGTGATCGACGCGGCCCGGGAGCGGGTGGAGGAGGCGGCGTTCTCGCTGCTGCTGCTCCAGCAGCCGGTCGCCGGCGACCTGCGCACGATCGTGTCCGCGCTGCGGATGGTCAGCGAGCTCGAGCGGATGGGCGACCTCTCGGTGCACGTCGCGAAGGTGGCCCGGCTGCGGGTGCCCCACGTGGCGGTGCCCGACGACGTGCGCCCCACCATCGAGCGGATGGCCGAGGTCGCGGAGACCATGGTCAGCGAGGTGCGCCAGGTCATCGCCCGCCGCGACGTCGAGGCCGCCATCGCGCTGGGCCGCGCCGACGAGGAGATGGACCGGCTGCGCCGCGAGAGCTTCACCCAGCTGCTGGCTGAGGACTGGCCGCACGGCGTCGAGGCCGCGGTCGACCTGGCCCTGCTCGGGCGCTACTACGAGCGCATCGCCGACCACGCCGTCTCCATCGCCCGCCGCGTGGTCTTCGTCGTCACCGGGGAGGACCCGCGGTCGGTGGAGGTGTGAGCCCCACCAGCAGGTAGTTCGTGACGTTGGGGACTGTGGAGAACGTCATCCACAGTCCCTCACGTCACGAACTACCTCGCGGTGTCGTGCGCGCTCGGGGAGCGTCGGTCGTCAGCGACCCTGGTTCGCGACCGCCGCGGCAGCCTCGGCGGCCGCCTCGGGGTCGAGGTAGACGCCACCGCGGACGGTGGGGCGCAGGTCGTCGTCGAGCTCGTAGCGCAGCGGCATGCCGGTGGGGATGTTGAGCCCGGCGATGTCCTCGTCGCTGATCTGGTCGAGGTGCTTGACCAGCGCGCGCAGGCTGTTGCCGTGCGCGGCGATCAGGACCGTGCGACCGGCGCGCAGGTCGGGGACGACCTCGCTCTCCCAGTACGGCAGGAAGCGGTCGATGACGTCCTTGAGGCACTCGGTGCGCGGCATCTCGGCGCCGAGGTCGGCGTAGCGCGGGTCGCCGACCTGGGAGAACTCGTCGGCGTCGTCCAGCGGCGGGGGAGGCGTGTCGAAGGAGCGGCGCCAGAGCATGAACTGCTCCTCGCCGTACTGGTCCTTGACCTGCTTCTTGTCCTTGCCCTGGAGCGCGCCGTAGTGGCGCTCGTTGAGGCGCCACGAGCGCTTCACCGGGATCCAGTGGCGGTCGCACGCGTCCAGCGCGATCGCGGCGGTGGTGATCGCGCGACGCTGCAGGGAGGTGTGCACGATGTCGGGCAGCAGGCCCGCCTCACGCATGAGTACGCCGCCGCGCTCGGCCTCGCCGCGGCCCTTGTCGGTCAGGGCCACGTCGACCCAGCCGGTGAAGAGGTTCTTGGCGTTCCACTCGCTCTCGCCGTGGCGCAGCAGGATCAGCGTGGCGCCCATCAGTGCTCGGCCTCGCCCTCGGACTCGGAGTGCGGGAACTCGCAGGAGTAGGCCTCGGCCAGCTCCTCGCCGCTGCCGGTCTGGACGGAGGTGTCCATGCCCTCGAACTCGTCGCAGTTGGTCACGACGGGGACGTTGAGCTCGACGGCGTCGCCGGTGTCGAACTCCAGCTGCAGGGTGACGTAGCCGCCCGCGGCGACCTCGCCGTCGACGTGGACGTCCTCGTCGGCGAGGTTGACGTAGCCGCGCGGCGGGATCTCGAGGTCCTTGAGGCCCTTGAGGTTCACGCCCTCGCCCGCGACGGAGACCAGGGTGCGCGGCTCGTCGGGGTCGTTGTTGGAGAGGCCGGCGACGAAGGTGCCGCTGCCGGGCTGGGCCGCGACGACCACGGCACCGACGACGTCGACGTCCTCGTCGCGGTTGTTGGTGCCGGCGGCCGGGGTGTAGACCCGGTCGGTCGCGTAGTCGAACCCGCACGAGCTGAGGACGGGGACGGCCAGCACGGTGGCGCTCACGGCGAGAGTGAGCTTGCGGCGCAGGTGCATTCGGATGCCTTCGTGGTCGAGCGGGCAGAACGCCCACAGCCTATCGCCCGTCCGCGCCCCGGCTCGCCCGGGTCGTCCCGTGGTGAGCGGGGTGGTGCGCGGGCGCTACCGGGCCAGCCCGACCTGGGCGCCCACGACCGCCAGGGCGACCAGGACGAGCAGCAGATACGCGCTGGTGACGCTCAGCAGCCGCGAGGCCCCCAGGCGCAGCCCGAGGCGCAGCGGCAGGGTGCGCCAGCCGTCGGCGTTGTCGGGCACCAGTCCCCACAGGGAGACCAGCAGGTGCACGCCGATGCCGAGGAACGCCGCGAGGACCACCATCACCGGCTCGGGCGCCGAGCCGGTGTCGGCGCCTCCCCACCCGCCATAGGAGAGGTACGCCGGGTAGAGGGCGTAGGAGAGCGCCCACGGCAGCCAGGACAGCAGGCCGCGACGCAGCACCAGGTTGGCGAGCATGCCGACGGCGAGCGAGGCCAGGTAGAACAGCCCGGCCCGTACGCCGGTGGCCACCGAGAGCGGGACCACCAGGAGCACCGCGCACAGCAGCGCGAACCAGACGGTGCCCGGGTCGAGGAGGCCCTGCGCGACCGGCTTGCCGGGCCGGTCGTGGCGCCGGTCGCGGTCGCGGTCGACCAGGTCGTTGTGCCAGCCCAGGATCGTCTGGCCGACCAGGACCGTCGCGAACACGACGCCGACCTCGCGCCCGGGGCGCCCGCTGATCCCTGCCGCGGCGGCCAGGCCGGCGGCGGTGAGCACGCCCTGCTTGGCGTGCGCGGCCCGCAGCAGCAGCAGCGGGGTCGCGTCGGCGACGCGTCGGCGCTGCGGTGCGGCCGGCGGCTCGTCCGCGGCGACCGGAGCCGTGGGGTGGCTCGGCGCGGGCCCGGGGTCGGTCTCGCGTGCCTCCGTCGCCGTCCGGCGTCGTTGCCAGGGCATGGGTTTCGCCATGTCCGGCAGTATCAGTCACGGCCCCCGCGAGGAGGTGTAACTACCGCTTTCACCAGCGGTTTTCGTGGTTTTGTCCCAACCCACGAGATGGTCTCCACCACATCCCGATCGGCCCTGTCAAGCCTCCCATTGGGTGCATTGGCACGCTGACCTGCGGAAACGTCTCCAGGGTCTGCGCTGGCACGTGTTAGACTGCTTCCCTAGGAAGGGGAACCTGACATATGTCTTTCACCGTCGGCGAAACGGTCGTCTATCCGAATCATGGGGCCGCGGTCATCGAGAACATCGAGACCCGCAAGATCAAGGGAGAGGACCGGGAGTACCTCGTCCTGCGCATCGTGGCGCAGCAGGACCTGGTGGTGCGCGTCCCGGCTGACAACCTCGACCTCGTCGGGGTTCGCGACGTCGTCGACAAGGAAGGCCTCGACCGCGTGTTCGACGTCCTCCGTGCCGCGCACGTCGAGGAGCCGACCAACTGGTCGCGTCGTTACAAGGCCAACCTCGAGAAGCTGCACAGCGGCGACGTCATGAAGGTGGCCGAGGTCGTGCGCGACCTGTGGCGCCGCGAGCGTGACCGCGGCCTGTCCGCCGGCGAGAAGCGGATGCTGGCCAAGGCGCGCCAGATCCTCGTCTCCGAGCTGGCACTGGCCGAGCGGACCAACGAGGACAAGGCCGAGGCCATCCTCGACGAGGTGCTCGCCTCCTGATCCACCCCGGCTGCTGACCCCCACGCGGGTCGCGGCCGGCTCGCGACGGCCCCCGGGTGCAACCCGGGGGCCGTCGGCGTTCGCTTCCATGCCGCCCCTACGGTGGGGCCCATGAGTGAGGTGGACGACGACTGGCGCGCCTCGGCGCTGCCGGCGCTCGGGGTGGTTCTCGACGAGGGGCGCGGTGCGCTGCCGTTCGCGCTGCTGCACGGTGAGGCGCTCGTGGCCTGCGCGTCGTGGGGGCTGGGGGAGGCGCAGGTGACCGCCCTCGACCTCGGCACCCCGTGGTGGGCGGTGCAGGAGGCCGATGAGCCCCTGGTGCTGCACGACGTGCTCTGCCCCGCGACGCCGGCGGAGTTCATCGCCGGGTGCGTGGCCCGGGCGGTCGAGGAGGACGTCGTCGTGGTGGGCGTGCGCCCGGTCACCGACACCGTCAAGCACGTCGAGTCCGGTTTCGTCGGCGAGACCGTCGATCGCGCCGGTCTGCTCGCGGTGGTCTCACCGGTCGTGCTGCCGGCCTCCGTCGTCGCGGCGCTGCCGGACTGGCCGGGCGACGACCTCGCCGCGCTCGTCGACACCCTCGCCCGCGAGCACACCGTGGTGCCCGTGGAGGCGCCGCCGACCGCCCGCCGGGTGACCAGCGAGGAGGACGTCCGCGTGCTCGAGGCGCTCACCCGCCCCGAGGAGGACGGCAGCGACCTGCTCGGCGAGCTGCGCTGAGGCGCCTCGGGCTGCTCAGGTCAGGAGCGCGTCCGCGAGGGCGACGTCCTCGGGGAAGGTGATCTTGAGGTTGCGCGGACCGCTCGGCACGGCCGCGATCCGCACGTCGCTGTAGCGCGCCAGGCAGCCGGCGGTGTCGGTGGCCTCGAAGCCGTCCGCGGCCGCCGCGGCGTACGACGTGAGCAGCTCGCGCGCCCGGAACGCCTGCGGCGTCTGGACGCCCCCGAGCGCGCCCGGCACGGCCCGCAGGTCGGTGGTGAGAAGGCCGGACAGCGGTGCGACCGGCAGCGCGCCGCCGTGCACGCGGGCCGCGCTGACGACCGCCGCGAACAGGTCGGTGTCGGCCAGCGGCCGGGCGCCGTCGTGCACCGCGATCACCTCGAGCTCCCCGGCCTCGATGTACGGCGCGAGCACCCGCACGGCGTTCCACTCCGAGGCGTGCCGGGTCGGGCCGCCGGTCACCACCACGACCTCGTGGTCGCCGAGGTGCCGGCCGACGCTCTCGGAGACCGCGTCGAGCTCGCCGGGTCGTACGACGAGCACCACCCGGCGTACCCCCGGCAGGTCCAGCGCGGCGCGCAGCGACCAGGCCAGCACCGGGCGGCCCTGCAGCGGCAGCAGGACCTTGTTGGTCGCCGCTCCCACGCGCGACCCGGACCCGGCCCCGAGGACCACGACGGCGGAGGTAGGCATGTCGCTCACGGGCGCAGACGCTACCCCTCGGCCGCGGGGGGACCGCGCCACAGGGTTTTCCTGACCGTTACATAGCGAAACAGGCGCCGAACACGGCAGTCCTACGTTCAGGGTCCGAAGGAGGCCCCATGTGCTCGCTCCCCCCGACCCATCCGCCCCTGCTCAGTCCGCTCGTCCACCCCCGCTCGGACCCGCCACGATGACCCCGCGTCCCTCCGCGGCCGAGGAGTGGCAGCCGGTCTGCCAGGTCGCCGAGCTCGAGGTCGAGCGCGGGGCGACCGCCCTCGTGCACGGCCAGGCGGTCGCGATCTTCCGGTGCGCCGACGGCCGTGTCTACGCGCTCGGCAACCACGACCCGTTCGCGAAGGCCTCGGTGATCGCCCGCGGCATCGTCGGCACACGCGGCGAGGTGCCGTTCGTGGCCTCCCCGGCGCACCGCCACGCCTTCGACCTACGCAGCGGCCGGTGCCTGGAGGACTCCCACGTGTCGGTGCCGGTGTACGCCGTGAAGGTCGTCGAGGGGGTCGTGCTGATCGGGTCCCGCAAGCAGGACGACGCCGCCTGAGGAAACCACGACGAGAGCTCGAGGAGGTCCGCGATGAGACTGGTGACAGTCGCCCGGCCCACCGGTGCGCCCAACCGGGTCGCACACGAGGTGACCGCACGGGCCGCACACACGCTGGGCGTCCCCGGAGTGGTCTCCTACGGCCCGGTCCCCGCGGACCCCTCGAGCATCGTGGTCCCGCTGCTGCTCTCCTCCGCCCACGACCTGCCGGTCCCGCCGCTGGGGCCGCACCCGCTGATCGCCGCCGCCCAGGCGGCCCGGCTGGTGCGCGCCGGCGCGCGTCCCGGGACGCCGGTGGTGATGGTCGCGCTGGGCGCGCAGGGACCCGGGATCGCCGCCCACCTGGAGCGCGCGGTCGAGCTGCTCGCGCACAGCTGGACCGGCCCGGTCGAGCTGGCCACGCTGAGCGGCCCGGGGCCGCGCCCCGAGGAGGTGCTGCGGCGCCGGGTCGCGGTCTCGCCGTACCTGCTCTCGCCCGGCGCCGACGCAGACCGGATCCGCGCGGTCGCGCAGGCATCGGGCGCCGTGGTCGTGGCCGACGTCGTGGGGGCGCACCGGTTCGTCGCCGACCTGGTCGTACGCCGGTTCCGGCTCGGCGCCGCGCGGTCCCACGCGGCCTGAGCGGGCGGCCCGCGGCGATCAGGGAGTCGCCATCACCAGTGCGGTCGCAATCGCGGCCACGCCCTCGCCGCGGCCGGTGAGCCCGAGCCCGTCGGTGGTGGTGGCGGACAGGCTGACCGGGGCGCCGACGGCGGCGGAGAGCGCGGCCTCGGCCTCCGCACGCCGCGCCCCGATCCGCGGGCGGTTGCCGATCACCTGCACCGCGACGTTGCCGACCGCGAAGCCGGCCGCGTGCACCCGGCGTACGGTCTCGGCGAGCAGGGCGGCCCCGGAGGCGCCGGCCCATTCGGGCTCGGAGGTGCCGAAGTTGGAGCCCAGGTCACCGAGGCCGGCCGCGGACAGCAGCGCGTCGCACGCCGCGTGTGCCGCGACGTCCGCGTCGGAGTGCCCGGCGAGGCCCTGGGCCTCCTCGGGCCAGGACAGGCCGCCGAGGTGCATCGCGACGCCGTCGACCAGACGGTGCACGTCGGTGCCGATGCCGGTGCGGAACGGGAACGGGCCGGGGGAGGAAGGGGCGTGGTCCACACCGCGATCATGCCGTGCGCCACAATCGCCCCGTGACGACATCCCGCACCTGGTCGATCGCCGGCATCGTCGCCGGCGTCGCCGGCCTGGCGACGAGCTACGCGGTGGCGATGGCGCTCACGATCCGCGACTCTCCCGTCGTCGCGGTCGCCGAGCGGGTGATCGTCTGGACGCCCGGCAAGGTCGCGGAGTACGCCGTGCGCTACCTCGGCGTGCACGACAAGACGGTGCTGTTGCTCGTCATCGTGCTGGTGCTCCTCGCGCTCTTCGCGTGGGCCGGCCGGCTGGCCGGTCGCACCTGGTGGGCGCCGGCCGTGCTGTTCACGGTGCTGGCCGGGCTCGGCGCCTGGGCGGTGCTGGCCCAGCACAACGCGACCACCGTCGACCTGGTGCCCGTCGCCACCGGCCTGGTGACCTGGCTGGTCTGCCTCTCGCTGCTCACCGACCCGCTGCGCCGCCGTGACCGCGCGGCCGCGGCGCTGTCCCAGCCGCACGAGGCGCCGGCCCGTGACCCGTTCGTGGTGCGGGGCGAGAGCGCCACTCCGGGGGAGGTGCACGACCACACCCGGCGTACCTTCCTGCTGCGCGCCGGCCTGATGGCGGCCGTCGCCGCGGTCCTCGGCACGGTCGGTCGCGGCATCGGGCGCGGGCGCCGCCACGTGGAGGAGACCCGGCGGCTGCTCAAGCTGCCCGGGGTCACGCTGCCGCAGGTGCCGCCCGGCGTGCGGGTGGACGTGCCGGGCGTGACGCCGTGGCACACCCCGACCGACGACTTCTACCTGATCCACACCGCGATCGCGGTCCCCACCATCGAGCCGGCCGACTGGACGCTACGCATCCACGGGATGGTCGACCGCGAGGTCGTGCTGACCTACAGCGACCTGATCGCCCGACGGACCACGGAGGCCTGGATCACGCTCAACTGCGTGTCCAACGAGGTCGGCGGCTCGCTCGTCGGCAACGCCTGGTGGAGCGGCGTACGGGTGGCGGACCTGCTGGCGGAGGCCGGCGTGCGCGACGGCGCCGACGCGGTGCTGCAGACCTCCGAGGACGGCTGGACCTGCGCCACGCCGATCGAGGCGCTCACCGACGAGCGCGACGCGCTCCTGGCGGTCGCGATGAACGGCAAGCCGCTGCCGTTGGAGCACGGCTTCCCGGTGCGCACGATCGTGCCCGGCCTCTACGGCTACGTCTCGGCGACCAAGTGGGTCGTGGACCTGGAGGTCACCCGCTTCGAGGACGTCGAGGCGTTCTGGACCACGCGCGGCTGGGCCGAGCGCGGGCCGGTGAAGATCGCCTCGCGCATCGACGTGCCGCGCAACGAGGAGGTGCCGCCGGGGCCGTTCCGCGTCGCGGGCGTCGCCTGGGCCCAGCACACCGGGATCGCGGCCGTCGAGATCGCTGTCGACGGCGGCGCCTGGCAGCCGACCACGCTCGCCGAGGTGCCCAACGTTGACACCTGGGTGCAGTGGACGACCACCCTCGACCTCGCGCCGGGGGAGCACACGCTGCGGGTGCGCGCGATCGACCGCGCCGGCGCCGTACAGACCGGCGTCGAGGCCGCTCCCGTCCCCAGCGGCGCGACCGGCTGGCACGAGGCCGGCGTCCGGGTGCTCGAGGAGGCCTGAGGCCCGTTCGCCGGGTCGGCCGGGAGTCGGGAGGCTGCGGGCTGCACGTATCTCCGCAATTGCTGGGAAAAACACCGGCCCGGGCCGCTGGTAGGTACTTTTCCCAGCAATTGCGCGATTACGCGCGCCGACCCCGCCCCCCCCCGTCAGCGACGGCGGGGAGTGCTCACCAGTTGCCCGGCGAGGGCGAGGGGAGCGGGTGGGCGGCGTCGCGGATCACGTAGGCCAGCCCGCCCGAGCGCGGCAGCCAGGCGTTCTCCAGCTGCCCGCGGTCATAGGTGCGGCGCACGCCGGCGCGGGTGCCGGCAGCGGGGTCGTTGACCACGACGTCGCCGGAGGCGGTGAAGCCGACCACGACCAGCAGGTGGCCGTTGGTCGCGGAGATCGGGGCGCCGGCGAGCTCGCCGCGCCCGAACGACACCGAGATCACCACCGGGATGCCGGCCAGGATGAACCGCTCCACCTGCAGCATCGAGGTCAGCCGGGTCACGAAGGCGTCCCCGGCCAGGCTCGCGGCGTACGCCGTGTTGAACGGCCAGTTGCCGGTGCCGCGGTAGGAGTGGTCATAGGTCATCCGCGCGGCGTGGTCCACCCACGGGTCGGTGTGCCCCGCCCCCACCCAGGAGTACGCCGCCGGGCGCGGCAACCGGCCGTAGTGGCCGAGCACCATCGAGGTCGAGGTGGGCGAGCACCACGCCTGCCCGCCGCCGCCCCACTGCGGGGAGTGCCCCTGGTGGGTCATCTGGGAGTAGCGCGGGACGTCGAGCACCACGCCGCGGGCCTTGCCGGGCGCGGAGGCGGTCACGGTGCCGCTGGGCAGCCGCGAGGACATCGCGCCGACCGAGACGAGCTTGGGCTTGGCGGCGGTTCCGGACTTGCGCAGCAGCGTGACGCGCAGCTGCCACGAGCGCAGCCCGGCGTCCTGGCGTGCCACCCAGGTGTCGACGTTGACCGAGGCCAGGTCGTCGTCCTGGGATCCGAGGGAGGTGCGCTTGAGGTGCTGGTCGTTCGCCGCCCAGCGGGCGAGCACGTCCCAGCTGGAGCGGGTGCCGTCGGGGGCCCGGCCGCGCACGCTGACCTCGACCAGGGACGCCGCGGGCGTGCGCGCCGACCACGAGGCGATCAGCTCGGAGTAGTCGAAGCCGGGCGCGGTCCACGGCGAGAGCCAGGTCCCCGCGTCGTACCGCGTGCCGCCCAGGCGCCGGGTGGCCGAGGGCTGCGACAGCACGACCCGGCCGCGGTGCACGGTGGTGCCGTGCATCGTGCCGCGGCCCAGCTCGGCCGGGGTGGCCCAGCGGGTCAGGTCGACCCGCCGGGCCGCGTTGCGCCCGCTGGAGCCGCGTTGCTCCCCGGAGCCGCGCTGCGCGCCGCCGGAGCCTCGGCGGAGGCGGCGGCCACGGAGGCGCCGTCGGCCGCGGAGGCGGACGGGGCGGGCGCGAGCGCGGGGAGGGTGATCAGGCCGGTGACCAGGGCGGCGGCGAGGGGAAGGCGCACCCGGCCACGATACGACGGCTCGTCACTCCTGTCCCACGTGTCACACCAGTCAGTCGGACCGGGCCCACGGGGCGCAGGCGGCGCACGGATGCGGGCTCGGGGGAGCCGCCTCCCTAGACTGGCCCGGTGACATTCAGGCTCTACGACAGCGCGACCCGCGAAGTCCGTGACTTCGTCCCCCTCGAGGAGGGGAAGGCGGGTCTCTACGTCTGCGGTCTCACCGTGCAGTCCGAGCCGCACGTCGGGCACGTGCGCTCGGGCGTCAACTTCGACGTCCTGCAGCGCTGGCTGCGCCGCCTCGGCTACGAGGTCACCTTCATCCGCAACGTCACCGACATCGACGACAAGATCCTGGCGAAGTCGGCCGAGCAGGGCCGCCCCTGGTACAACCTCGCCTACGACATGCAGCGCCAGCTCAGCGCCGCCTACGCCGCGCTCAACGTCGCCGCGCCGACCTACGAGCCGCTGGCCACCGGGCACGTCCCGGAGATGGTCGAGCTGATCGAGCTGCTCATCGAGCGCGGCCACGCCTACGCGGCCGAGGACGGCTCCAGCGACGTCTACTTCGACGTGCGCAGCTGGCCCGAGTACGGCGCGCTGACCCGCCAGGGCGTCGACGACATGGAGCCGGCCGGCGATGCCGACCCGCGCGGCAAGCGCGACCCCCGCGACTTCGCCCTGTGGAAGGGCCGCAAGGACTCCGAGCCCGAGACCGCCTCCTGGCCCAGCCCCTGGGGCCGTGGCCGCCCGGGCTGGCACATCGAGTGCTCCGCGATGGCCGGCAAGTACCTCGGCAGCGCCTTCGACATCCACGGCGGCGGCGTCGACCTGCGCTTCCCCCACCACGAGAACGAGCTCGCCCAGTCCCGCGCGGCCGGCCAGCACTTCGCGTCGTACTGGATGCACAACGCCTGGATCACCACCGCCGGCGAGAAGATGAGCAAGTCGCTGGGCAACAGCCTCACCATCCCCGCGGTGCTGCAGCGCTTCCGCGGCATCGAGCTGCGCTACTACCTCGTCGCCGCGCACTACCGCAGCCACGTGGAGTTCAGCTTCGAGGCGCTGGAGGAGGCCGCGTCCGGCTTCCGCCGCGTCGAGGGGTTCCTCGAGCGGATGCCCGACACCGAGAGCGGCTCCGTGCCCGACGCGTTCGCCGCGGCGATGAACGACGACCTCGGCACCCCCGCGGCCGTCGCGACGCTGCACGACGCGGTCCGCGAGGGCAACCGGCTGCTCGGCTCCGGCGACGAGGCCGGCGCGCGCGCGAAGGCCGCCGAGGTCCGCGCGATGCTCGCCGTGCTCGGGCTCGACCCCGCGGACCCCGCCTGGGGCGCCCCCGCGGGCCAGGACGACCAGCTCACCCACGCCGTCGACGTCCTCGTCGCCGGCCTTCTCGAGCAGCGGGCCCAGGCCCGCGCGGCGAAGGACTTCGCCGCCGCCGACGCGATCCGGGACCGGATCAAGGCGGCCGGCGTCGAGGTCACCGACACACCCGACGGACCGAAGTGGAGCCTCGCCTGATGGCAGGGAACAGCAAGCGCAAGGGCGCGATCCGCAAGACCAGCAAGGGCCCGACCGTGGGCTCCGGTGGTCGCGTGCGCCGAGGCCTGGAGGGGAAGGGGCCGACGCCGAAGGCGAAGGACCGGCCCTACCACAAGGCCCACAAGGACGCGAAGCGCGCCGAGCGCTCCGGCGGCCAGGGCGGCCGTCCGCGCCGCAAGTCCTCCGGTGACGCCGAGTGGATCGTCGGGCGCAACCCCGTCGTCGAGGCGCTGCGCGAGGGCGTCCCGGTCATCGGCGTGTACGTCGCCGAGGGCGCCGAGCGCGACGCGCGCCTGCGCGAGATCTTCCGCCTCGCCGCCGA